>DASTZB010000312.1:0-49415 GCA_035764525.1 Chitinophagaceae bacterium | reverse complement strand
GTGATAGACCTTATGTAATTCCGCTGAATTTCTTCAACATTATTGATAAGAATTTACAGAAAAGCTATGAATCCACATTCATTCAGCAACCTTATTTTCTTTCTCTTATAAAACCCTAATTTGCTGAGGGAATTTCCGAGCTGAGACTTAATGCTTGAGAATATTATTAACTATGCTCACTACTAATATTGAACGTAGTTATATAAATACATAGTAATGCCTTTAAGAAAAAAAATAAAATCGGGTTATATAATTGCTTTTGTTTTATTGATGATCTCCTACTTTTTCATTTTTAGATCTACTTGGACCGTTCAAAGAGAATATGATTGGGTAACCAATAGCTATAAAGCTGAAAACCAAATTGGAGAATTAAAAAACTCCATAGTGGAAGCAGAGACCAGCGTACGTGGTTATTATATTACAAAAGATCAGGCATTCTTAAGGCCCTATCGTGAAAACCAGGAAAACATAAATTTGGCTTATAATGAACTCAAAGCATTAGAGGCAAAAAATAAGACCCAACTTGCGAAGCTTGATACAATTAAACAGTTAATTGATCTTAGGCTTTCGTTAATGAAAAACAACATTGCCGCTTTTCAATTAGCCGGAGAGCAAACAACGCCTGAGGTTGAATTCAACAGGCGAAGGGGACAATCAATTTTAGACAGTATCAGGATCCATACCCAACATTTTATTGCAAGTGAGGAAAAATTAATGGCTGAAAGAAAAGATAATCTCACTAAATCATTTAAGACCACACAGATCATCATCTTCATATCCCTTATTACTTCCATAATTGCAATTCTATACTCCCTGTTTACATATATTAAAGAAAGTGCCGCCAGGGATGAGTCAACTAAAAAAAATATCCAATACCAACAAGAATTAGAGACAAAGATCGAAGAATTAAAAAGAATGGATGCCGAAGTGAGAGAATTGAAAGGCATGGAAAAATTTACTGCGACTGGCCGTGTTGCAAGAACGATAGCACACGAAGTAAGAAACCCATTAACTAATATTTCATTAGCAGCGGAACAGTTACAGGAAATGGCTATTCAGAATAGTGAATCTTCGATGCTGCTAGATATGATAAGCAGGAACGGTATTCGGATCAATCAACTAATTTCCGACCTGCTAAATGCAACCAAAGCTATAGAACTGAATATTAAAAAAACAAATATCAATAAGGTCCTTGATAAAGCCCTTGAAATGGCATCTGACCGCATTGACCTCAGCCAGGTTAAAGTAGAAAAAAAATATGCTGATAATATTTGCGATGTATCGATCGACGAAGAAAAAACCAAAATCGCCTTTTTAAATATCATCGTGAACGCCATAGAAGCAATGGAAAAAAATAAAGGCATTCTTACCCTAAGAACAAAAAGTGCTGGTGATCATTGCATCATTGAAATAGAAGATAATGGAAATGGGATGGATGATGAAACGTTGCAAAAGCTATTTGAACCTTATTTTACGAACAAATCCAAGGGCAATGGACTCGGTCTTACTAATTGCCAGAACATAATAATGAGCCACCGGGGCAAGATAGCTGTTCAAAGCAAGGTCGGAAAAGGAAGCCTTTTCATTGTGACATTAAAAATAGATGAATAAAATGTAGACTTTTCTCCCCACCAATCAGTCCGATGTTGGAACTATAGAATTTAGTATAACTTCTTTTGAAAAAGGTTTTGAAATAAAATCGTCAGCTCCATCTTTTGAGGCCTTCTTCCTTTCTTCATAAGTATCATGTGCAGTGATCATTATTAAATGGATAAAAGGGAATTTCTCTTTCCAACGCTTTATCTGATTAATCCCTAATCCATCAGGTAAATGGTTATCAAGAAAGACATAATAAAAGAGGTTAGGAGATTGAAGCATTCTGTCGGCTTCGGCAAGGCTGCCGGCAAATACTGTCTGTATGTTATTTTGCTTCAATATATTACTTAACAGGTAACATATATCTGTTTCGTCATCAACTATCAAAGCTCTTTTTCTTTCCGGGTCGATCAGCTCTTTAGTTTTCAGTATAGGATTCGTTTTGTCATTGTTACTTTTCACTATAAATCATCTCCTTTTCACATCGTAAAAAGGGCAATTTTACTGCCAAACACCAGAGATGAAAATCATTTAGTAATTTAGTAAGAATAGATTTGGCATGATTTAAGTTAAAAATGTGAGGTGAATATTTCCCAAAGTTAAACCCCCTTCAAATGGCAAAAAGAGCACTTATTATTGATGACGATATTGACTTATGCTTACTGCTTAGTCGCTTTTTAAATAAGAATGGATTTGAGACCAGCTCAGCTCATTCAGGAGCAAAGGGCATTGCTTTATATGATCCCGCAAACTTTGATGTGGTGATCTCGGATTACCGGCTTGATGATATGGATGGCATCAAGCTTATCAAAGGGCTTAAAGCAAAAGATCCCCACGTCCGTATATTGGTAATAACGGGCTACTCAGATATAAAAACAGCAGTTGAAGTAATTAAATTAGGCGCTTTTGATTATATCACAAAGCCGCTTATTCCCGACGAAGTGCTTTCAATCTTAAATAATTTATTGAACAGAGGTGAAGAAAAAGCTGCCGTTTCGGGACAATCAACTGAAACCGGATCAGGAGCAAAAAAGAAACCAAGCTTAGATTTCTATAAAGGCAAATCACCTGCATCAGTTTTTTTACATGAGCAGGCTAATATAATTGCCGGCACGAATTATAGCGTTCTGCTGTATGGTGAAAGCGGAACAGGAAAAGAAGTTATCGCCAGTTTGATCCATGATCTTAGTGAACGGAGTCATAAGCCATTTGTAGCACTCGACTGCGGAACTCTTTCAAGAGAATTGGCAGGCAGTGAACTTTTTGGTCATGTGAAAGGATCATTTACCGGCGCCATCCAGGATAAAGAAGGCCATTTTGAATTAGCAGAAGGCGGCACGTTGTTTTTAGATGAAGTTGGTAATTTATCTGCCGGCGTGCAGGCCGCGTTATTAAGAGTAATACAGGAAAGGAAATTCAAACGTGTTGGTGGCAATAAAGAAACGCCTACAGATGTACGCATTATTGTAGCATCGAATGAGAATTTGAATGATGCCTACAAGAAAGGAAAATTCAGGGAGGATCTTTATCATCGTTTGAACGAGTTTTCAATACATCTTCCTCCATTGCGTGAAAGACGTGAAGATATTATTCCATTAGCAGAATTTTTCCTGGAAAGATCAAATGAAGAAACAAGAAAAAATATCAGTGGTTTTAATGAAGACGTGCTGAATATTTTTCTTGAATATTCATGGCCAGGCAACCTGAGGGAATTCAGAAATGTTGTTCGCCGCGCAGTATTGCTTACACCTTCAGATGCAAAAATTGCCGTTTCGACCTTACCACAGGAAATTGTTCACCATATACCAGCACATCATGCACCGACTTCTCCTTTTGAACAACCGATGCATCAATTCGAAGGATTAGCTCCACATCCTGAAAACTTCCCGAATAAAGATCTTTTGAAAGGCGCAGCAAGCAGAGCGGAGTTTTATACAATCATGTCCGTGATGCAACAAGTAAATTTCAATAAGAAAAAAGCGGCGGAGTTATTAAAGATAGATCGTAAAACTCTTTACAATAAATTAAAAAGTTTTCAAACGACTCAGCAACAATAAAAATTTAAGTTGAAAATCCTATCGAGGAAAAAAATACACAATAACCTTGTGTATTTTTTTTTATTGTTACTTCAATAAGTTCATCAATTCTATTCTAAACGTAAATTCCCTAAGGCATAGTGTTTGTGAAAAGTTTCACGATATCTCATTCATTAATTTTTTAAAATTCAGGTCATGACAACACGTAGAAATTCAAGCCAGGGATTCGGAACAATGGATTCCGATGAACGTCGACGCAGCAGCCTCGGAAGTCGTCAAACACGAGGTCGAAGTCAAAACAGAAATGAGTATGAAAACGAGTATGAAGATTATGATGATGAGGACAACAATGAAGATCAGGGAAATCGTTATATGAGTTCCGGTCATAACCAACATGACTGGGATGAAGATGATGATTATGATCGTGGCAGAAGCGGACGCAGGGGCATGCGTTCCGAAAGCGAGTATGAGGATGACTTTGAAGATTATGATGATTCAGGGAATTGGGGTACGGGACAGAGAAGAAATCAAGGCAGAGGATACGGCTATGACGATGAATTTGAAGATCGCAATACGGGAAACTCTTATTCCAGAAGAGGTTTTGGCAGCATGAGCCGGGAGATGGGGTCAGGATATAGTGGTAATTATGGTTATGGAGACAGAAATCGTGACCAATATTCCGGAAGACAAAATAGTGGAAATAGCAATCGCAGCAGAATGGGATCTGGATATGATGACAGCTCTGATTATGGATATGGAAGTGGACGTAGCCAATCTTCAAGAAACCAATATGGAAGTACTTCAAACAGCAATTGGGGAACTGGTAGCAACGAAGGTCGCAGAAGCAATCGCGGTTATTCAGAAGATCAATATTTAGGAAGAGGCCAAAGGCAAACACGGCGTTATGATGACGATTATGATCGTTCAGAAGGAAGTCGCAAGAGCGGAAATAGCGGAAGCTCCCGGATGGGAAGAAGAAGTAGTTCAAATAATCCTGGCAGGCGAAGCGGACGCAGCAATATTTGGTAATAAATTTTCGAAAGACACATTTATAAACAATAAGCGTATGAAAAATCAGAAAACCAGTACTGAGAGCAATGGCAGTACCAATGGTACAAAAGATGCCAGCCATAAGACTAATAAAACTTCTTTATTAGAAAAGTTCTTTGTAGATCAGTTGAAAGATATTTATTATGCAGAACAGCATTTGGTAAAAGCAATGCCGGAAATGCAAAAAGCAGCAACAAGTGAAGAACTGGAGGATGCCTTTGACGAACACTTAAAACAAACAGAACGTCATGTAAAGAGATTGGAAAAAGTATTTCAGCTGATTGGACAAAAACCCGAAGGAAAAAAATGTGAAGCGATAGAAGGTTTAACAAAAGAAGCAAAATCGATTATCAGCGAAACAAAAGACGGAACGATGACACGGGATGCTGCGCTTATTATTGCTGCACAAAAAATAGAGCATTATGAAATTGCCACCTATGGTGGACTTGTGCAACTCGCTATTACTATGGATCTCCATCGTGCTGCTGAATTGCTGGATAAGACGTTACAGGAAGAAGAAGATACAGATGCAACCTTAACTCAAATTGCGGAAACATCCATCAATGTAAAGGCAGAAAATGAAGGTGCTTATTCCTGGCAACAGGAAAAAAGTATGATGGATAGTTAATTTTTTTTTGTAACAATAGCGGAATTTTGCAGCTCTGAAAAACCCGGTTGTGTAACCGGGTTTTATTTTTTTAAAAGTTATTAATTAATTTAAAAAATTATGGAGCAGCGGCATTTCCTGCTTCTTTAAAAATATTCCGAACGCTTTTCTTTACATCCAGGTTATTAAGACCTCCACTTAATCTTTCTGTCGTCCACCTCTGCCAGATCTTTTTATCTGTATCAGCATCCATCATGTTGATGGTAATTGTTGCTTCTCTAACGGGAACCTGGTATTGCTGGTATCCCAAAAACTGAGATGGATAATATATAGTTGACCACCTCTTTGTATAAGGGTTATAATATAGCCGGCTATAAGGTTGAGAATATACCGGATCACTTTGTGTTTCCACGTTTCTTTCTACAAGTACATCATAGCTCACTAATACATCCGGATTATCTGTCACTTCCTGCCAACCCCATTTATTAAGCTCTGCATTTACCGAATTATGGACGCTTACATCGGCAAAAGCTGTAGCCCGGCTTGAAGCATCGTTTTCACTTGCTTTTACATCTACCCACATATAAGTTTTGTAATTAGATAGATTAGCGCTGCTATCCTTTTCAACATACGCAGGAGATGAGCAACTATAAATAATTGCCGCTGTACAAATAAGCATTCCTGCAATACTTATCTTTTTCATAAAATCGATTTATACATTAAAGACTATTTGAGGCACGTGGTGATTTTTCCTCAACCGGTTCACCATCGTTATATTCTTCAGGATTACCATTACCTGGAAATTCTTCAGGGTTTACATTCTCTTTTCCTTGTGGCTGATTATTTCGTTTCGTCTTTGACCTTTCATCTTGTATATCGGGTTGATGCTGGCCAGTAGAAGGAGATGTATTGGGTTCCTGCTCTGGTTCTTTATTAATTGATTTATCTGGTGGCGGATTTTTTTTATTTTCCATTTTCCAGGTTTTATAATTTAAAAATCAGTCTAGAATGTAAATTGACACCAACCTACCAATATCTCTTTTGAATTGCTTTTGCTGAATCAAGATGCATTTTTAAAGTCGGCAATGTTTTATCAGCAAAATTTTTAACGTCAATATCCGATGCATTTGATTTTGTATCTTCAAAAAGAGAAATTCCATCGCCATGAGCTTTGATCATCATTGATATATAATCCTTATCAAAAGCCTTACCTGTCATTTTCTCCATGTCTGAATACATTTTTTGTTTATCCTCAGATATTGTAGAAGGCAATGCCACATTACGTTGATCCGCTAATGTTTTAACTTGCTGATTTACCGCAGTATGATCTCTTTCAAGCATTGCGGCAAAATTTTTAACTGCTTCGATTGTTGCTTTCTGTTGTGCAAGCTTAGCCGCTTGTACCTCAGCCATTCCGGAATTAGTAGCTTTTTTAAGGAACTCAGTGCTCTTTTCGTCCGTTACAACACTAGTTTTATTTTCAGTAGTGACAATAGCTGCATCTGTACTTGTGTTGGTGCTGGTACTGCTGTTTGTGGTATTTTCAGTAGTCTCACTCTTATTATCATTACAGGCTAATAACATAAAACAAACCGTTGGCAACAAGGCAAAAATCTTTTTCATACAAAAACATTTGATTAAGAATTTATTTCCGTTATATGCGTATCGGAAATCGTGCCATCAGTATGCAAGAAAATGAAATCATTTTTACACAATTTTTTTAACTGGCATGATTTTTTCGAACATATTTTGTAAGTTTCTTTGGGGTGTTTGATTAAAATTAAAATCGGAAACGATTTTTTATACTGAGATAATACCCATCGAACCTGAACCAGGTAATGCTGGCGCAGGAAACAGAAACTTTAAAAGAGAGTTTCGGCTTCGCCGAAGCTCTTTTTTTTACAGAGAACCGTTATAGATATTATGGCTAAAATAAAATGGGAAATAGGGTGCTCAGGATTTCATTATAAAGAATGGAAGGGAATTTTTTACCCCGAATTACTTCCCCAAAAACAATGGTTTAAGTTCTATACTGAAACCTTCAATACGCTGGAACTAAATGTAACTTTCTATCGCTTCCCGGTTTTGAAATCACTGGAAGCCTGGTACAATACTAGTCCTGCTAATTTTACTTTTGCTGTTAAGGCTCCCCGCCTCATAACTCATTATAAAAAATTTACAGGTTGCACGAGGCTTATTGATGATTTCTATACATTGATCGCAAAAGGATTAAAAGAAAAATTGGGACCCGTACTTTTTCAATTACCACCTAAATATGTTTATACAAATGAACGACTGGAGCTAATCGTAAAAAGCATGTACAAGGAATTCAAAAATGTCATTGAATTCAGGGATGCCAGCTGGTGGACACGGCAAGTATTAATAAGATTAAAGAAAGAAAATCTTATTTTTTGTGGAATTGATTACCCGGGTTTACCAAATGATTCGATTATCACCGATAAAACTGTTTATTATCGTTTTCACGGAACACCACGGCTATATTATTCAGTTTATACAAAGAAAGATCTCAAGACAGTTGCTGATGAAATACTTGCAAACGGAAAGGTGACTAAAGCATATATCTTCTTTAACAATACGGCCACCCAGGCAGCAATTAAAAATGCTACATGGTTAAAGAAATATATTTCTATTCCATAACTGGTTAATTATATCTTACCTGGCATCCACTGCAAAAGAAAGTTCGTCTTTTTGTTTTTCCACAATACTTTTTAATGATAGGCAGATTGCATCTAAAGCAAGTCTTTTTTGTATGAGCCAGCCAATGCTTTCTCAATGTGAATTCTTTTTTCCATTTTAAAAAATCAAAACTATAATTACGGGCCTCTTTTACAACTGCAGAAAGTTTTAAAGCCGGGATATTTTTGATAAGATTTTCAGGATGCAATTTTATCCTGTATAAAACTTCATTTTTTATAATATTACCAACGCCGGAAAAAATTTGCTGATCGAGTAGTGCATCACAGATCATTGTGCCAGGGATAGCTTTCAATTTCTTTTTCGCTTTTTGGGGATCCCATTCATCACTTAACACATCGGCCTGCCAGTCATATAGTTTTTCAGCATCTGCCGGCAGTAATCGCACTGAACAAGTATAAAAATAAAGAGCATGCTCCGGAACGATAATAGCAAGTCTTAGGCTTCGGGCAGGCTTTTTATTTTCATCAATACTGTACGATCCAAACATCAACAGGTGAATTCTGATCGTTGTCTCCTCAGTGAATATCAATAATTGCTTTCCCCAGCAACGTATATCAAGGATCTTTTCACCTGTCAATCGGGCCTTATCAATTTTAGCATTCCCAAATGCTTTTATAATTTTCTTGTCTTTAAAAAGAGGAGTAATCAGTTCTTTTAAAATAAAAATAGAAGGCCCTTCCGGCATCGGATACGGTAATTAATTGTAAGTAATGATGTTTTTATTATTATTTACTGGTACTTTTTTTCTTTGGAACTTTTGCACCGGCTTTACGGGCTTCAGAAAGACCAATCGCTATTGCTTGCTTGCGACTGGTTACCTTTTTACCGCTGCGACCACTTTTTAGTGTTCCTCTTTTCTTTTCACGCATTACCTTTTCAACTTTTTCTCCAGCTTTTTTTGAATACTTTGCCATAAAAAAAATTTATAATTTGATTAATAAGAGAAATAGAGCCGACGCTCTATTTCTCCTTGTTAATTAGTGTGAAGTTCTTTTGCTACGTGAAGAAGTACTTTTCTTTCGGCCTGTGCCTCTGCCATTGCCCGATGAGCTTCTTGTTGATGAGCCTTTGCTCCGGTTTTTATTACTGCTTCTACCATTTGAAGTTCCGGAAGATGACCTGCCACGAGCACCTCGGGAAGAACCGGTTCCATTTCTGCTATCAGTAAACCTGCCATTTGATGTTCGTCGTGATGTTGACCTTCCTCCCCGACCATTTGATGATCTCCTGGTTGAACTGTGACGATCGTCCGAGTCATCGTAGTTCCTGTAGCTACTGCCGGTTGGTCTTCTATCCGAACCATAACGATCATCTGATTCATCATGACTTCTGCTTCTGCCTGAAGCCATTCCACCTCTTCTGGCCAATTGTCTTACTCTTTCAGGACTCATGGAACCAAATCCTCTTCGAGAACGACGTGCAGATCCATACCTTGTGCTTTCACTTCCCCGTTCATCGTCATCATATTCTCTTCTTGTATTTCTGTGACTGCTCCTTGCACCACGATCGTCATAATCTTCATCATCGTTATAATGGCCACGGCTACCCCTGTTACTGCTTCTGTCATTCCTGTCATCTTCGTCGTATTGCCCTCTTACATTTCTATAACCATTTCTTCTATTCCCTTCGTTTTCATCATAGTCCTCATCATCATCATAATCTTCATCTTCATAATCCTCGGAATCATGCTGACCTCTGACATTCTCGTCTTCATCTTCGTCATAATCTTCATCAGAATAATCTTCATCATCTTGCTGATAACGTTGCCCGGTTTGGTCATAGGCGCCGGAACGATTACGGTTATCATCTTCCATACTGGCATATCGCCTGCGTCTCCTGGTAATCATAGATTAAGTTTTAAAAGTTTAAGAATATTTAAAAATTGGAAAACAACAAATATGCCCGACTATATTTAAACAAAATCATAATTGATCACCCTTACTTCTTTAAAGCGAGGGTTTAAATACATCTTTAAATATTCTTTAGAAAGATGGATGCAAATATTTTTTTTCGATGGATCAACAAATAATATTTGGACATCAGTGTGCAAAAAGATTCACATTGCATGTGGAAAATTGTGCAAATTATTTATGAGTGCAAATAGCAAACCCGATAAGAGATTTTTTTTATTCATACCATAACATCACGACTTCGCCGATAGTATTGACAAATTTTTCATCTTCCACACCTTCTATCTTCCAGCTATTTTTTAACCGGTGCAACATGCCTACATGCCTTCCATTGAGATTTATATCAAGGTCATAACATACACCATTGATGCATGCGCCGGGAACAGGAATTCCTTCACCTTTATATTCCACATCTTTGTAAGTAAATTTTAACGGTACAGGCTCTTTTTCAAGTTGAGTTACCATTTCTTTTAAAAACTTCAGCAAGGTTTTCCGCTGGGTTGCAACTGAAGCACTCCAATTACCTTTTGCAGCTCTCTTATGTGCAATCTTATATTTTAAGCCAGACAACACTGTTGAATAATCATCTTCATTTAATTTTAAAACTTCCTGGTGAGCCAAAATGTACCAATGATAACCTGTGCCAACTGGTGCTCCTGAACCTTTCGGTGCTTTACCAGCCCTTCGCTTTGTTACAGCATAACGAATTTCCCAAAGATCGGGTGTAATTTTTTTGTCTTTCCACTCGCCCTTATCATAATACCATTTGTGGCTGCCGCCAATTTGCATTCCTACATATTGCTTACCATTATAGTTCTTTATAGCTTCATAAGAAGCCTCCACTTTTTTTGGAGTTCTCTTTTTTCGGATTTTTTTTCTTACTGCTGTTTTCATTTTATTTTTCTTTAGTCACTAACTCACGAACATTAACTTTTGCGAGATTTTTAGTAGCGGGTCCGTTTAACACACGACCATCATAAGAATAACGGGCACCATGACAAGGACAATCCCAGGTTAGCTCTGCATTGTTCCATTTCACTTCACATCCGACATGAGTACAGATTGGATGTAAAGCATGTACGGCGCCTTCTTCATCTTTGTAAATAGCGATCTTCTCATCTTTAAAATTCACAATTCTTCCTTCCCCGGTAGCTAGCTCTGCTAATTCATGAAGTTCTTCATGAGAAAACCATTTACTGGCAAACTGTTTTACTACATCGGCGTTATGACTAACAAAATTTGAAAAGCCGGCAGCAGGCTTTAACCTGTTTGGATCATAAAGATCTTTGTATGGGCTATCTATATTAGTAATCGTCTTTGTTAATAATAATGCTGCGACTGTACTATATGGCATGCCGTTTCCACCAAACCCCGTTGCAGTGAATATCTTACTATGTCCGGGCAATTGACCAATATAAGGGAGTCCATCCGGCGACTCATAATATTGTGAAGACCACTTATAGGCTATCTCTTTCACATCAAAATACTTGCGAATATGTGATTCCAATTTTAAGAAACAGTATTCCTGGTTTTCTTCATGAGCTGTTTTATGATCAAAACCACCTGCAATAAAATATTTACGTCCGTCAATTTCCTGCGAACGATAATAATTGTAAGGATCATACATGTCATATAAAAGATCTTCAGGATAATTATCATCTTTTACAATGACAGCCATTGCATAGCTACGCATTGGAACACAGCGGAAATGTAAAAGATTAACTCCGGGAGGAATGTGAGCTGCATAAATTAAGAATCTCCCAATGCAATTACCATTGGATGTTTCAATCGTTATGGTTTCATTTTCATCGGCGGATATAACACGGCATTGTTGTACAATCGTGCCTCCAGCTTTTTCAAACTCTGCTGCTAAGCCATGTACATACTGAACGGGGTTAAATTTTGCCTGTTCATTTACCCGCATAGCTTTTAAAAAATCAATGGGGATACTTATTTTCTTTACAAAATCATTTTTAATTCCTGCATCAGTTGTCGCTGCGCTTATTTTATCCAGCTCCTCTTGTTGTTTATCGGTTTGTGCAAACAGCGTCGCTGATGTTGTTTTGAAATCACAATCGATATCATACTTCTTAATTGTGTCCTTAATAGTGTCCACTGCTTCTTTTACCGAAGCTGCGACCAATTTAGATTTTTCCTTACTGAATTTTTTTTCAATCGTTGAATAAGGTGTATCGAGCAAAGTATTAATATGCGCAGTGGTACCTCCTGTAGTCCCAAAGCAAAGCTCATGTGCTTCAAGTACCAGGCAATTCATACCCGCTTTTTGTAATTGAAATGCCGTACTGATACCGGTAATGCCTCCGCCCACGATCACGACATCATATACAATTGATGAATCTATCTTATTTGTTGACAAGTATTCATCTGCACTTTCCTGCCACAGTGAAATATTGCAACCATCCCGCTTTATCATAAAAATTATTTAGTAAAAGCGGGGCAATTATCTTGCCATCGGGAACCACGAATAATTTACAGGAGACTGGTATTTGTAGATTTATCGTATTAATTTTTTGCAACCTTTTTTTGGCATTCTCCGCATTGATGAATTTAAGATCGCTGAGTTTCTTATTTTCCGCTTTAGTGTAGTTTATAAAAAAATCCCGCAGTTGTTGATTATGAACCCGGGAAAAATCTTTTATTTCTTTTATGTGTTCGAACATGATCGAGTCTTCGGGTATTACGAAATAACGATCATTGCGTACCGATATTCCGCTTTGGGTTTGTTTTACCTGTAAAGCGCCGATCAACCCGCATATCAACCGAACTCCCGGGTATGTGATACATTCTGTAAAAACTATTGCATCAGCAGGGTCTCCATCCTGAGCATGAGTATTTTCAATCAATCCAAAATCGTAAGGAAAATGCATACCTAATGGCAGAACTTTTTTTAGTTTATAAATTTGATTTGCTGGATCAAATACATATTTGCCTGCGGTTTGTCGTGGTGTTTCAATAATAACCGAGATTGAAAACATGATAACAGGATGTGAAAAATCATGCCCATTTTTTTCTTGATAATTTAATCTCCGATCTCTATAGTAATACATTAAGTAAATGTGCCCCGGGTTTTTGTAGAGACATTTCCACAGACTTTCAATTGCATTGTCATTGTATGGCTATTTATGCAATAAAAAAATAGCTATCATTTTTTATTGGCACATGGCATATCATTTGCCTCCCTTTAGATAATCTATTAGAAAAACGCAAACCAGTTAAAATGAAAAAAGATTGGATGATTATAATAGCAGGCACTTTCTTACTAGCGGCATGCGGAGATAACAGTACAGAAACTACCTACAATGAAAAAACAAGTGAGAACGCACCTACTACCAACACTACACCTATTGAAACTTCAGAATATAATCCCCCGGACAATATAAGGACAGCTTTCCAGGCAAAATATCCTAATGTTTCAGATGTTAGTTGGTCGGCATACAAGCCTTATGAAAGGATCAATTGGGAATGGACCGGCTGGCCCTCAATGGATACATCATACTATGTAGTGAACTATACTAAAGATAACAGGCCTTACATGAGCTGGTGGGATAAGATTGGATCATGGATCGGTTCATCCTCAACTATTGAAGATTCAACCATGCTTCCTGATCCTGTAAAAAAGACGCTTAAAAATAATTATGCAGGCTATAAGATAACTTCAATAGATGAAGAAAATGATAAGGATAGGACAGCGTATGAAATAAAGCTGGAGAAAGGAGATGCTCATGTAAGGATATTGGTGGATAAGAATGGAAAAATTTTGAAAAAGGATGCTAAGGCTTAACGAGAGAATGAACTCAGTTTAGCCCGTACCCTCTGTTAATGATCATTACCTGTGAAATAAATTTCTTATATACGCTCAGATAACCAATAAGTCCGATCGACCGGCTGCCCTCTGCGGCCGGTTCTTTTTACAAATGTCTTTAAAAGAGTTTCTTTACCAACTTGCCAACCGTTAATCCCTGGACTATAATTGAAAATAGAACGATCACATAGATCATAAATACAAATTGATCCTTGGGAAGTGGATAGGTTAATGACAAAGCCATTGCGATAGACAATCCTCCCCGCAGTCCTCCCCAGGTCATAAGCCACACTGTTTTTTTGTCCGTTTTAATATATCTTTTAAATAAGGATGCTGGCAAAAGCAATGATATATACCTTGCAAATAATGTTACAGGTATAGCAACCAATCCAAATAAAAGATAATTAAGATTAAACTCGAGAGTGAGTAATTCAAGCCCGATTAGTACAAATAGAATTGCATTCATTAATACATCTATCAACTCCCAAAATTTATCAATATAAAGTCCCGTTGTATTGCTCATTGCCTGTTCTTTAGACCTGTTGCCAGTAAATAAACCCGCCACCACCATAGCAAGTGGGCCGGAAATATGCAACCATTGAGCTAACATATATCCCCCCATTACCATTGCCAGTGTTATTAAAATTTCTGTTTGGTAATGATCAATTTTTTTCATCATCCTGTATCCCAGCAGTCCAAGTAACCATCCAAATAAAATTCCTCCCCCAATTTCTTTAATCAGTAAAACAAGGATCTCCCAGAATGAAATATTTTCCAGACCAATAGTGATTATCTCAAACAATGAAAGAAATAAAACAACACCAATTCCATCATTAAATAAAGATTCACCGACAATTTTTATTTCTACATCTTTTGGAGCACCGGCTTTTGTTAGTATCCCCAGTACAGCTATGGGATCAGTTGGTGCAACCAATGCTCCAAATAATAAGCAATACAAGAAATTAACTGGCATGTGAAAAAGCTGAAATAGTAAATACAAGATCAATCCTATCAACAATGTTGATAATAAAACACCCGCAATGGCAAAAACAGTTATAGAATTCCGGTTAGCTTTTAATAGTGATCCATCTGTATGCAGTGCGCCGGCAAAAAGCAGAAAGCTAAGCATGATATCAAGCAGTACTTTACTAAAATCTATACTGGCAATAAAGTCTTTGGCAAAACCTGATACCACAGGAAATACCAATCCTGTAACAATAAGGAATACGGAAAAAACGATAGAGATTATCATCATCCCTATGGTTTCGGGCAATTTTAAAACTCTTGTATTGATGTATGCAAAAACTGCGGTAATAACTACGAGTATGGTAATAATAACAAAGATGCCCATGAAAAAATATTAATTGCTTTTCCCTTTTATTTTAAACACATTGAGCAAAATACCTTCTACTTTCCGATATAGAATATAACAACCCTTGACTGAAGCGGGTTTTAGCGAATTGGGCAACAAATTAGCAACATTTCATCACAATAATTCGGAAAACAAATTCAAAGAAAAGACAGAATTGAAAGAACGAATTTAATCACTGATCAGACAAATATAACAATGATCGGCATGAGGAATGGAAGTTAAATAGATTTTTGGCAAACGCCAATATCCCCTAAGTGGTATCGTTAGTTTATTATAAACCGATTTGGAAATGATATATAAACTCACCTTTATTTCACGGTGAATTCACAATTATTACGTGTTGACGCATTACAATTTCGCCACGATACAGAATATGAAGTATGATTAGTTTCAACAGTTTTGGTAAAATAAGTGATGGATTAGTAACAATGCTCCTTCAACGGTCACTTACTTAACCTGAATTTAAGAATGCATTCAATCCAATCTACATTCGCCCATCCATTTAATGAGGTTATCAATGAAAGGCTGTGGCTGGACTTCAAGACCATTAGTGTCACCAATAAAAAATACTTTGGATTTTGGATAGTTTAATATTCCCATTACAGGCGGCGCAGTTGGCTCACCGGCATCCTGAATTCCATTAAAATTAAGATCTGCATAATCTTGCGGTCTCAACCAGCCCAGGAGCTGGATATTAGGATTTCCATCAGCATTGGTAATAACTGACCCTGCAATATAATCGAGTGAGTTCATGTTTGCAGTGATTTCATGAGAGGATAATTTATTCATTACTCCGTTAGCAACTCCATTAAACTTCAATCCAAGAAAATCACCCAATTCGTCGACTCGATCATTTTTTTTGTGATCCGTAAAAAAGGCAAGATTCATTCCGCGATTTATCAGGTCTTTATAAACTGTGATTTCATTTGAGGTATAAGGTTCAAATCCTGCAACCCTGATAACAATAAAATTCCCGAAAAACATTTCTTCAGTGAGCTCCTTGTCGCGACCTAATTCGGTTACTTCATAACCTTTAGCCCGAAGAAGATTGGCGAAAGCTTGTCCTTGGTGGGGTTTGCTTGCATCATATCCCGTAGCATTGGACTGCGGAAACCACCACACACCCCCATCATGGGAGGCATCGATCACAATTTTGCAACCCAAGGGAGTTATCTCGACATTCCATGAAGAGGAATCATTTTGGCCATTATTTAATGTGTAGGTAACAGACTGCGACAAATCGATCGTTGAAGATCCTGACACTTGTAACACGCCATTAGCATATACTTTGTAGCCCGGCGTAACATCAAAAGTAGGCTTCAACAGTTTAGCATCCGCACTGTGCCTTATTTCCATTTTTATTTCTTTCTTACTGCTGTTGATATTGGTTTGCAAGGTCTGTTCATTCAATTTGAAAGACGTAAAGATGGGTTTACCATCAACAGGAACAGGTACAGGAATAGGTGGTGTTATTTCATTATTTTTTTTACATGATGAAATCAGGATTAGGAACATAAGCAAGATGCTCCAATTGATTTTCGTGAATCTGCTTCCCGAAATTTGGATGATCGATTTCATAAGTCAACATTTTATTTGTAAGACGAATCGATTGATGATTAAGATAGCATGAATCACGAAAAATGACTTTTTAAACACCGAACCAACAATTCATGAGGTACATCTCGTGCAGTCAGCGAAGAAATTTACTTACCAGAAAACGGACTGCGAAGTCTGCAACATAATTATTAATTTCCATTCTCATGCATGACTTTTAATTAGAGATACTCAATTGAAAGACCAGCCAACATGAGATACCAGGCAGTATCGCTCTAATAGATTTAACGTCCGCCTGGATCATAGAAACACCCGTTCAGCCACAACAGCCTATGTTAAGATAAGCATTTTAAACCACATTCGGATGCCCCACTCAATGCCCCCCGCCCTTTCAACATCCAGGCAAGATCGTACCGATAGCATAGTACGAAATAATGCGATTTGAATTAATGATATTCAATTTACATTATCTGAAGACAGATTACAATACCACTTTGGGGGTATTGTATGCAACAGCACCACGACTTAATCAAAAGGAACATGCCGGAATGAACAAATATTTAAATTCTCACTAGCTCTCTGGTGAATTCGCCTAGTCAGCGACGAAATTACTTTTCTTTCGTCACGATATAGAAAAAGACCCATCCGTGCTACTCATAAGTAGGGTTTTTAAATATGACTTAGTGTATCAAACCATATCATTGCGTATCATACTCCATCATTCCGTATCAATTTTTATAAAATATCAAAGAGAAGGTCCACTACTTTTAAAGCAATAGCCGCTTTTACACCAATTATTTCATAACTAAAAGCAAATAAGAATAGAGAAAGGCAAGTAACTGTGCAAGAATGCGGGATAATTGCTTTAATGCGAGTGATGGTCATTTCCCGATACAAAATATGAAAACGCTTATTCAGCAAGGATTTCAGACAAGGTAGTACCAGATTAGTGACAAAACATTACAAGATTAAAGCAAATCGTGAATTAACTATTTGCTTGTCATCTAATCAACATCACGGTCCCTTTCATTAATTCTTCTTTCGGATTAGACGTAGTTTTAAATCTGACAGTCCACACATAAACACCGCCTGGTTGAAGCATGCTATTAAGAGTTCCATTCCATCCTTTTAATTTATCTTTTGTTGTAAATATTAATCGCCCCCAACGATTATAAACATTCATTTCAAATTCAGTAACGCTTCCTGTTCCGCTTGCCCTAAATAAATCATTTTTGCCATCGCTGTTAGGCGTAAATGCATTCGGGACATAAACTACGCATTCACTTTTTATGAAATTAATACTGTCCCTGGTAATTCCGCATTGATTGGTTACGTCGGCAAAATACAATCCCTCTTTAGTTACATTATATGTTGAACTCATAGAACCATCTTGCCATAGATAGTTTACTCCCGGAAGATTAATTTTCAATTGAACCGTTTGTCCAGCACATATTAATTGATCAGGACCTAGAGTGAAAACAGGTTTTCGTAATTCTTTTATTATAATAGTGTCCGTAAAGGAACATTCATTGCTTGTTACTTTTACCCAATACAAACCACCTTGAGTTGCCAATAATGTTCGCTCTGCTGTATTGTTATTCCATAAATAATTTGCCCCGGGATTTTGCGCATCAAGTAACAGTTGTTGATTGGCACAAAGCCCGGAATCTCTTCCTAAATTGACAACAGGTACCGGTTTTGAAATTAAAATTATTGAATCTCTTCTTATACATCCATTAGTATTTCCTTTAACTTCTATCCAGTAAAGGCCAGGAGCAGTTGCTGTGATCGAAGGCGTAGTTAAACCATTTTGCCATAGATAAGAATTGGAACCCGTTACGTGAGGGTCAAGAATAAAATTTTGCTGACCGCAGTAAGTGGTATCGTTTCCTAGGTTTACTAATACATCGCCGATTGTTACCGTTTTTCTCAAAGTATCATTTCTGCAAACACCAATTTTGATCAATCGGACATTATAATTACCACCAGTTGAGTAAATATGATATGGATTAGCTATAGATGAATAGTTAGATGCGCCAGATGACGGATCGCCAAAATCCCATTGAACAGCAGTAATATTTCCAGGCTGAGAATAAAATCTAATCGTATCATCCATACAAAAACCCGGGTTACCAACAAGATTAAAACTATCCTTTACTGCAAAAGGTGCGAAGTTGGGAAGATTGAAAAGTGTGTTAGTTGAAAAGCCAATCGCATCGGGTATAAAATTGCATCCCGTATTTAGTACATTCGGTGCACTTACAACCGAAAGATATGATCGCCTGTACTCCGGCATATAAATCTTGCCATCAGGCGCCAATTGCAGAGAGCCAAATTCTCTTGGCTGATCTACTCTGTAGATGATGGTTTTTGAATTTTTTATATCAGTGGATGTCGGCAGACTAAGGTCATATTGAAATACGCCAGTATAGCGTTTTACGCTGTCTGGCTCCCAGTAATTACTAACTGAAATATAGAGCATAGAAGAGTTTGGGGAAAATTCTACACCATAAGGAATTGAATTTGAATTATCATAAATATATAAGGGGTTAGAAGCAATGCCGGTTTGATTATTGAAATCAAGCAGATCAACTCCAATTACGCCATGTGCTGCCGCAATCTTAGTCCCATCACGGGATATTTTAAGCTGACCAGCCATGGTTGCAAAAGCTACAGGAATAAAATTTCCAGTATGACTTATGACAGGTGTGGTATTGATACCCGTAGCAGTAACGAGGTAGGCATAAAATGCATCTGATCCATATTCATGAGTGACAACCCAAATATCTTTACCATTACAATGTCTTGTTGCTGCAATTTTTTCGCTAACAGGTGTATGAAGCAGGATGTTCTTTCCTGTTATATCCCCCAAACCGTTGTTTAATGTTATGTCAACTTCAGAATATCTGAAACCATTTGGTCCTCCCTCCTCGTCCGCAGTGAAAATATAAAAGTGTTGGTTATCGTCTGGTTTTGGAATAATAAGAGAAGATTGCGTGGAGCTACTGTAGCCCCCCATTAACGCATCTCCATTTGGCATCAGATTATGCTTCCGGTCCCAAACAGCATAGCCATCCGTATAAAATAATAGATTTCCATTTGCATCACTGATCGCAGAACCTCCTTCCATCCGGACTATTTGTCCGCCCGCTATCTGGACCGGTTGGCCTGTGCTGAAATTAAGTCCGAGATTTTGGGCAAAGAACCAATTATTCATTTCTTTTTGAGCAAAAGAAACGGATTGAAAAAATAAAACAGTGAATATCAGAGAAAGAGTTTTCACAATAAGTCTAAATTAAAAATACCATCATTTTGTTTAAAGCGCAAACAATGGAAAGCAAGATTTTAGTTTTAAAATACGTAGAAAATAAAATCGATTGTCGCTTCTGATTCTTTATTAAATAAGTTCAGATACCATTGGAGTAGTATCCCGTAGACCAGACCCATTATTACCCGTTCGGGTTAACAATGGCCGGGATTAGCTCGAAAGCTATAGCGTTTGGTAACACATCAATATTAGGTGTTTCATTGCTTACATAAATATACAAATAACCATTTTTATTGATAGGCACATTACTGAATAAATGTCATTCCGTATCAATCTTTATAATAATTCAATAGGAAGGTCCATTACTCTTGAAGTAATGGCCGCTTTTACACCAATTATTTCATGAATAAAGGCAAGTAAAAGCAAAGAAAGACAACATAACTGCTTTAGAATGCGGGATAACTGCAATAATGCGAGTGATGGTTATTTTCCGATACAGAACTTACTAAAGATATAATCAAGCTGATCTTCGTTTGTTATCTCCCCCGTTATTTCACCCAGGTAATGAAGACCTCTTCGTATATCCAATGCCAACAGATCGCCGGCAAGTTTATCATCTAACCCTTTTTTTATATCTCCTAATGATTTAGCAACTTCCTTCAATGCATGGTAGTGTCGAGCATTGGTAACAATAATATCTTCTGGCTGTACTTTCCCGGAAATCACTTTGTCTACCATTCTTTCTTTCAAAACTTCGAGATGCGTATGATCCTTTGCAGAAATGAATACAATATTTTCTACAGAAGAAAATTTATCTTTTGCAACAGATTCATCCTGTTTATCAGTTTTATTAGCAACAAGCAAAAAATTAAGCTCTCTTTTTTTCAATTCCTCATGGAGATTGCTAATTTCTTTTACTTCTTCATCTACATCAAACAAATACAATACGAGATCGGCTGTTTTCATTTTACCCAAACTTCTCTCCACGCCCATACTTTCAATTAAATCGCTTGTGTGATGACGTATGCCTGCAGTATCGATCAGTCGAAAAAGGATGCCGTCAATATTAATAATTTCTTCTATCGTATCTCTTGTTGTTCCGGGTATATCACTAACAATGGCCCTGTCCTCCTGCAACAAAGCATTAAGTAAGGTTGATTTACCTGCATTTGGTTTGCCAACGATCGCGACACTAACTCCATTCTTAATTACATTTCCAAGGCGAAATGAATTGATCAATTGATCGGTTAGTTTGCTTAATTCTTTTATCAATTCATAGAATTGCTTTCTGTCTGCAAACTCCACATCTTCCTGGCTGAAATCAAGTTCCAATTCTATGAGCGCAGAGAATTTTAGTAATTGGTCTCTCAGTTCTTTTAGTTTATTTGAAAAACCGCCACGAATATTATGCAATGCTGTTTTTTGCGAGGCCTGAGTGTTCGATGCTATCAGGTCAGCAACAGCTTCTGCCTGTGCAAGGTCGAGTTTGCCTTTTAAAAAAGCTCTTTGTGTAAACTCGCCGGGTTTTGCTAATCTTGCACCGTTTTGTATACATGCATTTATTATTTGCTGCAAAACAAATGGCGAACCATGACCACTTATTTCCACAACATCTTCACCGGTATATGATCTGGGATTCTTATATATTGAAATAACAACCTCGTCAAGTATTGCTTCTTTATCTTGTATAACCCCAACATGGATTGTATGCGAAGCTTGTTGTGTAAGATCTTTTGATGGAAATAGATCATTTGCGATCTTAATTGCTTTATTACCGCTTAGGCGAATAATACCAATAGCTCCAATTCCCGGCGGGGTGGCTAATGCCACAATTGTATCGTCCCATCCTGTCAATTTTCCCTGCATTTCCCAAAAATAGAAATCCCTCCCGATAGTCGGGAGGGATTTAATTATTTGCTCAACAATAAGAGTTTTATTCTGCTGCTACCACAAACGTAATTGGTTGTTTACGGTAAGCTTTTACATTGCGACCGTTTTGAATGGCAGGCACCCAGTCTGGTCCCTTTTTTATTACTTTAATCGCTTCTTCCTCCATGCCATGTCCATGGTTTGATAAAGCTTTTACATCACTTATCTTTCCTTCTTTATCAACAATGAACTGTACAGTAACGGTATATGTTCCTTCAGCTGCGCCATTCTCAACCGGTACATTCGGGTCAAGGTTTCTTTCAAGATATTTACGCCACTCTCTTTCGCCACCTTTAAAGCTTGCTTCTACTTCTACCTTCTCAAAAACTTTATTTTCATCTTCATCTTTCTTTTCTTCTACTACCTGTTTACCTTCATCAACGACCGCAGGGGCAAGACCTTCATCTTTTATACCTTCCTGACTTTTCACATCGATCTTTGTTTCTTCCAGGTCTTTCACTTCGGGTGGTATTTCTTCCTTCTTCACTTCCTCATCTTTTACAATTTTGGGAGGAGTGAATTTTGTCATTTCCACTTTAGGAGGCTCTTGCTTTGGTGGAGGTGGTGGAGGCGGTTCAGGTTTCTTTTCCTCCTCCTGCTTTAACTCTGTAAGCGTCAATTCCCTCACTTGCACTCTGCCTGCATTCTTTTTCAATGAGCTCGCAAGAAAGGAGCCACCCAGTGCTAATAATGCAACAGCAGCAGTACAAAGCAAAGCTATGGTAAGCCTTTTTTTGTAGGTTTTGCGAAGCTCATATGCGCCATAAGCCTTATTCCTGTCTTCAAAAAGAAGATCCAGAATATCGCTTGACAAAATTTTATTTATTTCCATTGCAGTTTCTTTAGTAATTAGATGCGGAATGAATGAAATTCCACATTAATCCGTTAATTAATTTCCGCCTTCGGTTTTCTTAATTAGTTCCTTTTCAGCGGGAAAAAGATCAACCATTGCGTAACGTTTAACAGCACTAATAGCCATTTCATCTAAAATATCGATCGTATTTTTATAGGTTGCCTCATCGTCGGGTTTTATTACAATAACCAGGTCCTTATCAAGACAGGCATTCTTCCAATTAGGGTCAGGTAGAATCGGAGGGTTAAGTTTAGGATTGCCCACCCTTGCTTCTTCCTGGATCTTTGTGCAGCCTGCATCATGCACATGGGCATTTATTACGTCCTTTTTCATAGCAATGATTGTATCACGGATCCCCTTAAATGTTGTTGCGTGAAAATTAGAAGCATCAGGCAGTAATTGACCTCTGTAAACATAGACAACATTATTTTTTCCAAGCAGGATAGTAAGTGCCCCTGATTCCTTTGCTTTATTTTGGTCTTTTTCATCTGTATCCTTTGGCATATACAACTGCATAGTAGTAGGGCTACTCATTGTTGTTGTAAAAATAAAAAAGGTTATCAGCAAGAAACCGAGATCAACCATTGGTGTCATATCAACACGGGTTGATAGTTTTTTGGCTTTCTTTACTCCCGGTCCTTTTTTATGACCTCCACCACCGCCGCCTTCATCAATACTTGCCATGATATAAATTTTTAGAGTTAATAAAATTATTTATTTGCTGGCTGCTTTTTCTCTGTTCCTCATAATTGCAAGTTCCGAGCCAGCAGGCGCATCCTCGAGCATAGTGATCATCTGAAATTTAAAAATTTCATTTTTCTTAAATGCATTCAGTACTTGCTTAAAAGCCGGATACTTTGCGTTATTGTCTCCTTTTATCAGGTATAGCAATTTTTTGCCTGTAAATGTTCCAACTGCGTCCCTGATCCAATAATACAATTCGCCACCAAGAGTATCCAACGGAATTCCTGGTTGTTTGAAATTCTTCTGATCTTCCTGGGGTATTGCCAGTAATTGTTTTAAACCGCCAAAAGGAACTCCTACTGAAGGGACCCTCACAAAATTCTTCATTTCCGCATCTGTCAATCCCAGACTCCTTGACTCATTAATGTGTTTTATTACATCATATTTTATCTTGGGATCCTTTGCTGATAAGACACTAAAAAAGACCCGGCCTGAGCTGTCAAATGTGACTTGAATCGCATCATCTTCAGGCAAATCCTTGGTTGAAACTGAATTTGGTGTTTTTATCTCGACAGGCTCTTCTGGCTTAAACTTAGTAGCCATGATGAAAAATGTGAGGATCAGGAAAGCAACATCCACAAAGGGAGTCATATCCACAAATGTGCTCTTCCTTGGTATTTTGACACTGGGCATGTTTACTTAAATTTAGTATTGAGATTCAATGTTTCATAATTTCCATAAAAGCAATTGTCTCTTATTTGTAAAGAGATGCAAAGCTTTGTGTAAGAGTGAAACCTGATTCATCAATCCCATAAGTGATAGCATCAATCTTGGTTGTAAATATATTATACATAATAAGCGCAAAAGCCGATGTACCGATACCTAATGCCGTATTATAAAGGGCCTCCGATATCCCGACGGCAAGTGCACTAGCTGCGGCACCACCGCCGCTGTCACCAGATCCTAATGCTGAGAAAGAACGAATCATTCCCATTACCGTACCAAGCAAGGCAACTAATGTACCGACAGAAGTAATGGTAGAAAGGAATACAAGATTTTTCTGAAGCATTGGTAATTCAAGCGCAGTCGCTTCTTCCACTTCTTTTTGAATGGCAATAACTTTCTGGTCGGTATTAAGTTCATTGTTTGATGTCATTTCTTTATAACGACGTAACCCTGCACGCATCACGTTGGCAACCGAACCCCGCTGTTTATCACATTCTGCCATAGCAGCATCAACATTTCTATTTGCAAGATGATACTGAACTTTGCGGATAAAATCAGCAACTGAACCGCTACCTAAGGCTTTGCTTATTGTAAGAAATCTTTCAATTGAAAAGGTAACTACCATCAGGAACATACCAATAAGGATAGGAATGATAATTCCTCCCATGTAGATGCCACTCATTGCACCTTTTGGCTTGTCATGCTTTGGCCAGAAGCCGCCGCTTTTATCAGGCTGATTAAATCCATCAGCGTCTCCAAGAATAAAACGCCAGATAAGGTAACCGGCAATAAGACAAATAATAGGGGCAAGCCATGAGATGGCATTACTGCTTTTTTTCGCTTGTACTGAAGTTGCTTTCACACTTGCTGTTGCAGTCGGTTTTGTTTCAGCCATGATCTTAGTTTTTAGTGTTTAAAATTTTAAAAAAGAGTATTTATTTTTTTCAGGGACACAATTCTAAGGAAAAAAAAGTTAAATGCTCCAAATGCCCCTGCAAAAATTTTTAACCAGAGCGTTACAAGTTAAGGATTTTTTGTTCTGAAACAAGAAGCTGTTATATTTTTACGCTTCCACAAACAAGGGTTAGTCCTTAGGTTATCGATAACACCAAACTGCTGCGTGATTTTGATAAGGAGGATTCATTCGTATCGAAGTGCTTCAATGGGATTCAGCCTGCCAGCTTTTAATGCGGGGTACAGACCAGCCAACAAACCAGTGACTGAACAAATAGCGATCGCCAATATTACCCAGTTCCAGGGAACAACAAATCCTGTTTTAATCGCGATTGATATAAGATTTCCAATTAAAATACCAAATATGATCCCCAACAGAGCTCCCAGCACACTAATAATAATTGACTCCATAAGAAATTGAGCCCTTACCGTTTTGCTTTTGCCACCGATCGCTTTTACCAATCCGACTTCCTTGGTCCGTTCTGTTACGGCAACAAGCATAATATTCATTAAACCGATAGCAGCGCCGATCAAGGTGATAAATCCTATAACAAGAGCAGACAAAGAAATCATGCCAAGGCTGTTCATCGCTTTTTCGGCAACACTGTCGTTGCGATCAAGCACAAAATTATTTTCTTCTGTAGTTGCCAATTTCCTTACTGAACGAAAGACACCTTCAGCTTCGCCCATGGCAACTTGCACTTTTTTTATATCATCAGTCATGATCGCTATTACATAACTTATTCCTGAGCTGAATTGGCGATGAACATTTGTATAGCTTGTATAGATCCTGTTATCCAAACTCATCCCAAATGAAGAACCACGACTATCAAGCACTCCTATCACACGGTAAGGGATATTTTGTACCCGGATAATAGCATTGACTGCTCTGTCAGGATTGTCGTTGAATAATTTTTTTGCTACATCATAACCTATTATACAAACATTTCTTGCAGATTGTACATCGGCCTGATTAAGATTCCGTCCCGCTCTTAATTTGTATCCATTCAGGATCATATAATTCTCATCACCGCCAAATAAAAAAACATTGGGACTCGTTTTTTTAGCTTCGTAAGATGCGATCGCATTTCTCGTAGCAAATACAGAAACTCCTTTTGAAGAGGGAAATTTGAAATTTTGCACGAACATTTCGGCTTCTTCTTTCCTGATTATTTTATCAAGATTTGATTTCTTTTCTTTCTTACTTCCCTTTTTTTCTTTTTTTATTTCAGATCCTCCGCCACCACCGAATCGAATATTTCTCTGTTTGTAACGTATCGTAAACCCGCTGGCGCCCATGGTAGAGAAACTTTCTGTAAATTTTTGATTAATTGCTTTAATAGCTGTATTTACTACTACCAATGCAGTGATGCCTAAAGCAATGATCAAGACAGTAAGCACTGTACGAAGCATATTACCTCGAACTGAGCGGAATGCAATTGATAAAATATCGCTGGATCTCATTTTGTCTAATGCAAAGTAAGGAAGTCGGTCAATCCAAAGTTATAAAATTTGACAACTGGTTGATTAAATAGAAAGGACCCGATAATCGTGGTCCTTTGCAATTACTGGCAAATTTATTTTTTAGGATTCAATGCTTCATCAATTCTTTTTGCAATATCCTGTAAATGGTATTTGCTCATTGGATCAGCCATTGCAGCTGCCACTGCGGTCACTTCTGCTTTTAAAGAAGTAAGGTGTGCCCGAACCAAACTTTTGATATCTGATTTATCAGTATTTACTGATGGCGCAAAATTAAAGCCGCCGCCACCAAGATTTACAGTTATTTCTGCCGGGTTCAATAGATTGCTTAAAATATTCACATACGATTTCTGGAGATTCCGGCGATAAACATCTATCGCTTTCCTATTGCTTAATTCTGACCATACTCCTTTTTTTACATCATTGAAAAGATCGGTCATTTTATAAGCATTGTTGCCGAGTGCAGTTTCGGCATTAATCAATTTGTTTAAAGTGTTTGCGCTAAAGAAACGATTCAATGTATTGTCCTGTATATTTCCAATAACGGTTAATGGACTTGCGCCTGTCTTTGCATAGATATCATTGCTGATCAACCAGGTTGGTGTAGCAAATAATTGTTGATTGATAAATGCAACAGCCTCTGCTTGTTTTGCCTTTGGCTCAAATTCGTAAACGGGCTCTGCATCTTCAACCACTCTTGGTGTTTTATAAATACCACCAACATTTCTTGAAACATGACCCATATAACGACTGAACTGGCCAGTTACCTGGTTATATACATCTGAAAGATTTGTATAATCTTCATTATCCTGTTTTGTCCATTTCATTAACTCCGGAACAATTCGCTTCAGATTCTTAATTCCATATTCACTTGCTTTGACTGCATTATCACTTAAGTCTTCAGTTTGTGAACGCGGATCATCCTGGTTGCTTTCACCATCCCCCCACCATAAACGATGGTTTTTTAATTTTTCTCTTGTCCATTCATTTAGTTTTCCTTTTTCTGCTTCAGGTGTACTGAATTCATAAAAACGCCTATAGCCCCACTCAATAGCCCACTTATCATAGTCGCCAATGCGGGGAAATAAACCAACTGGCGTAATATTATCTTCCGGTTGTGCTACATAATTGAAACGGGCATAGTCCATAATAGAAGGAGTATGTCCATTTGCCTCCACCCATGCCTTGTTTCTTAAATTTTCAACGGGCACTGACGAGCTTGACCCAAAATTATGCCGTAGGCCAAGTGTATGGCCAACTTCATGTGATGAAACAAAACGGATCAGTTGTCCCATCAGTTCATCAGGAAATACCATTTGCCGTGCACGAGGATCACTATTCGCTGCTTGTATCATGTACCAGTTGCGGATTAGTTCCATTACATTATGATACCAGTTGATATGGCTTTCCATTATCTCGCCACTTCTGGGATCTGAAATACTCGGACCACTTGCATTTGCAATATCGGAAGGTTTGTAAACGATAGCAGAGTTGCGGGCATCTTCCAGGCTCCATGTACTGTCTTCTTCTTTAGTAGGGGCCATCTTTCCGAAAATGGCATTTTTAAATCCAGCTTTTTCAAAAGCAACCTGCCAATCATTTACACCTTGTATTAAATACGGGATCCATTTTTTTGGAGTTGCAGGATCAACATAAAATATGATCGGCTTTGTTGGTTCTACCAGCTCACCTCTTTTATATTTTTCCATATCTTCTGGCTTTGGTTCCAGCCTCCAGCGTTTTGCAAGTGTAATATCTTTCACACCCTGGGGATTTTCGTCGAAGTCGGTATAGCCAACCGTAAAATATCCAACCCTTGCATCAAAGAATCTTGCCTGCATTGGTTTTTTTGGAAGCAATACAAATGAACTATTCATTTCCACTGTCAGGTTACCGCTGGGTTGTGGTGCACCAAAGCCGCCGCCTCCAGTTGGAGGAGCAGGTGTTCTTCCATAAGTTTTTACAGCTTTGATCTCAATATTGATCGGGTATGGTTTTACACTTACTATATAAGATTTATCTGTTTGTAATGAACCAAGACGTCTTTGACTCTTTGCAGCATTGCTAAAGAAAAGTACATCATTATCTCCATTTACAAAATCTGTGATTTCTATAACCGATGTTGCGGAATCTTTACCGAAAGCTTTTATATCAAATGAAAAGGCAATTGGCTGCAGGTTTGAATTTGCAACGGATGAAAACATTGGTGATGTAGAATCTTTTGCATAAACGGCATAAGATATTGTTCGCAAAAAAATCCTGTTGTTAGGTCCTCTGTCAAAGCGAACCACGTTTTGCCCAACCTGGTCTCCACCATATCCCGTACCGGCTTGTGTTTGAGAAAGACGATTTACAACAAGGATATCACGCAAAAGCATGTCATTGGGAATTTCGAAATAATATTTGTCATCAACCTTATGAACTTTGAAAAAACCATTTTTTGTAATCGCTTTATCAGTAATAATCTCTCTATATGGCCTGATACCAGCTGCGGGTCTTTGTCCCGATCCTGGTCCAGCGGGTCTCGTACTATCTCCCGAAGTTTGAGGCCTGACTTGCGCTTCTGAAAGGATACCGAGACAAAGCATCGTGAATCCGAAAAAGATACGGCGTGTAGTTTTACTCATGATGAAAAAAATTTTTTTAAGGAAAACAAAGTTATGCGGGAAAAATTCCTGACCAAGTCTAATACAGGAATGGAAAGCCTTTTTATTAAGAATTGATTTTCCGCAATAATAAATATTGTTAAAAATAAAACCAGCTAAATAAAAGTTGGGGAAACACACCCAGCAAAATAACTAATGCAGCAACTAATGATATCACCCATTTAAAACTGGTACTTACTTCTATTACTTGTGCCTCGCCTTCTTTGAAATACATTGCCTGTATCACCCGGAAATAATAATACACGCTGATGGCAGCCATTAACACAGCAAGAATAACAAGCCATAGAAAACCACCGCTGTTGATCACTGCATTTATCATATAGAATTTTGCAAGAAATCCAGCTGTTAATGGAATGCCAGCTAATGATAAAAGAAAGATAACTGCCACACCTGCAAGTAATGGTTGATGTTTTGCAAAGCCATTGAATCCTTCAAAAGTATAATCTTTCATTTTTACTAAAATAGCGAAGAGGCCAATAGTAGAAAGACAATAAGCAGTTGTATATAACAATATACCTTCTGAACCAATGCTATTTATTGCAAGAACTGCCATTAACATAAACCCTGCCTGTGCAATACTTGAATAAGCAAGCATTCTTTTTACGCTTTGCTGAAAAACTGCTGTGATATTACCTATGAATAAAGTAAGAGCAGTTATGATGGCAATAATAAATTTCCATGTATTATGAATTTCCCCAAATGCATGATAGAATAACCGGATGAATGCAATAAATACCGCGGCTTTCACAATTGTCGCCATGAAAGACGTGAAGACAGTTGGGGCCCCATCATATACATCCGGCGTCCAAAAATGAAATGGCGCTGCTGAAGCTTTGAATGCCATAGAGAACATTAATAATAATAAACCTGCAACTAATAAAACGCCAGGCTTAGTTTCAGGATTTGTGATCGCATCGATCGCAAAAGAACCGGAGTTACCATAAATAAGTGTGATACCCATTAACATTAAACCAGTGGAAAAAGAGCCAAGCAAAAAATACTTTAAGGATGCCTCATTGCTTTTTAGATTCCTTTTATCACTTCCAGTCAAAATATATAATGGTATTGAAATAATCTCTATGCCAAGGAAAAGTATGAGCAATGAGCTGAATGAAGAAGAAAGTATAATTCCCGAAAGAATAAAAAATATCAGGGCGAAGTAATCGGAGTAATTCACTCCTACTTTTTCCATTTCTTTTGCAGAAAGCAAAAAGAAAACAAATGTACAAGCCATTGCAATTGTATTGAAAAAAAGAGAGAACCTGTCAAAGCTCATCATACCAGTTACGTTGATCCTGAATAAATGAACGCCATATATCTCCATTACATTCAAAATAATTGTAACCAAAAGCCCGGCCAATGCCAACCCCCGAATAGTTGACTTTCGTTTCAGCAAGATCCCGCTGAACATCATCAGTACTCCCATTATTGCCGATATAATTAATGCGTTCATTTATTCAGCCTTTTTATTTTTTCAATAGAGGAAGAATGTTTGCTTTGTTTATAATAAAATTCGTCGTGTCCTTTGTAAGATCAAGAATTGGCTGCGGATAAACACCCACCACTAATATCAATATTACAATTATACCCAATACCAGTTTTTCATTTAAGCCAATATCAGTTCCTGTTGCGGTTAATGCATTTGTGTTGCCATAAATTACTTTCTGTACCATGCGCAATGTATAAATGGCGCCAATTATGATTGTAAGACCTGCTGCCGGAACAGTTATCATCTCATACTCGGAAATTGGAGAAGTAAAAATTCCGGTGAACATCATAAATTCACCAACAAATGCATTTGTTAATGGCAATGCAATATTTGCTAATGCAACAACTACAAAAAGTATTGCCATTGCTGGTGCTTTTTGTGCAAGCCCTCCTAACTCCGAAAGTTTTCTTGTTCCATATTTTCTTTCTAATATTTCAACAATAACCCAAAGACCAAGAATATTGATACCATGATTGAACATTTGTATCATCACACCTTGCATGCCTATTTCTGATTCAGAAAAAATGGCAACAACCATCAATCCAAGATGTGCAATAGAGGAATAAGCGATCAATCTCTTCATATCATCCTGTCGCCATGCAAGCAATGAAGCATAGATCATTCCAACAATTGCCCACATACTGATCATCTTTTCTCCATAAGCGAAAGAGGCAGACGGCAAAACCGGAAGTAGCCAGCGAATAACAGCGAACAATCCCATTTTTACCATAATACCACTCAGCACCATGGTTACAGCGGTTGGTGATTGTTCGTATGTATCGGGCTGCCAGCTATGAAATGGGAATACGGGGATTTTAATTGCAAATGCAACAAACATTAACCAGAATATCCAGTTCTGTGTTTTACCATCCAAAACTATTGAATAAAAAGCCTTGATATCAAAAGACCGGTCTGGTGTTAATGATTGCAGGTATATCAATCCGACTAACATCAGCAACGAACCAACAAATGTGTAAATGAAGAACTTAAATGTTGCAGCAATTCTTCTTTCTGCTCCCCAAATAGAAGCAAGAAAATAAACAGGGATTAATGCCAGCTCCCAGAAGAAATAAAATAGCAATGCATCCATTGCAAGAAATACACCCATCAACCCAGCTTGTGAAAGAAGCATTAATGCAAAAAAGTTATGGGCATTTTTATATGAACGATGCCAGGTGGTAATAAATATTAATGGAAACGAAATGGCAGTTAGTAAACAAAGTAGTTGACCCATTCCATCAAGACGAATTGAAAAACTGCTGCCTAAGCCCGGTAGCCAATCGCATTTGAATTGAAGCATCTCTGTTTTATTCAAAACAGTTAGTCCAAGTAAAGAGACAGAAAGTGTGACAATTGAAGTAAACAAAGCCCAGGACTTTGCTGAATTTTCCTTTTTAAGGAAGAATGTAACAACGCCGCTTAGTAATGGAATTAATATTAATAATAATGCGATCATCTACTTATTTCTTAATAAAAAATTGATATACCAATAAAAGTAGTATTGATAAAACCATTAACAACACATAACTGCCAACCTGCCCGCTTTGTAATAATCTTATTTGTCTGCTGCCATAGTTTACTGCCCGTCCAACACCATTTACAATACCATCGATTATAAATCTTTCGAAAAAATTATTCAGAAAACCTGCAAACTTGTTCAACGGATTGGCAATAACCTTGTCATAGAGTTCATCTACATACCATTTATTTTCCAACACTTTTCCAAAGCCCTTTTCTTCTTTAGGTTGATAATTTTTAAACCTGAACCAGGCAAAGACAATCGTGAGTATGACTAACCCTGTGGACAATCCCATTAACATATATTCTGTAGAATGAGAAACTTCATGGCCCGCAGATTTCGCAATAACAGGTGAAAGGAATTCAGTTATTTTGTCGCCACCTGCTGCAAACACTTCCGGAATTCCAACAAATCCACCGATGATAGATAAGATCGCAAGAATAATCAATGGCACAGTCATCAAGGAAGGACTTTCGTGTACATGATGTTCCTGTTCATGAGTACCTCTGAATTTTCCGGTGAATGTTACAAACAATAAACGAAACATATAGAATGCCGTAAGTAATGCAGTGAATAATGCAATACCATACAATATGGGATTTTTTTCGAATGCACTTAACAAAATCGCATCTTTAGAAAAGAAACCACTAAAAGGCGGAATACCAGCTATCGCTATACAACCTACGGTAAACGTGAAGAATGTAATTTTCAATTTTTTACTTAGCCCTCCCATGTTCCTTATATCTTGTTCACCGCTCATTGCATGTATCACACTACCGCTGCCAAGGAACAATAATGCTTTAAAGAATGCATGTGTCATTACATGAAATACAGCAGCTGTATAGGCGCCAACACCCAACGCCAAAAACATATATCCCAACTGGCTTACTGTTGAATAAGCCAATACTCTTTTAATGTCATTTTGTTTTAAAGCAATTGTTGCAGCGAGTAATGCCGTTGCTAAACCTATATATGCAACGATGTTAGATGTCACATCGCTTAATGAATATAAGAGGTTACTTCTTGCGATCATATAAATACCGGCAGTCACCATAGTTGCGGCGTGGATCAATGCTGATACAGGCGTTGGGCCAGCCATTGCATCAGGCAACCAAGTATATAATGGTATCTGGGCACTTTTACCCGTGGCGCCTACAAAAAGTAAAAGGGTTATAATAGTTACAGATGGCGAAAGCTTTTGCAATGCTTCCGCAGAAAATACATCAGCAAAATTCACCGAGCCTACTTTTGCAATGATCATGAAGATGGCGATGAGAAATGCAAGATCTCCGATGCGGTTCATCACAAATGCCTTGCGAGCCGCATAGTTATACTCTGTATTTTTAAACCAATAACCAATAAGAAGGTAGGAACAAAGACCAACACCCTCCCAACCAATAAAGAGTATTACAAAATTGCCACCCATAACCAGCAGTAACATGGAAAACACAAAAAGATTCAGATAAGAAAAGTAACGGGCAAAATGCTCTTTACTTTCATGATGCATGTAGGACACCGAGTAAACATGTATCAGGAAACCAACCCCGGTAATTATTAAAAGAAATAAAGAGGACAAAGCATCGATCTGAAATGAAAACGGGACCTTTAAACTACCTGCGGAAATAAAATTGAAATAATCAACAACACCAGAGTTTCCTTCTTTTACATCAAAAAAGATCCAAATACTAACTAAAAATGAAGCAAGAATAACGCCGCATCCAATTATCCCTGTCAAAGGCTTTGATAAGTATTTTCTTCCCAATCCAATGATCAAAAATCCGATCAACGGGAAAAGCGGAACCAAATAAGATAATTCTAAAGCATTCTTCATTTGCTCATCAATGTTTCAACCTGTTCAAAAAGTTTATATCCACCGAATGAATATTCCGATACATCATTACAATAATAGCCAGGCCAACACTTACTTCGGCCGCCGCCACCACCATTATAAAAAATACAAATAGCTGTCCATCACTTCCTGCTGATGCATCTATCGCGGCATTTTTGAAATGATGCATTTTTGAAAATGCAACCAGCAATAAATTCACCGCATTCAGCATAAGTTCAATGCACATGAATATAATGATCGCATTTCGGCGTGTTAACACTCCCACTATTCCAATACAGAAAAGTGCAACAGATAAGTATATATAATAATTAACCTGCATAAAATCAATTTGCAAATTAGCTGATATGCAAATGTGCTAATTATCCTATTGGCACATCGGCACATTTGCATATTATTCCTTCTTCCCAATCACCACCGCTCCTACCATGGCGCTTAAAAATAAAATGCTGCTTATTTCAAACGGCACAACGTAATCATTGAACAATACCTTTCCCAAATTCTCTATCAAGCCAATATCACCTGTTCTAGTTTCGGCTATCTGGTTTGCTATATCAGCCTTCTTTAATGCCGCTATCAACACTAATAATAAACTCCCTCCTGCCACAGCGCCGGCTAATTTCAACCAACGATTTTTTTGCGGTTCTGTTTCTTTTTTCAGATCCATCAGCATTAATACATATAGGAACAGCACCATAATGGCGCCCGCATAGACTATGATATTTACAATTGCAAGAAATTGTGCATTAAGAAGAAGATAATGCCCCGAAATAGCAAAGAATACGATGATCAGCCAGATAACACTGTGCATAGGATTTTTGCTGGTAATAACCATCAATGCACTGAACAGCGCCATCACTGAAAGGATCCAGAACAGTATTGGAGTAACACCCATTTCTTATAAACAGTTAATCTTCAAATCAACAATCATTATTAATAATTCTCAATTATTAATTTTCTTCCTTTCACCCAATGCCTTTGTATACGCTTCAGGATCTTCCTTAGGATGAGGGATCAGCAGATCTTCCTTTTTATAAATAAACCCTTCCCGTGAATAATTTGCCTGCGCGAAAGTCTGCGATAAGTAGATCGCATCTTTCGGGCAAGCTTCTTCACACAAACCACAGAATATGCAACGCAGCATGTTGATCTCATACTTTGCTGCGTATTTTTCTTCACGATATAAATGTTCTTCGGATGGTAACCGTTCTGCCGCTTCCATTGTGATCGCTTCAGCAGGACACGCCACAGCACATAAACCACAAGCTGTACAACGTTCACGGCCTTCTTCATCACGATTCAAGATATGTAAGCCACGAAACACAGCACTGAAGCTTCTTTTTTGTTCAGGATAATTGATCGTCGCCTTCTTTTTGAAAATATGCCTGAATGTAATGACCATTCCTTTCAGAATATTCCACAGATAAATTCTTTCCAGCGCCGTCATAGGTCTGCGATCCACCAATTTTGCCCTGTTTGTTAATGCCTGCATATTATTATTTCAAAAGTTCACAAATATATTTTTATGAGCCCAACTATACAATTCTATTTAGCTTCTCTTGCGTCGCACTCTTGTGCTACAACAATTCTTCCCGGCTTTTTATTCTCACTGATTTCTCAGATTTATACAGAAACTAATCTGTGAAAATCCGTGTCATCTGTGAGATTTATTTCTTCAGAAGCAATATCACCACCGCTGTTATCACCATATTCAAAAGTGATAGTGGGATCAATGATCTCCATCCCAAATTCATCAATTGATCATAACGGAAACGTGGGATCGTCCAACGTATCCACATAAAAACAAATACAAAGAATAATGCCTTTGTCATTAATACGCCAAATCCAACCAGCCCTACCCACCAGGCATTTCCCCAATCCGCTTCATTTACAAACGGAATATCGTAACCACCAAAAAACAGTGTGGACATTACCACGCCGCTGATAAACATATTGATGTATTCAGCAAATAAATAAAAACCGAGTTTCATTGATGAATACTCCTGGTGATAGCCAAAGTTCAATTCATTTTCTGCTTCGGGCAGATCAAAGGGTGTACGGTTACACTCAGCTAATGCACAAATAAAAAATATGATAAACCCTAAAGGCTGGTACATAACGTTCCAGTTAAACATCCCTTCGCCTTGCTGACTAACGATCACACTTAATCGTAAAGAACCAGTCAGCATTAATAATGCGATCAATGCAAGGCCCATCGCTAATTCATAACTGATCATCTGTGAAGCACCGCGGATTGCAGCCAATAAAGAAAATTTATTGTTGGAGGCCCATCCGCCAATCATTATTCCATAAACACCCAGGCTCACTACCCCAAAAACATATAGCATACCAATATTAATATCAGCGATCTGGAGATTAATATCTCTGCCAAATAAATTAACTGATGGTCCCCAGGGAATTACTGCACTTGTCATTAGCGCAGTGACCATTGCTAATGCCGGCCCGGTAATAAAAAGAAATTTAGAAGACGCATTCGGAATGATCTCTTCTTTCATGAAAAGCTTTAATCCATCTGCAAGAGGTTGAAATAAACCAAACGGTCCCGCCCTGTTTGGACCGAGACGATCCTGGATCACCGCAGCAATTTTTCTTTCGGCCCAGGTTGCATACATAGCAATAACAAGTGATACGGTTACCACAGCTAAGATCAAAATTGACTTCTCCAATAAAATTCCCCAGTCGATCATTATTACTCTTATTCGTTTTTAAAGGTATTACTTGTAGCTGGTCCTTCTATTTTGCTAAGATCAACACCTGGATCATTCACACCACTTATGCTATGAATATCCATCAACAGGTTTGGCGATTTACCTCCCATTACTTCAGCGATTGTTTCCTTGGGCATTTGTAAACCTGGATATTTCCCCTGCCCGATCACAGAATGCCGGTTCACATTTGTCAAACCTTCGATCTCCCAATCGTACTTATGCTTTTTATGAAAGCGGCAATCATTACATATCCAGCCCGGCTTGCCATCATAAGTTTGTACTTCGCCCCATTGATCTTTTCTTGCTGTAACTCTTAATACATCATCGCCGCGGAGCCACAAGGTTACTTTGCCACAACACTTATCACAATTACGATGAGCATCCACTGGTTTAGTGAACCATACACGGTTTTTAAACCTGAATGTTCTGTCTGTTAACGCTCCAACCGGGCATACATCGATCATATTTCCTGAAAAATCATTATCAATTGCCTTTGATATATAAGTTGAGATCTCAGAATGATCACCACGATCCAGAACTCCATGTACACGATGATCTGTTATCTGATCTGCAACATAAGTACAGCGATAACAAAGTATACACCTCGTCATGTGCAATTGTATATAAGGACCGATATCTTCTTTATCAAATGTTCTTCTTTTAAATTCATATCTCGTTCCTTCCTTCCCATGTTCGTAGGACAGATCTTGCAGATCGCATTCACCGGCCTGGTCGCATATCGGGCAATCCAATGGATGATTGATCAATAAAAATTCAACAACCCCATTTCTTGCATCCAGCACTTTTTCACTTGTAATACTTTTCACCACCATTCCGTCCATTACATTCGTGCGACAGCTTGCAACCAATTTCGGCATCGGCCGCGGATCTGCTGCAGAACCAGCGGCAACCTCGACCAAGCAGGTACGGCATTTACCACCACTGCCTTTTAAATGCGTATAGTAGCACATCGCAGGTGGCGTTACATCACCACCAATTTTTCGTGCAGCCTGTAACACAGTTGTGCCCGGCTCTACATCGATTGTGATGTTGTCAATGGTTACTTTGAATAATTTTTTTTCTTCAGCCATTTTATAAAGTCAAAAATCAAAATTAAAAATTCAAAAGCCTAGCCACTTGTATCGGAATTGATGACAATTTTTGCTATAATATTTGAAATTTCATCTGCTTCTTTTAACAAATCGCCAATTTTCGCTTTACAGACTTTAAAGCAATCACAAAAAATTTTCTCCAATCTTTCTTTGAACTGCCTGCTTTCCCTCCACAATATTTGCACCGATGGACGTAGCGCTTCTGATTAGTTGATCAAATAAGAGCTATAAACTTTATCATATGCACAACTTTTTACAAACAAGACAACTTCTTTTGAAAAATAGTAACATCTGTGCCCAATATTATATGGCCTGTCTTCTTCATTTAATTCAAAAGTCTCAAATTCTTTTTCGCTTTCCATTTTTTGACTTTTGAATTTTGAATTTTAACTTACTACCTCCAACGGTTTCGCATAATTCGCTAAACCATAATTTTTTCTCAAACATTCTTCAGGATTCAATACATGCCATTCAAACTCATCTCTGAAATGACGGATCGCCGCCGCCACCGGCCATGCTGCTGCATCACCCAACGGACAAATTGTATTGCCCTCAATTCTTCTTTGAATATCCCATAACAGGTCAATATCAGTCATCTTTCCTTTACCATTATCAATATTCAATAAAATTTTTTCCATCCACCCCGTGCCTTCACGACAAGGAGAACATTGACCACAACTTTCATGACGATAAAATCTTGCCAATGTATATGTATGTTTAACTACACATTGATCGTCGTCCATTACAATAAATCCGCCGCTTCCCATCATGGAGCCAGTTGCAAATCCACCGTCGGCTAAACTTTCATATGTCATCATTCTTTTCTCCCCTTTTGCCGTTTTCAATAACAAGTTGGCCGGTAAAATAGGGACTGATGATCCGCCGGGAATACATGCCTTTAATCTTTTACCATTTGCAATGCCGCCGCAATATTCGTCGCTATAAATAAATTCTTCAACAGAAATATTCATTTCAAGTTCGTATACTCCGGGCTTGTTGATATTACCACAAGCGGAGATAAGTTTAGTTCCCGTTGATTTCCCAATACCAATTTTTGCATATGCATCACCGCCATCATTCACTATCGGAACAACCGCAGCGATCGTTTCTACATTATTAACCACGGTCGGACAATCCCACAAACCTTTTACAGCAGGAAATGGAGGTTTGATCCGCGGATTGCCTCTCTTACCTTCCAATGATTCTAACAAAGCAGTTTCTTCACCACAGATATAAGCTCCGGCGCCACGTTGTACATAAATCTCACAATCAAAGCCGCTTCCTAAAATATTTTTTCCAAGAAATCCATTATTTTTTGCTTCAGTGATAGCTTGTTCAAGTATGGCATCGATCCATGCAAACTCACCACGGATATATATATAAGATCTATTTGAGCCAATCGCATAACATGAAGTAATGATCCCTTCAATTAATAAATGAGGAATGAACTCCATTAAATATCTATCCTTGAAAGTTCCGGGTTCTGATTCATCAGCATTTACCACCAGATAACGGGGAACACCCGCAGGTTTTGCAAGAAAACCCCATTTCATCCCTGTTGGAAACCCTGCACCACCACGACCACGCAAACCACTTTTCTTTACTTCATCAGTCACCTGGTCAGGTGTCATTGTCTTCAATGCTTTTTCTACACTACGATAGCCGCCATTCTTGCGATATGCCTCGTAGTAACGTATGCCTTCAATTCCAACTTTGTCTAATAATAATTTTCTTGCCATTGTATAGCTTTTAGCCTTTAGCTTCTAGCGTTTATTTCAACTTAGCTTAGCACTTTGTCTTGCTATCAACTGCCAACCCTTCTTTGTTTTAATCCAAAACTGCATAATATGCAGTTTTAAATTAAAAGCTGTCTCATTTACTATTCCTTCAGCATTTGTATTCGTTTTCACAGTGGCATATTTCTTACTGATTGTAATAATACTTGAACTATTATTCGCAATCTTATTATATGTCAGCTTACCACTTGTAAGATCATTCAATATATCAGTCTTGCTTTGAATCCACCCATTTGAATGACCATAACTCACATCTTTATGCAAAACCAACTTCAAAACAGTTTCATCTTTTTGCAAAAGAGCCTTATCCAATTGCTGCATCGCATTTTTTAAGCCAATGCTATCAACCTGGCCAAAAGAACTTTTCGCGATTAGTAAAAACAAAACAAAAAGAACTGTTGCAGGTTTTCCCATTATTAATTCTTAATTTTTAATTATTAATTGCGGCTTTTGACCTGCATTCTTCTATAATCGAGTCTACTTTTTCCTTCGTCAAATGTTCCCGGTAATTTTTTCCTAATTGCATCATTGGCGCATAACCACAAGCCCCCAAACATTCAACGGTTTTCAAAGTAAACATTCCATCTGATGTTGTTTCGCCGGGTTTGATCCCCAATTTTTCAAAGATGTATTTTATAATATTATCACTGCCATTTAACATACATGGTCCTGTTTGGCAAACTTCAAACAGGTACCTGCCTACAGGTTTTAAGTTATACATGCTGTAAAAGGTCGCCACTTCATATACTTCGATGCGTTCAAGATTTAATACGGAAGCAACATAATCCATTGTCTCGGCACTCAACCATCCCCCAAATTCTTCTTGCGCCAAATGTAATACTGGTATTACGGCACTCTTTTGTTTGCCTTCAGGATAACGCTGGATGATCTGCTCGACCTCTTTTAATTTACTATCTGAAAATTTTACCATAAAAGTCAAAACTTAAAACTTGAAAGTTAAAAGTAGTTTTGACCTTTAACTTTTAAATTTTTACTTATCTATGCATCCATCTCCCCCGCAATTACATTCAAACTACTCAATGTTATGATTGCATCGCTCATCATGCTTCCCTTTGTCATTTCTTCATAAGCCTGGTAATAGATAAAACATGGCCTGCGGAAATGCAATCGATAAGGAGTACGTCCCCCATCACTTATTAAATAGAAACCGACTTCGCCATTGGCACCTTCCACGCAATTATACACTTCACCAACAGGAATGTCTATTTCACCCATGATAATTTTAAAATGCCAGATCAATGCCTCCATTTTTGTGTACACATCTTCTTTCTCCGGCAAATAATATTCAGGAACATCCGCATGGAAAACTTCTGCATCAGCGCCTTTGAACTCTTTCACTTTTCTATACGCCTGTTCAATTATACTCAATGATTCCCACATCTCGTCGTTACGAACCTGCCAGCGGTCGAAATTATCGCCTGTTGTTCCTACCGGAACATTGAATTGAAAATCTTCATAGCTCGAATAAGGCGTATGTACTCTTACGTCATAATCAACACCGGCAGCACGAAGATTAGGACCTGTAAAGCTATAATTTAATGCCCTGTCAGCACTAATAGCACCGGTACCTTGCGTACGTTCCATAAAGATCCTGTTACGTTCAAACAGGTTGATGAATTCTTTCAACACAGCAGGATACTCAGCAAGAAACTTATCTAGTTTTTGAAAAGCGATATCATTGAAATTTCTTTCAAAGCCACCAATGCGACCGATGTTGGTTGTCAATCGTGAACCGCAGATCTCTTCATATATCTCATAGATTAGCTCACGATACTGCATCACATATAAAAAACCTGTGTAAGCTCCAGTATCGACACCTACAATTGAATTACAGATCAAATGATCTGAAATTCTTGCCAGCTCCATAATGATCACACGGAGATAATCAACTCTCTTCGGAGTTTTTATTCCTAATAATTTTTCGCAGGTAATATGCCAACCCATATTATTGATTGGCGAAGAGCAATAATTCAAACGATCAGTTAAAGGAGTGACCTGGTATAGCGGCCTGCGCTCTGCCAATTTTTCAAATGCCCGATGAATATATCCAACAGTTTGTTCTGCAGAAACAATTCGTTCGCCATCTAATTCCAATATATTTTGAAACACACCATGCGTAGCAGGATGTGTTGGCCCCAGGTTAAGTGTGGTGGTAGTTTTTTCTATCGACCCTTCCGGTAATCTTATATGTTCGTGTTCTGTCATACCTAAAACCCTAAAGGGGCTTTATCAATTTCAATTAAATACTGTTTTTTCTTCATTAGCACACCAGCACATTTGCATATTGGCACATTTGCTTATCCTCTTCCAAACATTTCATCATCCTTATCGATTCTTGTCTGATCTTCTAATGGATATTCTTTCCTCATTGGGAAATAATCCATCTCATCCACATTCAAAATTCGTTTCAGGTTTGGATGACCAACGAAATTCACTCCAAAAAAATCATAGGTTTCCCTTTCCATCCAATTAGCACCGGAAAATAAACCTGTTGCCGTATAAACATCCGGTGTCTTTATATCAGTAAACACTTTGAAACGGATGCGAACATTATCAACAAGATTATGCAAATGATAAACAACTGCAAGCTCTCTTCCTTTATCATCCGGATAGTGCACAGCCTGCAGATCGGTAAGGAAACGGAATTTCAATTCTTCATCATCATATAAAAAATTAAGCACCTTCAGATTCAATTCTTTTGGTGCTTCAAATGTTAACATGCCGTAAGGTTCAGAAAAAGCAGAAACCTGTTCTCCGAATTTTTCAACCAATCTTTCTTTTATTCTATCGTTTGTCAACGACATAAGTCAAAAGTTAAAAGTCAAAATCAAAAGTGCATTTTTACTTTTGACTTTTTTAATTTCTTATTGTATTGCGTAACCCTCCAACAAAGCCTTATACCGGTCGCCATTTCTCCTTCTCAAACTTTCTTTACCGATCAGATCCTGGATCCTCATCACACCATCAATTATTGCTTCGGGTCTTGGAGGACAACCCGGTACATACACATCCACCGGCACTACCTGGTCGATGCCTTGAAGTACAGAATAAGTATCAAAGATCCCACCTGAACAAGCGCAAGCTCCAACAGCAATCACCCACCTTGGTTCTGCCATTTGAAGGTAAACTTGCTTAACAACTGGTCCCATTTTTTTTGCAATGGTTCCCATCACCATCAGAAGGTCACATTGTCTTGGTGAAAATCCTACTCTTTCACTTCCAAAACGTGCTAAATCATAATGCGAACCCATTGTTGCCATAAATTCAATACCACAACATGAGGTAGCAAATGGCAACGGCCAGATTGAATTTTTTCTTGCAAGACCAACCACCTTATTTAATGATGTAGCAAAAAATCCTTCGCCCTGATGACCTTCGGGCATATTAGCAATGGAAATATCATTTTCCAGCTTTTTTTCATTTACATTATATGCTACAGGACGTCCCATTGTAATTAAAAATTAAGAGATTAAAAATTGATACCCTCTCCTTGTTCAACAATACGCTTCAGAATACAGTCCCTATTATTAATTCTTAATTATTTATTCAATCTTCCCACTTCAACGCACCTTTTTTAATGATGTAGATAAAACCACAAAGAAAAAATCCAACAAACATCATTACAGACCAAAAACCTGACCAACCTAAAAATTTAAAATTAACTGCATAGGGATAGAAAAATATTACTTCCACATCAAACAATACAAACAAAATTGCTACCAGAAAATATTTAATAGCCATTGGTTGGCGGGCTTCTCCATGCGATGCAATACCGCTGGCAAAGTTTTCCAGCTTATCAGCGGTTTTTCTTTTGGGGCCAAGCCAATGTGTCACTCCTAATAGTAAAGTTATAAGTCCGACCACCAATAAAATCTGTATTGCTACCGGGATATAACTCCCGGAACTATTTACATCATTGATCACATCGTTTAGATCAGCCTGAAGAAGTCGGAACATAGGTGTGTATCTGGGCGACAAAAATAAGTCAGCATTACCAATTTACCTTAATAAATATGGGTAGCGCTTTAAAACAGAAAAGGAGGAAAAGAGAAAACAGCGGAACAGGCTTGGATTTAGAATTCATTGTCTATTTCTCTTTTTTTGCCCGTAACTAAAAAAAATCCCTCTCAATTAAGAGAAGGACTTTTGCTATAAATAGAAGAAAACCTAAACTACTTTTTTATGATTATGCTTTACTGCTTGGCTTTCGGATAGAAGCAGATGGCTTGCCGGTCGTTTTTCCGGGAGCCTTTTGATTTGTTCCTTTTGTAGGTTGTTTATCAAAGATTTCTTTAATCCCTTTCAATTGCGCATTAGTGCTATCAATTTCAAGTCCTTTAACGACATACATCAAAGCTGAGTCCCGGCTCTTTTTGATATTATTAAAATAGCCTGCTAAAAATAAAGCAGCTTTTGTGCCCTGGTTTTTATACCTTAACTTATCTGTAAGCGCTATATCAAGAGTCTTTTGATAGCTGGATACAAATGTTGAGGCATAAGGTTCTACAGTCATAGTTGTATCTATTGAAAAGTTTACTCTTCCCTTCCAATCATAACCATAAATACTATCAGGAAAATTCGTTATGTAGGTTGTTAATAATGTATCTGCTTTGGGATACTCGCCAGCCTGTGAATATAATATTGCTATATTAACAAGACCTGCCGGGTTTGGACTTTTTCTTGTATTATAAATTGCCCAACGCATATCAGCCTCCTGCTTTGTACATTTTTTTGTTTTGAAAAAGTCGGCGGCCTTAGTAAGAAAATCAACCTTTGACTGAACAACAGTATCCGCAGCTGCTCCTTGCATATATAATGCATATACTTCTTCGCAGGATGCGCCACCACCTGTTAAGATATCGGCTTTCAACTGGTAATCTGTCGGCAAAAAACCTTCTTTTTCTTTGGCAAAAAAGGCATCCACATTGGTCTTAGCATTGACAAAATCGCCTTTTCCTAAATAAGAATATGCCAATTGCTTGTATATTCTTGGTTTTACTTTTTCACCCATTGCAGTTTTTACGCCTTCAGCTTTTGTGATAGCACAGTTCCAGTCTTTCTTAGCCCAGCATAATTGCGAATACATATAATCATCTTCAGTTTTACCTTCATTTGGCCTTGTACCTATATATTTATTTAATGTAGCTTCTGCCTGGGTATAATCTTGTTTTGCAAAAAAGTAATAATAAAACAATTCATAATATGCAAGACTGAAACTTGGGTCAACTTGTATTGCCTTATTCAAATTTTCCAACACAAGATCCCATTGCTTTTGCGTCTGAAATAAAGCAGCAATGCGTACATAGGGATAAGCAAAGTTTGGATTGATCTGTGAAGCCAATTTATAATTTTCATATGCTTTACCGCCCCCTTGACCCGGATCTTTTTTTCGATAGGCATTACCAAGATTTAAGGCAATGTCAGCATTCTTGGGATCACGAAGCAACGCTTCTTCCAATACTTTTACAGCATATTCAAGATTTCCATCTTTGGCGTCTACATTGGCACGACCAATGGCATTTAGAATATTTGGATCATTTCCTTTTTTAGTAGCGCTTATTGTTATAGCAGATTCGAACATCTGTCTTGCTTCATCTTTCTTTTTATCAAGTAATAATACATGACCTTTACCAACCATGATCAAAGGATTATTGCCATTTGCAGCAAGTGCTTTGTCATAAAGCTGGCGGGCCGCATCATTATTATCCATATCAAGATAAGTTTGCCCTAACCAATAAGTAGCATCAGCATTATTAGGGTTTACTGCAAGCAATTTCTGAAACGCTTGCTCGGCACTTTTAAAACGATCTGCATACAGGTGGTTGATCCCTTCCTGTAACGATTGCGCATTTAAATTCGCAAGCATAAAAAGGGTGCATAATGTAAATAAGGTCTTCTTCATTTCTTTCACTTTATATGTTATTAAATATAGCCATTTATTCATCCCGGAGTCTTGTTGGTCGTACAATAAACGGTAAATATCCGGGTACAAGGTAAGCCCTGCGGAAAATCAATTGTCCTCTCTCACTTGTCATAAAATTTGAGAATCCATGTCCAAGGCCCTTGTAGTTCTCTTTCAAAACAAATACCAAACCTCGTTTCAAAGGATACAAGCCGTTGTAAATATTTACCTGTATTGGTTGTACATACTGTCCAGGCAATCCTTTACACTCTAATTCGGCAAGTCTCACTTTTGTCAAAAAACTTTGTTGTTGAGCATCATCTTTATTCCCAATCCAACTTACTCCTATGAATCCGATTGCAGCCCGGTTTTTTGAGACATAATCAACAACTTCTTCGCTGCTCCTTGCTGCAAGTGCCTTACTCGTCAGCGAATCACCACGTAACACTGAATCGACGATAAAACGTACCGTGCTGGTTGCTTTTAATCCATCAAAAACAGGGATTAAATTTTTCCTAAATTTCCCCTCTAAAATTTCCCTGATATCCTGCATTGTAAATTGATGAATTTCTTCATCAGGATGGGTAATTACGGCAATTGCATCATATGCCATCATCATTTGGTCAGGCGATATTTTCAAAGAATCTTCGAGGAATCTTTTTTCATCCGGGCTGATGTATCTTGTCACAATGATCATTCTCACTGAATCAACCAAAAGATCAGCTAAACAATCTGCTTCGGGCTTGTAATGAACATTTAGTTTTACATTGGGATAATCTGCTTCGTACACTTGCACCTGAGCTTCAATCACAGGTTTAAAGGATTCATCAGCACTAATATTGATCTTTCCTTTGGCACGGGTATCAAGATCAGGATCAGTTTTTTTTTCGCGACAGGCTGACAAAATAAAGAACAAAAAAAATATCCACAAACCTCTTTGCCTCAACATGCTTTCTTTTTACTGATTATTGTTTTTTAAAACCACGGTATACCCGGAACAGGCCGTACAGTACGCAGCTTACGCCAAATATATTTTGTAAAATCGGATCTAGCTTGAGATCGTACCCCCATTTTTTATGAAACAAAACAAAAATCCCGACTACCAGCCATAACACACCCATAGTGTAATTATAAATGCTGCGAAGCCAGGATGAAGTATTTCTTTCTTTATCGCCAAACAACATAAAGGAGCCTCTGATTTAAGGGAACGGCAAGATAAAAATTTTTACTGTTCTTCACCGATAAAAATTACTGGTTGCTGGAAGGCAACGGCTATAGGTTTCCCGGCCTGGAGTGCTGGTTCCCATTTGGGCATTTTTTTCAATACCCGCAATACTTCTTTGTCGAATACACTTCCGCCACTTTTAATGATCTCGGCTTTAGATACATTGCCATCAATATCAACCCAAAATCGAACATATACTTCAATTCGTTTGCCTGGTTCAATATCTTCGGGTGCTTGTAAAGATCGCTGCAAAAACTTGAGCCATGCGGGAGGGCCACCAGGAAAACTTGGCTCTCGGGTTGGACCAACAGGCTCATCAATTTTTTCCGGTTCTTCTACAACAGAATCACCATTTCCCGTGGATTCAATTTGTGAATGCACAATATTGTTAGGCATATCTCCATCGATATTCTTAGTGCCAATGTTTTTATTTTCTAAATCGACGTTTTTGACAATGTTTGTATCCGCCTCATTATCTGGAACAACAATTATTTTTCGATAATCCGCTTGTGCCTTTGGTTTTTCTTTTACGGGTTCTGGTTCTTTAAGCTTATCTTCTGGAATTACTAATGTACTTACTTTTATAACACCCTCGTGTTGTCTATTAATATCTCCTTTATTGCTTTTCCTAATAAAAGACATAAGAATAAATAATAAAACAATTGATAATGCAACGCCGAGAGCAAAACCAAGACGGCGTGAATATGTTTTACGCAATGCATAAGCACCATATAATTTATTACGATGCTCGAATAAAATGTCAAGCAGATCTGCTTGTAGGATTTCTTTGTTAGTCATGGCTATACTTTTAGAATTAGATGCAGCGCAATGATCTTTCCACAGAAGAAAATGCTTCTGGCAAATAATTCTTAATTAATAATTATTAATTATTCATTTTGCCAGACATTTGCTGCATGAAAATTCTAATGGTTTGTTTGGGTAATATTTGTCGCAGCCCGTTGGCAGAAGGTTTATTGCAGGATAAAGCATGGAAGGCGGGTTTGAAATGGAGTGTAGAGAGTGCCGGCACTAATGGTTATCACATTAATGAAGCGCCGCATCCGTTATCACAAAAAGTGGCCCGGATAAATGGAGTTGACATCAGCAAGCAACGATCAAGAAGATTTGTTTCCGAAGATTTTCATCGTTTTGATAAAATTTATGCAATGTCTGATGATGTGATCGATGAGATGCGAAGAATAGCAAAAGACAATTTTGACGAAAAGAAAGTTGATCTTTTGTTGAATGAATTATTTCCCCGAGAAAATGTTGATGTGCCTGATCCATGGTATGGACCCGAGCCGGGTTATCATGAAGTGTTCAAGATAATCAATGAAGCATGTGATGCTATAATAAAAAAGTATACCCCCCAGCCCCCTGAAGGGGGAGTTGGGGCAAACGCTATCGAAAATAATTTTCATAAATAAAAACTATAAAACCCCTTTAGGGGTTTGGGGTATGAAACCATCGCTACCACAAGGCACAAGAGATTTCGGACCGGATGTTGTTCGTAAACGCAATTATATTTTCAAGACAATTAAAAATGTATTTGAACTCTACGGTTTTCAACCACTGGAAACCCCAGCCATGGAAAATTTAGAAACCTTAATGGGTAAGTACGGTGAAGAAGGAGATAAACTAATCTTTAAAATTTTAAATAATGGTTTGGATAATGCAGATAAAGAAAAACAAATAAGAGAAGATCTTGAAAAAGTATTACAGGGCAAAAATGTAAAAGGAATTACTGAACGGGCATTGAAATATGATCTTACGATTCCTTTTGCAAGATATGTGGCAATGAATCACAACCAGCTTACATTTCCTTTTAAGCGTTATCAATTACAACCTGTGTGGCGGGCAGACAGACCACAAAAGGGAAGATATCGAGAGTTTTATCAATGCGATGCAGATGTTGTTGGAAGTAATTCTTTATTGAATGAGATCGAACTTACATTGATCTATCACCAGGTTTTTATTCAATTAGGAATTAAGAATTATGAATTAAAGATCAACCACAGAAAAATTCTTACTGCACTTGCAGAGCTTTGCGGTGGTGCAGAAAAAATGAATGATATCGCAATTGCAATTGATAAATTGGATAAAATTGGTTTAGAAAAAGTAAAAGATGAACTAAAACAAAAAAGTTTCAACGAAAATCAACTTGGTGTTATTGAAAAGTATTTAAATATTACTGGAAGCAATTCAGAACAAATAAAAAGCTTAAACGAATTAATCGGTTCAACAGAATCAGGAAAAAAAGGAATTGAAGAGCTAAATCAAATTTTCAGCAACAATCAATTGCCATCTGTCAACTATCATCTCGATCCAACGCTTGCCCGCGGTCTTAATTATTATACAGGTATCATCTTCGAAGCCAAAGCTCCTGCCGAAGTAAAGATCGGCAGCATTGGTGGCGGTGGAAGATATGATGATCTAACGGGCTTATTCGGCGTTCCCAATATTCCCGGTGTAGGAATTTCATTTGGTGTTGATCGTATCTATGATGTAATGGAAGAATTGAGCCTGTTTCCTGCAGATGTACATGTAG
>DASTZB010000311.1:0-2416 GCA_035764525.1 Chitinophagaceae bacterium | reverse complement strand
CTACACAAATATTGGACAATACCAACACGCCAGATCGAAACATCGGTTGTATTAGCGAGCCCAAACTGGAAAGTGAAAACGAATTAATGACAACACAAATCAATTAAACTTTACTTGACCAGGGCGAAAATAGATTTACTTATTCGTCATCAATTTTTCCAGCACATAATAAGTGATAGGACAAAACGTCGAGTTCTTTAAAGTCAGTTCTTTCCTTTTTATGATCACATCTTCATCAGTATAAGGAAAGTGGCGGCAGTCGGAGGGCCTGTCTTCATAAATAGAACAGAAATTATCGGCACCAAGAAACGGGCAAGGCTTTGCGTTTACTACAAAATCTCCATCTTCATCTACCAGCAAGTATTTTTCTATAAATTCCGATTCCCGCAGACCCAGCACCTTGCTGATCCTTTTTATATCCGGCGTTTTAAACCGGGGCGAATAATTTTTGCAACAATTAGCGCATTGCAGACAATCAATTGTTGAAAAAGCCTCTTCATGCAGGCCTGGCAAGGCCTTCAGGACTTTGTTTTTATCAGCCCGTTGAAGGAATTGCTTATATTTTTTCTGGTTAGCAGCAGATTTCTTTTCCCAGTTATCTAATAAATCACTCACAAAGATTGAATATTGAAAAGCAAATGTACTTAGTTCATTTTTTAACTATCCTGATTACTTAGCTGTGAGAGACTGGCCCCGAATAGATAAAGGCCAAAGTATACCATCCCTTGTAATAATATCTGAGATAAAACAACTACAATAATAACCTTTACCAAATCGGCTAATGATTTCGTGTGATGAAATTGAATCAAACCAAAGGCAATCCAGATGTTTATTAGTATCGTCCAAACAGTTATAGTTACTGACAGGGGAATAAATCCAAGCAGGATATCAAGACACAAAGGCACTATACCAAGGCACATGTAAAACATTTGTTGTCCGGTAAGATAAGCCCACAATACAAGGTGCTCTGCGTAAAAAAACTTATACTTCCTGAACAACAACCAGCTTAACAGCGCACTCACCGGACACATCAGGAAAATCAAAACATTAAAGTACTTGAAAGAGAAAAGAATTATTTCTCTGTTACCATACCTGAAATCTTCATGGCGCAAGGCAAATTTTTCAAATTTCAGGATAAGGAAAAAAGTCACTCCCACCATTAACACGAGGAAGCTGAAGGGATTAAAATATTTCTTTCGTCTACCATCCACATATTCTCTCGCAATTTTTCCTGGCTGAATAGTCAGGTACTTGAATAAGAGAAAAATGCCTTTGTCAGCATGCGTTAAAGCATGCAGGAAATCATGGAAAATGCTGTGCATTGTCAACCGGTGAAGCCCCGCCTTCTGGCCACAATGAGGACAATACTGGAATTCCTTGTTAAAAAATTTATTACAATTGCTGCAAAGGATGCTCACAAAAGCAAAGTAACAACCTGTTTTCCACATCCGATGCGATCGGATTGAACAATCAGCATTTTATTAGGCTTTGCAACCTTAACTTTGCGGCGCTGAATTATCAATCACAGAGAAGGAGAAAACTATGAATCTTTTTGAAAAACAATCTTGCGAATTTATTACCCGTCACATCGGACCCGATGAACACTCAACAAAGCAAATGCTGAAAACGATCGGCGTGCCCGATCTTGACACATTGGTTAGCAAAACAGTTCCTCCGTCCATCCGCATGCAGCACGAATTGAATTTGCCGGCAGCCATGAGCGACCACCAATACCTGCAGCATATCAAAGAAGTTTCGTTGCAAAATAAAGTTTACAAAAATTATATCGGCCAGGGATATTATGAGACCATCGTTCCTTCTGTTATTCTCCGGAATGTTTTTGAGAATCCGGGTTGGTATACGCAATACACTCCCTATCAGGCAGAAATATCGCAGGGACGGTTGGAAAGTTTATTGAATTTTCAAACAATGGTGAGTGACCTGACAGCATTGCCAATTGCAAACGCAAGTTTGCTTGATGAGGCGACTGCAGCAGCAGAAGCGATGACCATGTTCTTTAATACACTCAATAAGCATGATCATATCACGCACCCAAAGTTTTTTGTTGACAACGAAATATTCCCGCAAACAAAAGATGTCTTATATACGAGAGCAAAACCGATAGGAATTGAGATAGTGGCCGGCGATTATAAAAAAGCAAACATCGATTCCACTTATTGCGGCGCCATTGTTCAATATCCAAATGATAAAGGTTCAATAGAAGATTACCGTGAATTCATCAATCGTGTTCATGCCGCAGGCGCATTTGTAGCAATGGCTACAGACCTGTTGGCGTTGACTTTACTTACCCCTCCCGGAGAACTCTGTGCAGATTGTGCAATCGGTTCGGCGCAAAGATTAGGCGTCCCTCTTGGTTACGGCGGGCCTCATGCTGCTTTTTTTGCTGCAAAAGAAG
>DASTZB010000310.1:0-2150 GCA_035764525.1 Chitinophagaceae bacterium | reverse complement strand
GGAAAGAACCTTGGATTAAAGACCGTGAATGAAGTATTTGCTGATCGTACTTATAAAAATGACGGCAGCTTGTCGTCGCGAAATAAACCTGGTGCATTGATCGAAAATACGGATGCCGCAATTGCCCAGGTGCTGCAAATGGTAAAGGAAGGAACAGTAACATCAGTGACGGGTAAAAAAGTACCGATTGTTGCTGAAACAATTTGCATACATGGTGATGGTGAGCATGCGGTGGAGTTTGCAAAAGCAATTTATGGTGCATTGAAAAAAGAGGGAATTGAAATAAAAAGCCGATAGGCTCTCTCACATATTACTCGGATTGTCACTGATAACTTCTGTGTTAATCTGTGAAAATCCGTGAGAGATATAAGCTAAATAGAATTGTTGTAGTTGAATTGTGCGACGCAATGGACGACGAGCAGAATTACCGCTGCCGGTAACATGATGAAAAAAAATTCAGCCATACTTGGTGCCGCATTCTTAATGGCCACTTCTGCGATCGGCCCGGGCTTTCTTACTCAAACATCTTTGTTCACTGAACAACTGCTTACAAGTTTTGGATTTGTAATTCTTATTTCTATCCTGTTGGATATCGGTACTCAAATAAATATCTGGCGGATCGTAAGTGTAAGTGAAAACAGGGCGCAGGATATTGCCAATACAATTTTTCCAGGGCTTGGTTTTTTTCTTGCATTCCTGATCGCATTCGGCGGATTGATATTTAATATCGGAAATATTGCTGGTTGTGGTTTAGGTGTAAATGTTTTAACCGGGATTGATCCGAAATATGGCGCTATCGTAAGTTGTGTGATTGCTTTAGGGATCTTTTGGTACAAAGAAGCAGGTCGTCTGATCGATGGTTTTGCAAAATGGCTTGGCTTAATAATGATCGGTCTCACAGTTTACATAGCCTTTGAATCACATCCACCGATCGGCGAAGCCTTGTACAGAACTATTTGGCCGGAAAAAATTGATGTGATGAAAATTGTTACGTTGGTTGGCGGCACCGTGGGCGGTTATATCTCTTTTGCGGGAGCACATCGCTTGATTGATGCAGGTATAAAAGGAAAAGAAAATTTACACCAGGTAACAAGAAGCGCAGTAAGCGGAATCCTTATTACATCATTGATGCGGTTTGTTTTATTTCTCGCAGCGTTGGGAGTTGTTTGGGGTGGAGTAAAATTAGCAGCGGGAAATCCAGCCGCATCGGTTTTTCAATCAGCAGCTGGAGAGCTGGGTTATAAATTTTTTGGTATTGTTATCTGGATCGCTGCCATTACATCAGTTGTCGGTGCGTCATTTACATCCGTTTCTTTTTGGAAAACTTTGCATCCGATCATTTCAAAAAATGAAAAGGTAATCATTAGTTTATTTATAATAGTATCAACAATCATCTTTGTAAGCATTGGCAATCCGGTTAAATTGTTAGTATTTGCCGGCGCCGCAAATGGGATCATCCTTCCTATCGCTTTGGCGGTAATTCTTATTGCAGCAACAAAGTCGTCCATTATGAAAGGTTATAAACATCCTGTATGGATGCAGGTTGTGGGATGGTTAGTTGTAATTGCGATGACCTGGATGAGCATTCTTAGTATCCAGTAATCAATTGAAAAATTATAGAAATAAAAAAACCTCCTGGCTGCAGGAGGTTAATTATTAATAAGAAATTTTTTACTCAATTACTTTTACACCTTTAATAGTCATGATCACTTCTTTCTTTGGCTCTTTTATTTTTTCGATCTCCTCTTTGCTCTTACCTGCATCTTCTGCATAATGTTTCAGCATATTTACGGAAGTCTCTTTTAATTCAGCCTTGCCTTCAACGACAATGGTCTTTCCAACAATATCTTTTGGCATTGCAAATTCATGATCTTTTACTTTTATCATTACGGTGCTGCCGTCTTCTTTTTGAATCTTAGCCCAGCAACCCATTGCCTGGCAGACTTCCACCACTTTGCCTTGGATCTTTCCATCGAATTTATTATCGCTCATCTTTTTTTCCAGGTCGTTTACGTTTATTGGGGTCATTCCCGTTTCAGAGTACTTACCATAAACAACGCCCGGTTTGGCTGATTCGGCATCTTGTGCATTTACAACAATCATTGATGACAATACCAAAAGAGAAAATAAATATTTCATAGTTCTAAAAG
>DASTZB010000309.1:0-7364 GCA_035764525.1 Chitinophagaceae bacterium | reverse complement strand
TTGACCGGTGATCACCTTCTTATTAATTACGTCAACCACCGAAGTATTTGAAATAATTACATCAAGGGAATCGTGCTTTTGTGCAAGCAATAGAGTGTCAAAAAGAAGGAGCGTAAAAATTGACAGTAATACTTTCTTTGTTTGATTCATATATAAATATTGAAAGATCATTTATGCTGCTTAATTCTAAGATGGACGGCGGATAAAGTTTGTTTTTGAATTGCTGATGCTATCACGGCATTATTTTTTATAACAGTTTGGAAAGCGGGTTGTTCTTTTAAAGGGAGATCAGTAATATCCGCTTCCGCTAATAACAGCATTCCATCTAACCCAGCTTTTATCTGGCAGCCTGCAGACCCCAAATCCGTTATAACATTGTAAGTACAATAAGAAATTACTGACCGGTTATATTGTAAAATTCTCAATAGCAATCCTGAAGCATTTAGTGGAGAGATAGTAGCTTTTAATAACGCGTTGTGAACAGTTTCTTTTTTTTGTGCTTTTAATGCAAGCGTACTATCAGGTAGTTTTACAGCTCTCAGGTAGTCGTCAAAGACATGCAGATCCAGCTCAGCGTACAGGTGGATCGTGTCGAGTTTTTTGTGGAACTCAAGAATCATTTTATTCAAAAAGTTCTTCTTACCTGCATCCTTTTCTTTTGCATTTGATATCTCTAAGGCCATAATAATTAAGGAGACGTTTAACCCGGCCGATGTTAAGGTGATGCACCCACCCGTCACTTTTGGATGATTTCGTGCTGTGAGCGCAATAATTTCTAACACTTTTTTATTCCAAACACTGCTGTCAACTGATTCTTGTCCATAAAGCGCTGTACCTGGCCATACAACTATTGATAATAGCAAGCCAATGAAAGAGGATCTGATCATAATAAAATATTTGTCGTGTTACAAATGATATTCTGCCCAAATCAGCATTGAGCAAAATTTCAATATAGAAATTGTAATAGTTTACACTAATCAGAGATGAATGACAGGGAGTATTGAATACTGGAATTCTATATTAAATTATAATTTTTTACTGATATTTCTGATAAATTGAACAATTAAGATAGACTCCGGGTTTTCACATACCAAAAATTTCCATTAACATAATTGAATGCAGTTTCTATCTACTTGCATTTATTTAGTCTTGTCTTGTTAGAGGGACTTTTGATGTAGACTCTTTGATGAATGCGCAGTTGAAAGTTGGCGTTTTCATTGCTATAAATCCGCATAACTACCCCCAAAGAGGGATGTGTATACTTATATTTTTAGGGTGATAAATTTTATATTTATGAAGGAACTTCTCTGCGGGATATTCGGGACATTTAAGACACACTGATTAGTAGCATGAATAAAAGAAAGTTATGCTACCATTTTCTACCCCATTCAATTCTATCGCCCTTTCACTCTCCGGTGGTGGGTTCAGGGCTGCTTCGTTCAGTCTTGGCATCATGTCTTATTTAGATCGCCTCAACTTATTAAAGAATGTCGAGTTTATCTCTTCAGCTTCCGGCGGTAGTTTTGCTGCTACATTATATGGTGTGTACTATAGTAAGGGAAGACCGTTTAGTGAGTGCTATACATTTTTGCTGGATGAGATGAAAGAAGAGGGGTTGCTCAACAATGTGTTGGAAAAACTAAATGATGATATGCAGTGGGACCCTCCCGGTATTGGGAAAAGAAGGAATTTAATTAACGCATTCGCTAAAGTCTATGACGAAAGAATTTTTGCCGGCGAGACCTTTGATATTTTCTGGAACCAGAAACAGGAGAAAAATATTTCGGTATGTTTTAATACCACTGATTTTTTTCGCGGGTTAAGTTTCCGTTTTCAGACTGACGGAGATAACAGGTCATTTGAATATATTGGTAACCGTTATATTCATTTTGATAAAGATAATCCTGTTTATAAAAATATAAAGCTGGCTGATATCCTTGCTGCATCCTCCTGTTTCCCCGCAGGCTTTGAACCGATCATCTTCCCTGATGATTTTATTTATCGTAATCTCACAGCCAGAGATTTAAAGGACTCCATGATATTGGAAGGTTACGATGGAACCCAGGAAGTTTTAAGAAAACAAGTAGGTTTCATGGATGGTGGTATCACAGATAATCAGGGATTATACAGTGCTATGACAGCTGATGAACGCAAAAGAAATCATAACGAAGCTTTTGATCTGATCATGGTGGGCGATGTGACAAGTTATTTTATGGATCCTTATAATCCTGTTGAAGAAAAGAAGGAAGACGGTTTGCGCGCACAAACTATCAATGGTATACTCAATAAAATCGGGGGCGCATTTAAGAAAATAAAAATTGGTTTGATTGCTTCGGTTGCCGCTTTGTTGATTTCAATGCTTGGTCTTCTTATTAATATTCAATCTGGAAATTCAATTGTGACGGCCATATGTCTTGTATTGCTTGGCGTCTCTTTAACCTCTTTAGCTTTTTTGGGGTTTATCACTAATTTAAAAAACAAACAAAAATTTTTGAATAAAATATTTAAAGGCGGAGTCACCCCGCAGATACGAACAATTTTAGAGCAGTTGAATATCGGCAATAATTTCTCCGATGATATCATTGACAAGCTGACGAAATATCTTGGTAACACCAAACTGAATGTACTTGAACAAATGGTCAAGGCCCGCGCAGCTTCTGTGCTGACAATGACCATGGATGTAAACCTGAAACATACTCGCCGGTTGATCTATCAATTATTTTTTGATAATGAAAAATGGAATGACAGGAGATTATATAATGTGCTCTTCGAGTTAAGTTCATTTAACAAAAAAAATCGTGTTCACCGTGTCAATAAAAAATTACCGTGGGCCACGGGGGAGGACAAACAATTGCTGACCGATATTACATTTGGAATCCAGGAGATCGCTGAAGATGCAAGAACAATGGGTACGACACTTTGGTTTGCCCAGGAAGATGTAAAAAATGAAAAATTGAAGAAGATTGTTGCCTGTGGTCAGTTCACAACCTGTATGAATCTGATTGAATATGTACTTTCGATTGAAAGAAAAGTTGAAAGAAAGGAATTGAACCTGGCGCAAAATGAGCTGGATAAAATAAAACTTATCAAGGAACAGTTGCTGAACGATTGGCATCAATTTAAAATGGATCCTTATTTTTTATATAATTCATTATCATGATCCACGTTGAACGGCGTCCTCTTCTGACTCATCTTTAAATTCTAATCGCCATTCCCTTGGTGTTTTGGCAAACTCCCGCCTGAATGCATGTATGAAGCCGGCGGCGGTATCATACCCGGCAAGCATAGCTATTTCACCAATTGATTTGTCAGTTGACTCAAGCAAAACTTTTGCATGCTCCATTCTTCGAAACAAAAGACGATGAAAAACTCCCATGCCAAAAACGTGTTTGAATCCTTTTTTTAATTTGAACTGGTTGGTTCCGGTCATTTGTGATAATTTTTCAATCGTAAAGTGTTTGTGTAAGTTGGATGAGATAATTGTATCAGCCTGGTAAATTGCTGCAATGTCCCTGTCCTCTAATTGCCCCGGCATTGCTTCGCTATCCTGAGTTAAGTGAAAGAACAACAATTCCCGTACACAGTTTTGATAATAAAAGTCACGAAGGCTTTCCCCGTAAGGATTGCGGAGCATTTCTTGTATCAGGTAATTCATTTTATCGGGCATAGCCGATGGGAGGCAGGGAAGCAATTTCAATCCCAGTTGTTCAAGCATCTCTCCTGAAAAGTATGTTACAAAAATGCTGCAAGATGTATCATTTTTAAAGAGCGAAGCAAAGAGAGGAATGTCAGTTAAGTGATATTGGCCGGCTTTTAACTTTATTTTCTTGTCATCTCTGGATAAATTTATTTCACCCGTAAGCAATGCTTCAAAGCGAAGTCCCGGTCTTTCATTAACAAAAAATTTTATCTCTCTGAATATTTCAAATACTCTGTAACCAAACCTAAATAAAGAATTTTCTAGCTCCTGGATTGTAATCAGGCCAGTCTCAGAATTGTTTTCAAAGACACTGGATCCCGGTAGCAAAGTACCCCGGTATTTTTTTCTGTCGATTCCCTGGAAGATGACGTTGGTTCCATCCGCTAAGAAATATTGAACTTTCATAAACTTCGTTTTTCTGGTTGGTTAACTTGGGTTCATCACCGTAATTTTTTAACTCGTAGTGGAATTTACATATTAAATTATAAATTTTGATCACAAGGAGCCAGTATGTAATAGTCTTTTAAGTTTATTGTTTAGCTTTTAAAAAATTATACTGATTGCGATATTCTTTGTCTTGATTGGCAACAAAAACTATTATATAAATGATCAACAGATTTTCTGCTTCAATTACTGTGCTATGAATGAAGTTTATTGGAAAAATTGATTGTAGTTACGGGGATTGCTTAATGCTCTTGTCATGGCAGAGCGTTAAGAAATATTATTGCTCCTCCTTTTCTTCAAACGCCTTTACGATTTTATAAATTTCCGGTTTGACCATGCGGTAACCATAATCATAACAGAATGTATATTGATAGTTATAATGTAAAGTATTTTTATGATGAGTATAATAAGTAAAATCAAAACCCGCTTTCAGCAAGCGTTCCTTTGTTATTTCATTTTTATCCTTCCGGGCAGTCATCTTCTTTAGGACTTCTCTGTTCTTCTTAAGGATCTTATTGATCCGTTTTGCCTCTCTCTCTTCTTCAAAAGCGATCTTATTATGAAAAGAGTTTTTACAGCGCTCATCACAAAACCGCCTGTCACGACGTCCCTTTGACAAATCAATAAGCTTATCACAGTACCTGCATTTTCTCGTGCTGAATTCCATTTTATAAAAATAAAAATATCTGTTTGATAAAACGTTTCCGATCCGATATAAACGGGTAAAATTCTTTTATCGCCTTGTTGCTGTCACACCTTCGTTGTAACAAAAACGAAAAATTATGAAATCAATGAACAAAGTACAGCTGATCGGCTACCTGGGCAAAGACCCGGAATTCAAAACAATGCCAAATGAAACAACAATGATAAAAATGCGACTTGCAACAGATCATTGGTTTTTCCCGAAACTGGGAGAGAGAAAACAGTTTACCGAATGGCACACGATCAAAATGTGGGGAAAAGAAAAAATTGAAAAGCTCTGCAACTATTTGATCAAAGGAAGCCATGTTTTGGTGGAAGGCCGTATAGTTTACAGGCGATACATAGATACACAAGGTCAAACAAGGTATGTGACAGAGATACGGGCAAATTATTTGGTCGATCTCGATCGCTAACGATTAAATCGGGTAAAATGAAAACGTTTAATTACAAAAGATCGTTTAGAGTTATTAAGTGGGGATGCACTTTTGATTCAATGCTTGAGCTTAAGTATGCGATATCGGTTCAAAAGGATTACGAATACCTGCGCTCACACATCCCAATATATTATGATCCTAAAACAAAGCTGCCCACGTTTTATATTAGAAGAAACATTCGCCGGTACACTCCTGATTTCCTAATACGTCATAAAATAACGAAGGAGGCTTTTCTTGTTGAGATCAAACCGCGCGCTTTCGAAGGCAACGAGCAACTATCGATTCGTAAAGAAGTCGCGGGGAATTATATCCGGCAAATGCAATATGACTGGAAGTTCAAAGTTGTGTATAGTGACGAAATAAAATTATCAGCAGATGAACATGCCCGGTTTCTTAAATGTTTTAAGCTGATCCCGGGATCTGAAAGGAAGTTTTTGTTTAAAGAATTCAATGATCTTTTCGATCGAAGCCGGCCGTCGTTGTTCTGCAAATCACCTTCCAGCAGGCTGATCCATTTTGTCATGTTTGGTGAAGAAAAACATTCTTTTAAACCAGCAACATCTTCCTGTTAATTCCAATCGATTTTTTCACGATTCTATTCTTTATTCTTTTTCAAAATGACTTGTGGTTGTTTTGTAAAACGGCGGACAGCGGGCGAAAGGCAAGTTAGTGGCTTCTTCGCTCAACCAAATCGTTCGGCATAAACACCGGGTGCCGTCACACAAACCCTAATTTTATTCCGCTTGCGATTTGGTTTTTTGCAATTACACGGCCACGTGGTATCGGCCTTTCTTTTTATCCTTTTTCTTTTACAAAACAATTTTTTTCAACATTGAAACTTAAAACAATTTTAGTCATCGGAAGAATCACAAAAAGATGCATTAAAGCTGCCGCCCTGCAGGATGCCAGGTGCTTTTATTGGGGACGGCAGCTTGGGGTCTTAATTTAAATTGGAAATGTAGAACTTAGTGGGTGCAAAATTTCATTGACGAAAATAACATGGGACAAAGACCGCTTAAATACTGCACATGTCTGATTATGTCTTCCTGAGCACAGATTGTAATTCCGCAATTTTCAGAATCCCTTCTTTTGTAATTCTTATCACAAGTGTATCCTGTTGCACAGTACTGATCAGTTTCTCTTTTTCAAGCTCTGTTAATAGTTGTTGAATTAGGCTCCATTCCTGCATAAGCCGTAGGATCAGTTCTCTTGGTTTGCACGGATAAGTTTCAGGTTTCGGATCATGTTTTGAAATTTCATAAATTGTTTGAAGTAACTGGTAGCTTTCCATAAAATAAAAATAGCGATATGAGAGATAGAAGACCGATAGATTTATTCACAATTAATGAATATTTGGCTGTTATTCCTTCATTAATTCCTCCACAAAGTTCGGCTATTGGGCTGCTGAAGCAGCAAAGAAATTCCGGCATAAAGAAGAGATTTCCATCAAAATAACAGATACTATTTATTCCGTTGCTTCTTTGCCTTGATTGCCCAAAGCCGGGTTGAGTTCCATAATTAATTTTTTAACTATTAAAAACTAAGATTATGGAAAAGAAATTAAGCCTGGAAGAATTGAACAACGTATCTGAAATTGATATTGTTTATAAACGAAGAGTTAACTGCAAAGTTTCGGAGCGGCCACAAATAAAATCCTCCTCCGATGTCTATGAAGTACTTTTGCACTATTGGGATCAGGACAAGATTGATTTAATTGAAGAATTCAAAGTATTATTCTTAAACAGATCCAACAGGGTATTACAAATCTTCAGTGTATCAAGCGGAGGTATTACCGGCACTGTTGCTGATCCAAGATTAATACTTGCTGCTGCGCTCAGGGTGGCCGCATGTTCGATGATGCTTGCACATAATCATCCGTCAACCAGTCTGAAACCTTCAAAAGCGGATGAAGAATTAACTAGTAAGATCAAATATGCGGCGCAGTTTCACGATATAAGAGTGCTCGATCATATCATAGTTAGCTCAGAAGGCTACTATAGTTTTGCAGACGAAGGGGTATTGTAAAAGCCCCTTTTTTATTCAGTCATTCTTCAATTGATCATTATATAATCAGTCGCCTTTTC
>DASTZB010000308.1:0-19922 GCA_035764525.1 Chitinophagaceae bacterium | reverse complement strand
ACTTTGTTTCTTCCTGTGCAATATGAACCTGCAACAAACAATCAATAATTCGCTTATTCTTTTCAGCCTGCTTATCTATCTCTTTCAATAGCTTTAAACTATCCACACCATGAATCAGATAAATAAACGGAACAATTAATTTTACTTTATTGCTTTGCAAATGCCCGATAAAATGCCAGCGAATATCTTTTGGCAATCGCTCAGCTTTTTCAATCAATTCCCGGACATAGTTTTCTCCAAAATCCCTATGACCTAAATTGTAAAGTTCAAGAATATCTTCAATTGGTTTTGTTTTGGAAACTGCAACAAGAGTTATATTCAACAACCTTAACTCTTCGTGTATTGTTTGGTATGCCTCCTTATTCACTGCCATGTTACAAAATTAAAATCCCGCCATAAGCGGGACAAGTTAAGAAATCTTCGTTTGCACATTGGCATTTAGCATGTCAGCACATTATTTTAAAATACTCCTGCTGATCACGATCCTTTGTACCTCACTCGTGCCTTCATAGATCTGTGTGATCTTCGCATCTCGCATCAACCTTTCAACATGGTATTCTTTTACAAAACCATAACCACCGTGGATCTGTACCGCCTCAACAGCCGTCCACATTGCAGTTTCTGAAGCATACACTTTTGCCATGCTGCTGCTAACTCCATATTCAATTCCATTATCTTTTTCCCATGCGGCTTTTAAACATAACAAACGAGCAGCATCAATCCTTGTAGCCATATCGGCCAGCTTAAATGCAATTGCCTGGTGATTCATGATCTCTGTACCAAAAGCCTTTCTTGTTTTTGAATATGCTTTTGATAATTCATATGCGCCGCTTGCAATGCCCAATGCCTGTGATGCAATACCAATTCGTCCACCCGCTAATGTTTTCATTGCGAATCTGAAACCAAATCCTTCATCTCCTATCCTGTTTGCCTTAGGAACTTTTACATCATTGAACATAACAGTATGCGTATCGCTTCCTCGTATTCCCAATTTATTTTCTTTAGCTGCTACTACAACCCCCGGCCAATTCTTTTCAACAATAAGTGTATTGATGCCTCGGGAAGCTTTTTTGGGATCTGTTTGAGCCATCACTAAATAAACCGAAGCAGTACCACCATTTGTGATCCAGTTCTTTGTTCCATTTAATAAGTAATAATCGCCCTTATCTTCTGCTGTTGTTCTTTGTGATGTAGCATCGCTTCCTGCTTCTGGCTCACTTAGCATAAATGCGCCGATATAGAGTTCTCCATTTTTTTTCCCTTGCGCCAACGGAGTAAGATATTTTTCCTTTTGCTCAATTGTACCAAAGGCCTCGAGGCCATAACAAACAAGACTATTGTTGACACTCATCACAACACTTGTACTAGCATCCCATTTACTTATCTCTTCCATGGCCAACACATAACTCACTGTATCCATCCCCGCGCCGCCGTACTCAGGAGGCACCATCATGCCTAAAAAACCAAGATCGGCTAGTTTCATTACTTGCTCTCTAGGGAAAGTTTGTTTCTCATCCCTTTCAATAACACCGGGCTTACATTCATTTTCTGCAAAATCCCTGGCAGCTTTTTGAATCATCAACTGTTCTTCTGTAAATTGGAAATGCATGTAAAATCAAATTTGGCCGCAAAGATAAAGGGGATGCAGTCTAAATAAAAAGAAACGTTCGTTATTATTAGAACGATTTGTTACAGAAACATTATGGGGAGAATTGTGCTTGCACTGCCCATGTGCTTAAGAAAGCTAACATGAGAGGCAATAGCATAGCGAACCTTTGGATATTCGATATATCCAATGCCATATTCCCTGCAAACCTGCTGCACTATTTTACTGATGGCAGGATAATGTATATGTGAGATCTTTGGAAAAAGATGATGTTCGATCTGAAAATTCAATCCGCCAACAAGCCAGGTTACAATTTTATTTTTTGTAGCAAAGTTTGCCGTTGTCTTTACCTGGTGAATAGCCCACTCTTCTTCTATTTTGCCGGTTTCAGCGTCTGGCACAACAAAAGCTGTGTGCTCTACTGTATGTGCCAATTGAAAAACGATACTTAGAACAAAGCCAGCAAATGTTGTAAATACCAAAAAACCGACAAGCCAATTCATAAAGCCCATCATCAGAACGGGAATGCCCATGAAAAGAACTAAATGAAAAAGTTTGAAACCCCAAAAAACAAGATGATCAGAAAGGCTCATTTTCTTAAGCGGTATTTTACCAATTCTTCCTTTGAAATATTTCATGTAATCCGTAATAAACATCCAGCTTAAATAAAGGATACAATAGAAGAACCAGAAATACCAATGCTGGTATTTGTGCGCCCAATATTTTTTTTGTGATTCACTCATTCTCATCCACGGCTGGATCTCGATATCATCATCAACACCTTCCACATTGGTATAAGAGTGATGAATGATGTTATGTTTCATATTCCACATAAAGCTGCTGCCACCAAGAACGTTTAAAGAAAATGCAGCTATTGAATTCACCCATTTATATTTACTAAAACTGCCGTGAGCTCCATCATGCATCACATTAAAACCAATTGCAGCCACTATTCCGCCCAATAAAATACATTCCAATAAGGCCCATACAACTGAGGGGGTAAAGAAAACAAGATGAACATAAAGAAGCGCAAAAGCTACTACTAAGATTATTGCTTTTATGAAAAGTTGATAATTACCAGTGGGAGATTTTCTTACTTCTTCGAAGTAATTCCCCACCCTGCTTTTAAGTTCCGAATAAAATGAATGAGAAGAACTGTGAAATTTAGGAGACGCCATAATCAAAACCTTTATTAAGACACGCAAAGGTACACTTGTTTATGGTAGAAAACAGGTAAATCTTGAATAAGTTATTAACGCTCAATTAAATTAACTTATCAGGTTTCGATCGATATGAAAGAATCGAGGTTTTTAATTCCTAAACTTTTTTCAGCGTTGAAGCCTTCGCCATATTGCACACCTATTTTTTTCCCAATTACCCTTGCCCGTGCAATAATACTATCGAGAAATGCGGACGTAGAAATATAAGTTTGAGGTCCATCATCCTCATTATCGGGGTTATAAAACTGTGTTGTATATGCTTTCACTGCCTCCATTCGCTGTTCAAACACATCAGATATGTCAATGATAAAATCCGGCTCATGATAACGGTCCTGAATATAATGAAAAACATATTTTGGTCGCCAGGGTTCTTGTTGATTTCCTTGTTCATCTTTTGTTTGCACTTTTATTAAACCTGAAAGAAAGCAACTGTCGGTCGTTAATTTGGCAGCACGTCCATGATCAGGATGACGGTCGCTTAAAGAATTTGTAATAACAATTTCCGGTTGATATTTTCTTATTGCAACAATTAGTTTTCGTCGATGTTCTTCATCATTTTCAAAAAAACCATCACGCATTTTTAGATTCTCTCTTATATGCACACCCATTATCATTGCAGCTCTTGCAGCTTCCTGATATCTTGTTTCAATAGTGCCACGGGAACCAAGTTCTCCTTGTGTCAGGTCCAACACCCCAACCTTCTTTCCATTTTTAATTTCATTGATTATTGTACCGGAACAACCAAGTTCCACATCATCAGGATGAACGCCAATTGCAAGCAAGTCAAGTTTCATGAAAGTTTATTGTTTATCGTTTCTAGACGCTAAGCTTTTGCGACGCTAAAATTATGGAAATGCTAAACACGATAATGCAAATACCAAAAACGATAAATTATCTTATTCCCGGTTTGTAAGGATTATTATACCAGGAGCCATCAATTTCTTTAACGATATTTTCGATCTGGCGATCAACTTTGTCATTCATATCCCACTCTTGTTTCAAGCTGCTTCCAAAAAAGAAGGCAACTGTTTGATAAACCCTGGCGGTCACGCCACCGCGATATTCTTTTACTATTTCATAACAGTTATTTCCCGTTTGCCTATTAATGAGCTTCATCAGGATCTTTCCCTGGTAAACAGAAAGATTGGATAGCGGGTCAGCAAATTGATCTTTCAATTCTTTTTCTCTTGATTTTATATAATCCTTCTTTTCTCTCTTACTCTTCATTTGAGAAATCTTAGCATTAATATCATTCATTAAATAACCGGCTGTACGTGCATAAGGATAAGTAACATATACAGCATTTCGAAGTCGCGTCCACTCCTCAAGATATTTGGCAAGTTTCTTTTCACTCATATTCGAAACCAAGGCCATCTCTAATTCCTTATAGGGCATCCATTCATTCTGATAATAAATAGCGCCGGTGATGATCGTATCATTCGGGCCCCATTTTTTTACATTGATCGGTGGCGCTTGGGGAGGCGGTCCAATTAAAGTATCATTTTGTGAAAAAGCATTGCCTGTGACAAAAAATATTGACACCAGTAAAACCGAAATGAATTTGCAATGCATTTTCATATAACTAAAGTACAAAAATATGACAACGTTTCTAATCTAAACGCTGTATTAGAAAGTTAAAAGATTGATCTTCAAGTCGGGGACTTGCTTATTTCTATCCTTCTAACCAAACTCACAACAAAACCAACAGCCATTATGATGGTGCCGAGCCAAAGAAGATTGATAAAAGGAAACTTAAGTGCTTTTAAAGTAAGGTATTGAGTAACTGTGTTGGGCACCTTTACACCGATCTCTATTTGTTTGCCGTCAGACTTGTTCAATTGGATCATTGTTCCTGAACGTATAGTATCTGGAACACTGAGTGAGTTACCTTTTGCTATGGCAAGCCTCGGTGTTGAAAAATCAACTTCAGTAAGTTTAGACATATCCGGATAAACCCTCAACCTTGCTTCATAAAGCTTTCCATCAACGCCAAAAATATCTGCAGGCAAGCTATCAATGGATCTCACGGCTTCAAGTATCATAAAACCTTTTTTCCCGTATAAAACGGTGTCACCAACCTTCATTGCCTTTGGTTGATAAGTAGAGGTATCCTGGTTTTTTGACTGATCGGTCATTGTGGTAATATAACCAAACACATCATGGTCCCAATAATGTTTTGAGCCGGGATTAGCCATCAACCCTTCGTTGCCCTTATAGTTTACAAATGCATTGGGTGTAATTGTAAAATTCTCTTTGCTGTTTTTTTCCTCGAATTTGATCTTAAAATACCATTGGGATTTTCTTGGATGAACAGAGTCACTCGCATAAGTAACCCAATATTTTCCCATATCCATTTTCTGGCCTTTGATAAGTGTCATATTCTCACCGGGCAGCTCTTTACTGTTGTCGCCAAGCGGAACAAAAATCCCACTTGTATTAAAAGAAAGAATTTCTTTTTTAGACGATGAGATAAGAATTCCGAGTAACATCATTCCAAAACCAAAATGTGCAATGGAAGGTCCGCTTAATTTAAGTTTCCCTTTTATTCCTATCCAGATGTAGGAGAAATTGGCAATGATGGCAAATACGCTGCAGGCAATTGCAGTCCAAACAAAAGTAAGGTACCCTATTCCATATTTATCGTAATTGATATTGCCAAAAGACAAGATTAACCCGCTTGCAATAGCGCTGATAATAAAAGGCAAGCCAATTTTTTTGAAAAAATATTGTGAACCTGTCTCTTTATATTTTAAATATTGGCCAACAGCCGTTAATAATCCAATGATGATCGCAATAAAGATCTGGATACGGTTATATGAAAATTCTATGTCTTGTGGCGGCGCTGCTTTTTTACCAAAAACTTTGTTATAAACAGGTAAAGAAGTTTGTGCTATAATGATAATGGCAGAAAATAAAATAACCAATGAACCAATAAACATCCAGAATTCCCTTGATGAAGCAGCTTCTTCCTTTTTAACAGCAGGAATAAGTTTGTTTAAGTTTACCAAAAACAACACCAATGCTGCAATTGGTGAAATAAGCGCAAATAACGGATGCACAAATCCTGCTAAAAGAAGAAACACAATTGCTCCGCCTGATACAATTAATTTTTTGTTTAGCCCACTTAATGTTAGAATTGCCGGTAACCAGAAAAATGCGTACAGGAATAAATATAGTTGTGCGTTCATTCCAAGATCTGCAAAAGAATGTACAGAGGTCTCTCCTAAAATGCCACTGCGGGTAAGAAATGTGGAATATACAATAAGAATAGATGTAAGCGCTATCAGAAAAAAGGAGGTTTGTAATGACCGGCCTGTGCTTTTATAAATAATTAAAGTGTGAATACCTGCAACAAGAACAAGCCATGGAACCAACGATGCATTTTCAACAGGATCCCATGCCCAATAGCCACCAAAACTTAATGACTCATAAGCCCATGCTCCACCCATCATTACTCCTACACCAAGCACACATGCCGAAAACAATGCCCATGGAAGCGCAGGTTTTACCCAATCTCCATATTCTTTTGTCATCAATCCGCCCATTGCAAATGAAAAAGGAACAACGGTGCTTGCAAAGCCAAGAAACAAAACAGGCGGATGAATTACCATCCAGTAATTCTGCAAAAGCATGTTCAGACCGTTACCGTCTTTTATCCTTGTTGCATAATCAGCAAATTGGAAAACGGGTAAGTCAGGCATCTGTTCGCGGAATAATGCAAAGGGGCTGCTACCGATCTTTGTTCCAAAGAAATAAATGCCCAGCATCATAGTGGCCAGACAAACTTGTGCAAATGAAAGAACCGACATAACTGGTGCTTCCCATTTCTTTGAAGTAAAAATTAAAACGAGGCCAAGCACTGCATGCCATAAGGTCCAAAGTATAAAACTACCTTCTGATGCACTCCAGAGTGAACTTAAAATATATTTTGGCTCAAGATCATTGCCGGAATTCTTATAAACGTATTGGTATTCGTACCGATGATTGTAGATAAGTGAAAATAAAATAAGGAAAATGCCGATCACTGAAATTGCATCAATAATAAAAGCGGCTCTGCCTAATTTTTTCCAACTTGCTGAATCAAGAGGGTTGGTTGTTCTTGCAGAAATAAAATAAGCAACAGAAGCGATAATGGAAGCAACAAAAGAAAGGATAACTAATAGATGACCGATTTGACCCGGCAGCAGGTGTTCACCAATATAGTCCATTGAAATTAATTAGTGTTTTTGTTCAAGCTTTCCTGGATGCGATTCGGATCATCCGTGTATTTAGATGGACATTTCATCAATATCTCATTACATTCGAAAACATCGCCGTTCATTTTTCCTTTCATCACCAGCCTGTCGCTATGCTCAAGATTATCTGGTTTTGCATTATTGTAAACGACCTTCACTTTTCCGCCTGTTGAATCAACCGCTGTAAAACTTAAATGGTTCGGATTCTTTATAGCATCATAATCTATAGGCTGTGTTTTATCAAGCTTTGCCACTACATGCACATATTTGCCGGATTTCTCCTTTGCACCAGCAATAGTTTCATAACTGCTCAAAAGGTCAGCGCCGCCTTTGGGCATCAAACTTATAAGGGCCGCAATAGCGCCAATTATTAGAACGAGTAAAATAATATGCGTTTTTTTCATGATTCGATTTTGCTCCGCAAAGATAGACCAAAAAACCTTCAGGAGATACGGAAGTATGATGAGAAAGATCAGATGGGAAGATGGCAGTGGTCAATACCGAATCCTGAATGTGGATAACTGGAAAATAGAGATAATCACACAATATTGATCATTCACGAAAAAGCCCAATAGCGAACAGAAAGCTGAATGGAGCGTCGCAACAGAAGCTCAATCAGGGAACAAATGTTCGCTTAATAAAAAAATCTCTCCCGAATCCTTACTCATTCATTTCCTTATTTGCAACTTCTCCTTACCTTGCACGCCTTTTGAAACACCGCATGACTGATCTCTCAAAATTTGACCCCAACAGTGTAAGCAATCCTCATAATAATATTTTTGGATTGCCATTTACTGAAGATGAAGCAAGACTTGTGATCTTACCTGTGCCCTGGGAAGTAACGGTAAGCTATGGTGCCGGCACGGCCCGGGCACCAGAACATGTTTTTATGGCCAGCCTGCAGGTGGACTTGTATGACCCCGATATGCCCGAAGCCTGGAAACAGGGATTTTTTATGAAGGGGATCGATCGGAAGGTGTTGCTCAAAAGTGATTACCTGCGCAAAGAAGCGGAACTCTTCATCGATTATATATCCAAGGGCGACGCGGTAGAAGCTAACCAATTCATGACAAAAACCCTAAAGGATGTAAATGAAGGAAGTAATTTTTTGAATAAGTGGGTTTATGAACAAACAAAATCTTTGCTTGACAGAGATAAGTTAGTTGGATTGCTAGGCGGTGATCATAGTGTGCCGCTTGGATTTATGAAAGCAATCGCGGAAAAGCATGGCAACTTTGGGATTTTGCAAATAGATGCGCATTGTGACCTCCGCAAAGCATATATGGGCTTTGTTTATTCTCATGCCAGCATTATGTATAATGCGCTGAATGAAATTCCTGAAATAGAAAGATTAGTGCAGGTGGGTATTCGTGATTACAGTGAAGCAGAATGGGAATATATTTTTAATAGCAATTATAAGGTCATCCCCTATTTTGATCGTGAGTTGAAGGAAAGAGTGTACGAAGGACAGACATGGAAACAGGTGGCTGATGAGATCATTAGCAAGTTGCCCGAAAAAGTTTATATAAGCTTTGATGTGGATGGACTTGATCCAAAGCTTTGTCCCAATTCCGGCACACCAGTTCAAGGCGGTATGGAAACTGAACAGATATTTTACATCTTCAATAAGCTAATCAAGAATGGCAAAAAGCTGATCGGTTTTGATCTTAACGAAACCGGCGTTGGTGAAAATGATTGGGACAGCAATGTCAGCTCAAGAATACTTTTCAAGCTCTGTAATTTATTGGTAGCAAGTAATAGTTAAGGTTTATGTTTACCCAACTGTATAAATCTATTTAACTTCTATTGCGTCGCACTCTTATACCTTCAGTAATTCTATTCAGCAATGAGGAAATATTCTTTCATCCTTAAAAATGAAAAAACAAAAAATTATCGTCTTATCAGCCAGTTGCTGGTATTATTCAACTTGCTTGGATTTGTTTTTATCCTGATCAATAATGAAACAAAAATAGCTATGAACATTGCGCTTCTTTTCGCAATACTAATCACGGCTGTTTATACTTTTTTCACAGTGATGGAATGGATCTCCAAAAAGCCATTACCTGACTTTTGGCACAGATCAATATTTGGTGTTTGTTCATTTGTGTGGATAAAAGAAGGGCTTTGGTGGCTCGGCATTATATTGCTCCTGTTTATTTTACTTGATTTTATCGCCCACAAAAAGTTGGTAGTTGATATTACGGACAAGAGAATAAATGTTCCCTATATACTGCAAAAGACAATTGATTGGAACGAGGTAAATAATGTAATATTAAAGGATGGGCTTCTGACGATTGATTTCAAGAACAATAAGCTTTTTCAACAACTCATCCTGAATTCTGACGAAGACATTAATGAAAAAGAATTCAATGATTTTTGCAGGCAGCAACTAAATAAATAACGACCTTCGCCAATTGATTTTTCATTCAACATTCAGCCTTGAACTTTAAACATTCGCCATACATTCTTTATTCCGACAGCAAGGGAAATATTTTTGAAGACACTTCATTATACACTACAGGCCGCAGTGGATGGGATGCGTTACCGATCCCGGAAGATGAGTGGATATTGTTACCCGATGGCGGTTCTCTATATGAATTACCCGGGAGAAGAGGAATTGGCATTGACGTCAAGTCCGGCGAAATGCGTTTGTGTGAAAAAGGCTGGGCTGTTGCTGCATTTATTCCTCCGGCACATACTGGTTTTTATCTCGCAGCTTATGAATCAGAAAAAGGTGCGCCGGTACTTCCCTTGTTTTGTTATACCGCCGTTGGCTGGCATGATAATAAATTTTTTGTACCTGCCGTAAGAATTGAAAAAGATATTCGCCAGGAATGCGCAGGATATGAGCAACAAAAAATAAATGATGGCGCTGCACATTTATTAAAAGCTTATCCGCATAATCGCCTCGTAAAACATTTAATGGAAAATTGTTGCCTGACTTACCATTGCCCGGCAGCAAGAAATTTTTCCCTCGGACGTTGGGAATGTCCTGTTCCGGTTTCACCAGCCTGCAATGCGAATTGCGTTGGTTGTATTTCATTGCAACCCGATGAAGAACCGATCGTATCAACACAGGATCGTCTCACGTTTAAGCCAATGGCAGAAGAGATTGTTGAGTTTACGGTTCCGCATCTTGAAACTGCTCCTTACCCATTAATAAGTTTTGGACAGGGCTGTGAAGGTGAACCACTATTGATGTGGGAAACAATACGTGATTCGATCATTGAAATAAGAAAGCATACAAAAAAGGGTAGCATTAATATCAACACAAATGGTTCCGATCCCAGGGCTGTAAAAGTTTTATGTGAAGCTGGATTGAATTCAATTCGTGTTAGCACTAACTCAGCACGAAGAGAAATTTATATGCCTTATTATCGCCCCAACAATTACGATTTTGATGATATTGTTGAAAGTTTGAAAGTCATGAACAGTTACGGAGGCTGGACATCTATCAACTATTTTGTTTTCCCGGGAATGACGGATTCAGTTGCTGAATATGAAGCATTAAGAAGGCTTATTAAAGATACAGGGTTAAAGATGATCCAGTGGCGCAATTTCAATATTGATCCTGATTGGTATCTTGGAAAGATCGGCGTAACTGATACTGGTGAATGTCTTGGAGTAAAACAATTAATGGAATTGATCCGTGAAGAGTTTCCTGATCTGAAATTCGGCTATTTCAATCCATCAATTGAACGTATCAAAGGAAATTTCGAACTGGATTTTGCGCATGCTTCTATGCCTTAAAGAAGTATTTTTGAATCCTCTTAATGGATAATACTCACCATCACCAACGCCAGGTTTTTATTGGAATCGGTTTCGCAGTACTTGCCACACTAATCTGGTCAGGTAATTTTATTATTGCAAGAGGTGTTATTAAAACAATCCCACCTGTTACGCTTGCCTTTTATCGCTGGCTTACTGCTACTGTCATCATTGCTCCTTTTGCCTGGAAATATTTTAATGCAGAAATAAAAGTTGTTAAGCAACGATTTTTATGCTTTCTTTTAGCTGCTGTTACCGGTGTCAGTATGTTTAATACGTTTGTATATGTAGCAGGTCATTATTCAAGTGCTATCAATATGGCCATTCTCGGAACCTGTTCCTCTCCTATCATCTCCGTTATTCTTGCAAGAATTTTTTTAAAAGAAAAAATTTCCGGATTGAAGATAGTAGGAATGATAGTATGCATTCTCGGCATCCTTTTATTATTGAGCAAGGGGAATATTCAAAATCTCATATCCTTTAAGTTTACCAAAGGCGATTGGTGGATAATGGCAGCTGCTCTTTCTTTTGCTATTTATAATACAACTGTAAAGAAGAAACCCGGGGGAACTCATCCTGTTAATTTTCTTTTTATAGTTTTCTTGTTAGGCACTATTATTCTTTTTCCATTTTATTTATCTGAATTAAATAAATATGGAGGCATTGAGATCAACGCGGCTAATCTTTCGACTATTCTTTATCTCGGACTTGGCACTTCTGTTATTTGTTTTTATATATGGAACAAAGCCATTGGAGCATTAGGAAGCGGACGAACTGCATTATTTGGAAATTTAATTCCCGTCTTTAGCAGTATTGAAGCAGTTTTTTTTCTCGGTGAAAAAATTACTCCTATTCATATTATTAGTTTTATTTTAGTTGTTTCCGGTTTAGTGATCGCCAATCTTAAAAAATAAAACCAGTTGCTTGACTGAAATAAAAACCAGCAAAAAAGTATTACCTGTTATAGTGCTCTCACAATTTGCAGGCACATCGCTTTGGTTTGTTGGCAATGCTGTATTGCCCGAATTGAAAGAATCACTTCAATTAAGTCAGTACGCGGTAAGCCTTGTTACTTCTGCTGTCATGCTTGGTTTTATTGCGGGCACATTAGTATTTGCATTCTTTTCTTTAGCAGATCGTTTTTCGCCAGTGAAATTATTCTTTATTAGTTCATTACTTGGTGCGTTAACAAACTCTGCAGTAGTCTGGTTTGTAAAAGATGGAAATACTTTATTTCTCTTTCGATTCCTGACAGGTTTTTTCATTGCAGGCATTTATCCTGTCGGGATGAAGATAGCAGCTGACTGGTATGAAAGAGGTTTAGGCAAAGCTCTTGGGTTTTTATTGGGAGCGTTGATGTTGGGAACTGCATTTCCGCATTTATTAAAAAACCGACAGTTTGATCTGCCGTGGAAATCGGTTTTACATATTACATCCTTAACAGCATTTGCAGGCGGATTAATGATGCTTTTATTTGTCGGCGATGGGCCGTTCAGAAAAAAATCAGGAGGTTTCCGCTGGGATGCATTTGAAAAAATATTTAGTTCAAGAAAATGGAGACAAGCGGCTATTGGTTACTTTGGTCATATGTGGGAATTGTATGCCTTCTGGGGGTTTGTTCCGCTCATAATTGAGTTGTATTCGAAAAAAAATAGCCAGCAACTTGATATTTCCTTTTTGAGCTTTCTTGTAATTGCCATTGGAAGCATCGGCTCTATAGCTGGCGGGTATTTATCTCAAAAGATCGGAAGCGCTAAAGTTGCTGCGTGGGCATTATTTATGTCAGGGGCCTGTTGTTTTATTTCACCATTTAGTTTTTCGTTTCCTTCCTTTCTTTTTATTGGTTTGCTTTTGATTTGGGGAGCCACCGTTTCCCCGGACTCTCCACAGTTTTCAACTTTGGTAGCACAATATGCACCACATGAATTAAGAGGAACTGCATTGACGATCTATAACTCAATTGGATTCCTAATAACCACGATCAGTCTTTATGTTATTGACCGAATATTTCATTCTTCAGGTTTTTTTGGTGGCGAAAATACCTTTGCACTATTGGGACTTGGCGCAATAGTGGGACTGCCGAGTATGATACGATTGATAAAGACGAAATAAAATGAGCGAATTAAAATTTGACATACCATGGCATAAGGTAGAAAATGGAATTAATCTAGAAGCTCAACTTTACAAAGAAACAGGGCCTCGACATTTGCTTTTTGGAAAAAAAGTAAATGCAATCGCACAAAGGCAAGATTTGGATGATGTTCTGTTTTACATAGAAGAATTAAATCAGTTTGCCATTGTTCATTTGACTTGGGCTCCGCGGCAATTGGAAGATGAAAATTTTCCATCAATAGTATTTTTTAAGAATATGGAAAAAGTTCAGACAGAAATTGACCATGATATAAAACAATGGATTGAATATGAAAACACACCACTTAACGAAATAGGTGGCTTTGTAGAAGGTAAAAAAAGGATCATTATCGTTGGAGCATCTTCGGGTATAGGAAAAGAAATGGCAAAACAATATGCGCTCGAAGGAAACCTTGTAGGAATTACCGGCCGCAGAATTGAACTCCTTGAGGAATTGAGAAAATCATTTGGAGGAAGAATTATTTATACAGCATTTGATGTAACGGCAGGAAATAGCACTGAACACTTGAAAGAACTTATTCAAAGATTAAACGGGCTTGACATCCTTATTTATTGTTCCGGCATCGGTGAATTAAGTAAGGAATTAGATTGGAAATTAGATAAACTTACTGTTGATACTAATGTTTATGGCTTTATTGAAATAGCCAACTGGGCTTTTAATTATTTTATAAAACAAAGTCATGGAAGAATGGCTGTGATCTCATCAATTGCGGCCAATAGAGGCAATAGCTGGGCGCCTGCATACAGCGCCTCAAAAGCTTTTCAAAGTAACTACTTTGAAGCATTGGCAATCAAGGCTAAGAAGATGAAAAAGGATATTGGAATTACCTGTATTGAGCCTGGATTTGTTGCTACGAAAATGGCCAAAGGGAACAAACGATTTTGGGTGGTGCCTTTAGAAAAAGCAGCAAGACAAATCATAGAAGCCATTGAAAAAAAGAAGCAAAAAGCTTATGTGAGTAAAAGGTGGTGGCTGGTTGCAAAACTGATGAGATTGGTTCCTTTCTGGCTGTATAAGAAAATCGGCTGATGCCTGCTCAATAGCGAACAGAAATTTAAACGGAGCGTCGCAAGAAAAGTCTCATAGTAGTACTACTGTTGATTTCATAAATATTTTTCAGAAAGCTTCGACCAACTTCACTAAGTAGTAGTTGCCATCTACAGGCGGCCTCGCAATGACGAACATTCGATGTAAATTTTCTTTTCATTCACAGTTATTGTGGATAAACAAAAAATTAACAATTAAAATAACTGTCTGCGGGCAAGTTGCACATGCTTTGCATCGTTTAATCAACAGGTGTGAACAACAATAACTTGAATCCCAAAAATCACCCGGTTACTTTTGTATGAATTACTATACCGCTATGATGCAAAGTTTTGAAAGAGAAAAGAACAGACGGGCCATGATGATCACTGTTGGTGTGGCACTGGCTATGCTTTTTACTTTTATTCTTTGGAAATGGCCTCTGCCTAAAATTGAAATTCCGCCTCAATTAACTTACGTGGAAGTTCAGTTGGAAGACTTTCCACCGGACGTAAAATTTGGCGGTGGTGGCGGCGGTGGTAATAAAGTACAAGCTGACCAGGAAAGAGGTATTGCAAAAGCTTCTGTGCCTCCCGGTATTCCAGATGAAACAAAAGAATTGCGGGCTGATGATAAAGATGAAGAAGCTCCTGCTGTAAATAAAACTGTAGCAACTAAACCTGAAGCAAAGACAGTGAATCAAAATGCTTCGATCGTAAAAACAAATCCTAAACCGATAGTTGAAACTCCGGCTCCTCCCCGACCTAAGGCTGTGGTTGGTAAAACACTTACAGGTACGGGAACTGGCGGAGGTACGGCTGATAAATATGATATTGCGGGAGGTAATGGGAATGGCACTGGTGTTGGAAAAGGTCCGGGTTATGGTGGGGCCACAGGCGGTGGCGCTGGTGGTGGTAATGGAACCGGTCTTGGTACAGGTAATGGGCCCAGGAGGGTTAGTGGAAGCAGAACAATTGTGACATCAGGCAAATTAGATGCTGGTGAAAACATATCTGGTAAAGTAGAAGCCGAAATAAAAGTATCTGCCGATGGAATAGGTACACTAGTAAGAACTGTAAGAGGTTCGTTAATGAGTGATGGCCAGGCAAAAGATATTATCAGGGACTGGTTGAGAAGAAATCGTTTTAATAAAACCGGTGAAGAATCGGTTGTCGTATATGAATTTAATATCCGCACTGGTGGATAGGCCTTGAGATTAATGTGTGAATGCCATCCTGTTTTTTCAGGATGGCATTTTTTATTTTTGTTCGGCTTATGGGAAAGATTGAATTAACAAAAGGAAATATCACCAAAATAAAAGCAGATGCTATTGTGAACGCAGCTAACTCAAGCTTGATGGGTGGCGGTGGTGTTGATGGTGCCATTCATCGTGCAGGCGGCCCTGCAATACTTGAGGAATGCAGAAAGATCATTGCCAAACAAGGAAGCTGTAAAACAGGTGAGGCGGTGATAACAACAGCTGGAAACTTACCTGCAAAATTTGTGATCCATACTGTTGGGCCTGTTTGGAAAGATGGCAAAAAAAATGAAGCAGCTTCTCTTGCTGCTTGTTATCAAAATAGTTTGAAGCTTGCTGTCAAACACAAATTATCTTCGATTGCTTTTCCTAATATTAGCACAGGTATTTATGGATATCCCAAAAAGGAAGCAGGAAAAATTGCCATTGATATAGTAACAGAATTTTTAGATCAAAGTGATTTAATAACAAAAGTCTATTTTGTTTGTTTTGATGAAGAAAATTATCAGCTTTATGATTCATTAATTCAACAATAAACATTATGAACGTTACAAAATCGATTATATGGCCCCTGGTGCTTTTTCTTATTGGATTGCTCATTCGTTTTATTGGAATGATAAATAAAATTCGTCATCGGCCCGGGACTGATGAATTGGTGATGTTGGGTTATATTGTTTGCGGCATCGCGGTTATATTTCTGCTGATCAAACTGACTTTCAGAAAAAAAATATGGAATTGAATTACCAGCAAACAATAGAATATCTTTTTTCCCGCTTGCCCATGTATAGTCGTATTGGCGCTGCTGCATTTAAAAAAGACCTGACCAATACGATCACACTCTGCGGGCATATCGATAATCCTCATCATAAATTCAAAAGCATTCACATAGCAGGCACGAATGGCAAAGGTTCAGTAAGTCATATGTTGGCTGCAATTTTGCAAACCGCAGGTTATAAGACCGGGCTTTATACTTCCCCACATCTAAAAGATTTCCGGGAAAGAATAAAAGTGAATGGAGACGAGATCAATGAAAAATTTATAATTGATTTTACTGAAAACATAAAACCATTGATCGAAGAGATTGAACCCAGCTTTTTTGAAATAACAGTAGCAATGGCATTTGATTATTTTGCAGAACAGAAAGTGGATATTGCTGTGATTGAAGTTGGTCTTGGCGGCAGGTTTGACAGCACCAATATTATAACTCCTGAAATTTCTGTGATCACTAATATCGGCTGGGATCACATGAATATCTTAGGTGATTCATTGGAGAAAATTGCTTTTGAAAAAGCAGGCATTATAAAGTCAAATATTCCGGTTGTAATTGGTGAAACCATACAAGAAACAAAATCAATTTTTCAGATCATAGCTTCTGAAAAAAATGCTCCTCTCTATTTAGCAACACAGGAAAGAAATGTGACTGGCTGGCAATGGAAAAAAAATGAGCTGATTGTTGAAATTGCAGAACGTGATAAGGTCGATCACAAAAAATATCATCTTGATCTGCCGGGGATTTATCAAAGCAAGAACTTGCTCACCGTGCTTGAAACTTGTTCTGTTTTAAAAAAGCTGGAATATGATCTTGATGAAAATGAAATTCGCCAGGGTTTACAAAAAGCGAAAAAGCTGACAGGCTTACATGGTCGTTGGGAGATCATTCACGAAAATCCTACAATTGTTTTAGATGTAGGGCATAATGAGGACGGGATAAAACAGATCGTTCACCAAATTGAATTGACAACGCATCATGAATTGCATATCATCATCGGTATGGTAAAAGATAAAGAGACCGATTCAGTTTTATCGCTCCTGCCCCATTCTGCTAATTATTATTTTACCCAAGCTCATATTCCAAGAGCTTTGCCTGCGGAAATACTAAAAGAAAAAGCAAAAGAATTTAATTTGAACGGTATTGTAATGAAGGATGTAAACGAAGCTATTAAAGCAGCTGAGTCAAGAGCGCATCGAGATGATTTGATACTTATTTGCGGGAGTGTATTTCTTGTGGGGGAAGTGAATATTCCATAAATAGAAAGGAGCTTCAAAATTAATTGAAGCCCCCTTTTTAAAGGGTGTAAACATTGGTCTAATGGTTACTGGTATTTGATCGGCACACCCTTTAGTCTTTTTGTTATTATTCTAATATGTTTAAAAAAGCCACCAAATCGCTGGTCGCTCCAAAGCCAATATTAAATTAGCATCTGAAAAATATTAAGAAATAATTCGGAAAATAATTGGGAAACGGCCAAATTCAAATGGCATTTAGACATTAGTTCTTATGTAGAACGCAAATGGATCTATAAATTATCCAAGAGGTAATTCAAGTTAACACCTTTTTTCAGACTGCCAAAAAAAACATAATAATTTATAGCAAAGGCTTATGATGTATTTAGTATACCCCTCTAGTAGGCTTTAATTACCCTATTACAGGATCAAAATCGCAGGCAAGACCATATCAATTGCAAAATGTCCAAAGGTTTATTGTCCTGATTGTACATTCATTAATTCAATCGGATTTCTTAGCTTTAAGACTATTTAACCTATCTACCACATGGGGATAAAGAAAAAAAACATACCTGGAGCAGCAGTATCCAAGAAAAAGAAAACCGATAAAGATCAGTTAACAAAAACAGCAACAGACAAATACTATTTACTTTTCAATTCGATCAACCAGGGTTTTTGCATCATTGAAATGATCTGGAATAACAAACACGAACCAGTCGATCTTCGTTTTCTTGAAGTGAATACTGCTTTCGAAAAACAAACCGGTATTAAAAATGCAGTTGGAAGGACGATGCGTGAAATTGAACCTGGTATTGAAAGTCATTGGTATGAGACCTACGGAAAGGTTTCGAAGACCGGTGCTCCTGTTCATTTCGAAGAAAAAGCAACGGCGTTAATGAACCGTTGGTATAATGTCTATGCATTTCCCTTAGAAAATAAAAGCAGCAAGGTTGCTGTTCTATTTGATGATATTACAGAGCGAAAGAAAGCTGAAGACCAAAGAGCAAAGGCTGAAAAGACTTTGCTGGAGACTGAACAAAAATATAGAGCAGAACTTCAACAGCAGGTTGAAGAACGAACAATCGAATTAAAAGAAAGCAAAGAATTGCTCCAAAGTATTGCTGATGCTATTCCTGATATGATAAGTGTACAGGAATATCCTTCTCGTAAAGTCATCTATTTTAATCGTGAACCATATAGTATAAGCGGTCTTAATGCCGATGAACTGTCAAAAAAAACTATTGAAGATCGCCATAAGCTTGTTCACCCGGACGATCTTATCGGCTTACAAAAATATGCTGATAGTTTTGCCAGCCTGCCAAATAATAATATTACAACAGTTGACTACCGGGTAAAAAACAACCTAAATGAATGGATATGGTTATCTGCAAGGGGCAAAGTGTTTGAGCGGGATGAAAAGGGTAATGTAATTAGCATTGTAGTAGTTGTTCAAAACGTCAATTTCCAAAAATTAAGGGAAGAGGAAATTGCGAAGCAGCATAATATTTTAAAACAAGCTGAAGAGCTTGCCAAAATTGGAAGTTGGGAATACAATATTAAAACAAAGGAATTTTTGTGGAGTGATGGCATGTACGCTTTGTTTAATATGAATAAAGGCAAACTCGTTAAGCCTGCAATATATCTGGATCATGCAATAGAAAAGCATAGGCCTGTTGCTGAAAAAATAATAACTGCTATCGAAAAATCCTGTCAGCCATTTGAAGAAATCTTGTATCTAAATATTGATGGAAACATAAAAGCTATAAAAATAAAAGCAACCTCTCTGAAAAATAATAAAGGGCAGATAGAAAAAATGCTGGGTATTGATATGGATATTACTGCTTCGATCGAATCAGCGCAAAAAATCATGGATCTGAATGAATCCTTGCTTGCCATGAACAAGGAGCTAAATTCTCTGAATTCCGAATTAAAGAATTTTAATAGTATAACGGCCAATAATTACAGTGAAACTTTGCGTCAAGTTTATATCAACCTGGAAACAATAATAACAACTGATGCCAGGCACTTAACTGATTCAGGCCGGGCCAATTTAAGAAGAGCACAATCAGCGATTCAAAAAATGAAGCTACTGACAAACGACATCACTAATTACCTTGAATTGTATGATGCAGGGATAAAAAAAGAATTGATCTCTCCAAAGATCAATTTGCAAAACGTATTAAATGAAATGAAAGGAAAGATAGAAGACGCGAATGCAAAGATCGAAATTGCAGAATTACCAACATTGTCAGCGGATCCGGTTCTTTTTTCAAAACTAATTACAAATCTTATTGATAATTCCATCAAATTTAAAAAGCCAAACGAAAACTCTGTTGTTAAAATAAGTCATACAAAGAGCGCCAGATTAAAGAATGTGCTCGCTTTGCTGAGAGGAAAACCTTATACTGTAATTACTGTCACTGACAATGGCATAGGTTTTGAAATCACCGATAGAATATTTGAACTTTTCACCCAATTGCAAGACCATGTCAAACAGAAGGGATCTGGCATGGGGCTTTCTATTTGCAAAAAAATAATGGAGATGCACGGTGGCCATATTATCGCTGAAGCTGAACCGGAAAAAGGCGCATCGTTCCATTGCTGTTTTCCCGAATAAACTTTAATAAGACAACTCCTTTAATTTCTCCAAAGCATA
>DASTZB010000307.1:0-3212 GCA_035764525.1 Chitinophagaceae bacterium | reverse complement strand
TTATCGTAATACCTGCACCAATATTGAGTTTAGGGTTTGCTTTGTATTCGAGATCTTCTGCGCTACCGCCGGATGGAAAATTAAGATGTACATATTTTTTTGATAGGTAGAGACGGACCGTGGTTTTATTAGGGAACGTCTCGTAATACGTAGTGTCATGCTTAAAATCCTTTTGTGCATTCAAAGTAAAAGAACAAATAATCAATGTAACTGTCATTAAAAGACCTTGCTGTCGTTGAGTCATGTTATAGATATTAAAACTTAAATAATGTTGGTCTAAAAGGTGTGATCCTGAAAAACTGTTTAAAAATAAATTTTAATGACCGGTATAACAAAAATTGTTTTGTGATAACAATTGGTTAACCAGTTGGAGCAATGAAAAAGTGGAGAGAATTATTTTATGCCTTGTAGTTTATCAAGCCAATTGAGCTATTGATGTAAATACTCTCATTACTGGATACTTCTTATCTACATTGCTGTCAGAAAATAATTTTATGGATAAGAAGTTTTATTCTCTTATAATAACATTGTTCTTTGCAATGTTAAGCATTGCTCAAAATCCTTTTGCACATTGGACAGAAACAGTTGAGCTTCGTTATAGTAACAAACAACCAATCATTCATTACCTGCTTACTGTTGATTCTGCTGATCTATCTTATATAAAAATGGAAATGCAGATCAGCAATATTCCTGACACGTTTAAGGTGGCAATGGTGGCGCATCCGGAGTATGATGATAAATACTGGCGATATGTTGAAGATTTCTATGCAGAAACAAAAAATGGCAAAGGAAACATTATAAGAAAAGACAGCGCTTTATGGCAGGTAATTATAAAAGGAAGAACAACTATTTTGCATTATCGCATTCATCTTCCCACTGTGGAAAGTTCACAAAGACAAGCCTGGAAAGCGTTTCTTTCATCAGCAGGAGGTCTTGTTGGCGGACCGCATTGCTTTATGTATGTAGTGGGAGCTGAATTGGCTCCTTCTTATGTAACACTCAATATACCCAACGGATGGCAGAAGGTTACAGGACTTACATCAACATCTGATCCCAATACTTTTTTTGCTTCTTCTGTATTTATATTGATTGACGATCCTATGATGATCGGGGAGATAAAAAGCTGGTCATTTACTGTTGACGGTGTGCCGCATCGTGTTGTTTATTGGCCATGGCCTGTAAAAGATTTTGATACAACTAAACTTGTATCCGGCACTAAGAAATTCGTGGAGCAGACAACGTTGCTTTTTGGAAGACCGCCTTACCGTGAATATTCTTTTATATTGCAGGATGGCGCCTTTGGTTCGTTGGAACATAATAACTCTGTAACAATCGGCGCACCTGTTGAACAGCTGACAAATAATTTAACAGGGGTCTTTTCTGATATCGCTCATGAATATTTTCATACATGGAATCTTGTACGGATCCATCCTGTTGAATATGCTGATGTTGATTATAAAACGCCGGCACTTTCAAAAGGACTCTGGTTCAGTGAAGGACTCACGATATTTTATGCTGACCTGCTGAAGCGTCGTGCAGGGCTTTCCACTTTTGATTCCACAAGAATAAAACATCTTGAAGCATTGATCAGGCGTTATGTGTACACACCTGCTTATTTAAAATTTTCGGCTGAACAAATAAGTCTTGCATCTTATGGGCCAACAGGTATGTTGGGAGATTATTCTGCAAGTACACATTTGCAAGGCGAGGTACTCGGAGCTATGCTTGACATCATCATTCGTGATGCAACAAACGGAAAACGTTCGATGGATGATGTGATGAGAAAAATGATGGAACGATTCAGTGGTAAAAAAGGATTTACGTCTCTGGATATTGAACAAACGATAAGTGATGTATGCGGTTGCGATCTCCGATCATTTTTCCAGGACTACATATTTGGTAAAAAGCCTGTTGATTTTGATAAATACTTACGATTGATGGGTCTGCAAAAAACATTGACATGGAAAGATGTGATGACAGATGGTAAGGCATCTCCCGATCTGCGGATTTATGTTTGGCAGGCTCCAAGTGAAACAGTATTAAGAGTTGGAATAACTGATCCTTCGAGCTGCTGGGGAAAAGCTGGACTTCATACAGGGGATATCCTGAAGTCAGTAAATGACACAATAGTAAATACAGCCGATGAGTTCCGTCAGCAATTAAGAAGAGCAAAGATCGGGGACACAATTATTGTTGAAGTGGAACGCCCAACAGGAACAAAAAAAATAATTGTTGTTGTCGGAGGATATAAACAACCCGAAGTGCAGATCACGGAGATAAATAATGCCACAGAAAAACAAAAAAGAATTTTGGCACATTGGAGGGCGGGGAATTAAGCGCTATGTACATTTTCAAAAAGACATGCACCTGACCATGGAAAAGGAACTGTCATTAAAAGAACTTGCTGTCGTTGGATCATGCTATAAATATTAATACTTAAATAATGTTTGGTTTAGCGGCAGTCTAAAAAAAAGAATTTAGAAATAAATTTTAAACCGGGTATCGCAAAAAGTTATTTTTCAAAGACAATTGATTAACCAGTTTGTCATAGCTGTGCAATGTAAAATGAAATGTGGGAATTATATAACAATTACATAGAAAGGTATAACCCGCGGGGGGGGTAGTAGCTACCTTGCTTAGGCCTCACTAAAACCCCCTCAAAATGAATTCCCTTCTAATTTCCCCACAAAAAAGAGCAACATCGGCAGCCTGGAATGAGCATTCCGTTCCAATAACTTCTGTTATTGTTCATGAATTAAGAAACCCGCTGTCCAATATCATGTTAACCGTTCATTTACTTGAAACCAAAATGTTGAATGATAACGATAGAACTTATTTAGAAATTATTAAGCGCAGCTCTGTAAAGATGAATGATCTGATCAATTATCTTCTTAAAGGGCAACAGGAAGAAGAAATACAGGAAGAAAAATGTTCACTCCATCAATTGCTTGATGAAGTTATTGAAATGGCAAAAGATAGGATTGCACTTAAAAATATAGCGATCAGAAAGGATTATGCACCTCATGATCTTAAAATAAAAATAGACAAACCGAAAATAAAGATTGCTTTGACAAATATTGTCATCAATGCCATTGACGCCATCGGGCTAGAGAATGGAGAATTGAAGTTTGGCACTAAATTGATCAGGGGCAGACATGCCTTATCGATCCAGGACAATGGCGGTGGAATAAGCAAAGAGAATTTGCCATTTA
>DASTZB010000306.1:0-5183 GCA_035764525.1 Chitinophagaceae bacterium | reverse complement strand
CAAAATGCTGCGAATGGATCTGTATATATCTGCTTCCAGTCCAGTTCCGTCACATTTTGTATGAAACTCATCAATATTTAGAGTTTTGAATTCTGCTTGGCTGCCATCACTCAGCAATGCTTTTATTTCCAGCAAATGTTCCCTTGTACTTCTATACACTACAGAATTGGAGCCGCATGAATTATTACCAACCATTCCGCCGATCATGGCCCTGTTGGCAGTTGATGTTTCTGGTCCGAAAAACAAACCATGTGGTTTCAAAAACATATTTAATTCATCACGAATAACTCCCGGTTGTACTCTAACCCAATTTTCTTCTTTATTCAGTTCTATTATCTGCGTAAAATATTTTGAAACATCTACAATAATGCCATTGCCTACCACCTGCCCCGCCAACGAAGTGCCAGCTGTTCTTGGGATCAATGAAGTTTTTTGAATGCGGGCAAATTGAATGAGAAGTTTAAGGTCTTCAATCGTTTTTGGGATAGCCACTGCTAATGGCATTTCACGATATGCTGATGCATCTGTAGCATACAGGGTACGCATCGTAATGTCATAAAATAAATCTCCTTCGAGTTGCTGTTCTAACTGCTGCAGTTTCTCCTTCATTAACTGTGAAATATTGATTCGCTGTAAGTGGCCAAAATTAATTCTTTTGAAATGAAAAGGCTGAAAATGATCAACTCTAAGTTCCCCTTTAGGGGACAGGGGTTCAGATTACTTTTTTCTTCCAACGTCCACTTCTCAAATAAAAGAATGCGGGAATGAACATACATGTCCAGTAAAGCCATTCACTCATCCAGCCATAAGTAATAGATAGTTTGAATTTTTCCATGATGAGATAAACATAGGCGCAATAAAAAATTATTGCTGCCGCTTCAATAAAGAAAGTAATTTTTGTATTGCCAGTGCCGGTTACGGCATGCAGCCATACAACTGAAAATGACATAAGGATCATAGCAAGAGACACAACACGGATAACTGGAATGCCTGCTTGGATAAACTCATTGCCCTGCCCGTATATAGAAAGAAATAATTGAGGAAAAAGATTAAGGATAAGACAAAGAACGATAGCAATGCTTGTGCTCAACTTTACTATCTTATTTATTACATAAATGACCTGGTCCTTCCTGCCTTGTCCAATGATATTACTGACCATACTATTGCTTGTGGAGGCAAATGCCCAACTCATACAACCAAACATGCCAAATACATTTCGCATCACGTTTGAAATAGCTTGCGGTGTATCAGCAGTTTGATTTCGTTCAATAAGAATAAAGAAAAGCTCCCAACTCATTATACTAATGGCATGCTGAAACACGAGCGGTGCTGACATGGCGGTGATAAGCGATGCATTTTTTTTATCCCAACGTAAGTTTTTAAACAATGCAAAACGTTGTGCTATTCCTTTTTGATGAATCACAATATAAATAACAAACATGCCGACGAACTCCGCAATGATCGATGCATAAGCCGCTCCGTTAAAACCCAATTCAGGTAACCCCCATTTGCCAAAGATCAATGTATAATCAAAAACAACATTGGCCACTGCTTCCGCAATTGTTCCCATCACCATGTATTTGCTTTGATTGGTGCCAACAAGCAAAGCATTCCGCATTTGATAGATATATAAAAAGGGAAGGCCCCAGATGCGAATCTGCAAAAAACTGATCGCCATTTCCGCTTTTTCAGGCTCATGTAAAATAGCCCGAAGCAGTGTTGGCGTTAGGGTATATGAAAGCGTAATGGCTATGGCTGCCACGAGCATTGCATTAAAAATCCCCTGGTTAAAAATTTTACCGATCTCCTCTGGTTTGTTTTCACCTGCCCGGCGACTGATTAGAGCCAGCAGTCCGTTATTCATCGCAAAGCCGATCGAGCCAAAAATTAAATAGTAAACCCCGGTGATACTTGCGACCGCTAAAACCGTGGAAGAATAATGTCCGAGAAAAATATTATTGGTGATGAAATTAAGTTGTGGTACAAGAATAGCAATACTTATAGGCAACGTCAGTTTGATGATCTGCTTGTTAGTGACCTTAAATTGCAGGCTATTTTGCAGGCTATCCATTGAGTAAAAGGGTGCAAGATAATGACAAGGTTTGAAGTTTGAAGTTTGATGTTTGAGAATATGCAGCCAGAAACTAATAGCCTGTTTTGCCCCGGACTGATTTTTGTTCTAACATTGCACGCAATAAAATCAACTATCTGAAATCTTCATTTCATATTAAGCCTGCAACGGAGTATAACCCGGCAAATTCAATTTTGTTAATGATTGCCGGGGAAAGACATTATAGCTTTGCAGTGATGAACTATTTATCAAAGGAATTAGTTGAGTTTGGATATTACACTTCCACAGAAGATGAAAATGATTATAAAAGTTTTTTTGAAGGAGTTGAGTCGTTGAATAACCGGTATTATCGGACTGCGATCGGGTATGACACGAATGAGTCAGTGCAAATACCTTCGGTGGTATATAAATATGAAGATGGGCAATTGAACCTGGATGCTACTTATGGAAAGAATGTTCATACTACGGTTGTTTCAGAAAATGTACCGGGTTGGAATCTGTACAATATTTATCGTCTTCCTTCAAACCTTCATTCAGCAATAAGCTGGAAATTTTTAAGTGCAAAATCCTGGAGTATTTATTCAGTACTATTAAAGGATCATGCTTCAAAGAATGATGAAGCTATGATCATAGACTTTAAAACAGACCAGTTTTCTCTTGTAGTTTTAAAAAATGATAAATTATTACTGGCCAAGACTTTCACGTATACATCGCCTGAAGATGTTTTATACTATTTATTGAAATGCTGCCACCAATTAGATTTATCGCAACAAACGGTGAAACTCTCATTGGCAGGCTTGATTGAAAAAGATTCCGCCGTATATCGGGAATTGTATAAATATTTTATTAATCTTGAATTCGAATCATTATCAGCCGATGTAAAACTTGCCGAAGCACTCTCTGTACATCCGGAACATTATTTTTCATCCATCAGTAAACTGGCTGCATGCGTATTATAGGAGGAGAACATGGGCGTAGAAGAATTAATCCACCGGCAAACATGCCTCATACCAGGCCTACGACCGATGTGGCAAAAGAGGGACTCTTCAATGTTATTTCAAATAACCTCGATATTGAAGAATTGAAAACGCTTGATCTTTTTGGCGGCACAGGCAGCATCAGTTATGAATTGGCAAGTCGTGGTGCAAATGACCTGACAATAATTGAGAAGGACCCAAAGATGTATGAGTTCATAAAAAAGACTGCCAGTGAATTAAAGCTTGAGAATTTCAAGGTGCTGAAAATGGATGTATTTAAATTCATTGAACAAAGTACAGACAAATTTGATTTTATCTTTGCAGGCCCGCCATATGCACTTGGTAATATTGATGATCTGCCAAAACTTATTTTTGAAAAACAAACGTTGAACCCGAAAGGTTGGTTTGTGCTGGAGCATACTCCAAGAAATGATTATAAGAAATTCCCTTTCTATGCCACCGAGAGAAATTATGGCACCACCATATTTTCGATCTTTATAGAAAACAGGTAGTAGATGATAGTTGACAGCTGATAAATGATATTTAAACTATGATCTTCAATACTTCAGTTATCATCTAATTTCTTATCTTGATTAATGCTTAAAGCAGAAGCGAGAATTTTATATAAAGAAAAGCGATCGAATCTTTCCACTACAGAACAAATTAAGCTGGATGATCTGTTGTTGATACAATTGCAAACGGTACAATTGCCATTTATTACATTCCTGCTTTCTTATTGGCCTATCGAACAAAATCATGAACCAAATACTCATCTGTTCACTGATTACCTGGAATTTCAAAATCCCGAATTGATCATTTGTTATCCAAAAACAAATTTGGAGAATCATAGCATGCAATCAGTACAAACGGATGACGATACCCGTTTTCGGAAGAATAAGTATGATCTTTATGAACCTGAAGATGGCATGATTGTTAATCATGCAGGCATGGATATGATCTTTGTGCCATTGCTCTCATTTGACAAAAATGGCTATCGGGTTGGATATGGAAAAGGTTTTTATGACCGTTATCTTTCACAATGCCGGAGCGATTGTATCAAAATTGGGTTTAGTTATTTTGAACCATTAGATGCCATTGATGATACCAATGAATTTGATGTACCTTTAAACCTTTGTGTAACGCCGACCACTGTTTATGTATTCTAATATTTTTCTAAAAACATTCCGCATACTTCTGTTCCCGCTGGCCATCATTTATTGGTTGATCATTTTTATCCGGAATAAATTTTACGATCTGAAGATTTTCGGCTCGGCAACATTTGGTATGCCATTGATCTGTGTTGGCAATCTTTCCGTTGGCGGTACAGGTAAATCGCCAATGGTTGAATTCCTGGTAAGGAATTTGAAAGATGATTTTAAAGTGGCAACACTTAGCAGGGGATATAAAAGAAAGACAAGAGGCTATGCATTGGCAAATGATAGATCCGACGCATTGGAAATTGGCGATGAACCAATGCAATTCAAACTTAAGTTTCCGGATGTGCCGATAGCGGTTGGAGAAGAGAGATTGGATGCTATTTCGCAACTCTTACACGATAAACCCGACGTGCAATCTATAATTCTTGATGATGCATTCCAGCATCGTGCAATAAAAGCCGGAATGAATATTTTGTTGACAGATTATAATAATCTTTTTACCCGTGATTTTTATTTGCCTACCGGCGATCTTCGTGATCTGAAATCAAGTTATAAGAGGGCTGATATAATTGTAGTGACGAAATGCGAGCCTTTCTTAGCTGAAGAAGAAAGAAACAAAATCATTGAAGAGATCAAGCCATTAGCTAAGCAACATATTTTTTTTGCAGCTAATCTATACCCTTCACCTTATCATATAATCCGGAATTATGAAACAATCAGTCTTCTTCCAGACGCAGAGATCTTGCTTGTAACAGGTATTGCCAATCCCCAACCTTTGAAAGATCTTGTAATGGATCATTCTGAAACTTACTACATGTTGCATTACCCCGATCATCATATTTTTACTATTGATGACTGGAAGGATATAAAAAAGAGATTTGATAAAATAGAAGCAGAGAAAAAGATAATATTGACAACCGAAAAAGATGCTGTTCGATTGTCGAAATTCGGTAAGCAATTGGATAATGTTCCTCTTTA
>DASTZB010000305.1:0-6127 GCA_035764525.1 Chitinophagaceae bacterium | reverse complement strand
TTTTTTACTGATAAATGCCATTGTGATTCGTTTTAATTTTTCACCGATTAATTTTCCCAGGGAGCTTTACCTTCTACGGTAATTCCCATGCTGCGAGCTGTACCAGCAACCATTTTCATAGCGCTTTCAACTGTAAAGCAGTTCAGGTCAGGCATTTTATCTTTTGCGATTGCCTCAACCTGTGTCCAATTTACCTTGCCAACTTTAACACGGTTAGATTCTTTTGAACCACTTTGCAATTTTGCAGCCTCCAGCAATTGAACAGATGCAGGAGGTGTCTTGATGATAAAATCAAAACTTTTGTCAGTATAAACTGTAATTAATACGGGAAGCACTTTGCCCATTCTATCTTGTGTGCGGGCATTGAATTGCTTGCAGAATTCCATGATATTGATACCCTTGGAACCTAAAGCAGGACCGATCGGAGGTGCAGGATTGGCCTGGCCACCCTTGCACTGAAGCTTAACAAAGCCAGAGACTTCTTTTGCCATTTCTTTTTTTGATTTATTGGTAATAGCGACCTTTCGTTTTATCAACTACTCGGTCTCCCAAATTCGTCGTCTCCGCCGCGGCGGAGAATTCTAAAGAACTAATTGGGGCGGCAAAGATAGGGTCAATGAGGTAATTTTTTAAAGCTTTTCAAAAAAATATTTTAACCCCCAATGTTCAACCATATGAGGTTCAATTTTCATTTTTGAAATCAGTTTTGTGAGTAAAAATAATAATGGTGGAAAAAAAGTGGCGCAGGAAAATATTTATTAATCTCAAGCTCTTTGTGATTGACTTATCTTCGCTGCCCAAACAGTTCTTAAAAGATGATCAGCAGAAGAAATATCCGGGTAAAAGTGATGCAGACGCTGTACAACCTGACTATCCTTGAAGCAGATGTGAAACCAGGAGAACCACAAAAGATTCTCCAAAATCATTTTGACCAAACCCGCCAGCTTTTCGTTCACCTCACTTATTTTTTAACCGAAGTATGTCGCTATGCAGAAACCGATTCTCATCAGCGGGCAGGTAAACATCTTCCATCGTTTGAAGATCTTCATGTTAATACTAAATTATCCGGTAATAAAATATTATGGAGAGTATTGGAGGACACATCGTTCAAGGAAGCATTGGTGAAAACAAAACCTCAACTCATCATCAACAAAGACCTGGTTCGAAAAGCTTATTTACGACTTGCTGAAACTCCTGAATATAAAACCTACATCAGCAAGCAAGGCAGGGATAACAAAGAAGAAAAAGAAATACTTGAATTTGTATTGGATAAAATGCTGCTGGCCGATGAAAATTTCACCTCTTACATAGAAGAGAATTTTTCTAACTGGGAAGATGATGGCGAAATGGTGATCCAACTGCTGGTAAATCTTTTACAAAAACCAGGAAGCGCTGATTTTAAAGAAATGATCAACGGTGAGAAAAAAGATTTTGCGATCAATCTTTTAAAAACAGTACATGAAAAAAGCGAACACCTGCAAACACTGATCATTCCAAAATTAAAAAACTGGGACCCTGAACGAATAGCATTACTTGATATGATCTTAATGAAAATGGGTGTAGCAGAATTTCTTTATTTCGAAACTATCCCTCCGAAAGTTACAATCAATGAATACATAGATCTGGCCAAAGAATACAGCACGCCGCAAAGCGGGCAGTTTGTAAATGGTATTCTTGATAATATTCATAAAGAACTTGTTGCTGAAGGCAAAATGCAAAAGGTAGATTATAAAAAAGTGTAGACGATGGCGTTTCACCAGTATTTAACGACCGAAACTTTTATACTCAAAGCTTTCACTTACATTTGCAATCTTCAAATCAATAAAAAATGAAAAAGATCCTTATTGTACTCGCTGCCGCTATTACAATAGTATCATGTAAAGAGGCAGACAAAAAAGTTGAAGCAACTACTTCCGCCAGTACTGCTCCTACAGCAAATGAAGCAACAAACAATGCGAATGCAACAAACACTAGTACTGCCCCTCAACAGAATACTGTTGATCCGGCTACCTTAACAAAGGTGGAGTGGCTTGATGGCATGGACAAAGATTTCGGGAAGATCGAAGAAGGCAAAAATCTTGACGTTAGTTTTCGATTTAAAAATGTCGGCAATACACCATTGGTTATTTCAAACGTAAATGCTTCCTGCGGTTGTACAGTTCCCGAAACTCCACAAAAACCTTATCAGCCAGGTGAAACTGGTGTTATCAAAGCATCATTTAACAGTTCAGGAAAATCAGGCACTCAATCGAAGCAAGTTTATATGACTGCAAATACTGACCCTGCAATGACCACACTTACGTTTCATGTTGAAGTAAAAACAAAAAGTTGATTCAAATAAAAAATAAAAATTAATGTTTATCTATTTATTACAAGCCGGGTCTGGTTCTTCAGGTGGTGGCATGTTTGGTGGTGGTAATTTCACTCTCGTTTTCATGGGAATGATCATTCTTGTTTTTTGGTTATTTTTTATAAGGCCACAAACTAAAAAACAAAAAGAACAGAAAAAATTCATTGAAGATCTGCAAAAAGGAACTAAAGTGGTAACTATTGCAGGTATCCATGGCACTGTAAATAAAATAAACGAAGACGGCACCATTAATCTTGAAGTAAGTCCCGGCAGTTACATAAAAATGGAAAAAGCATCGATCAGCATGGAAATGACAGCAGCTTTAAATAAAGCTACAGCAGCAACCGATAAGAAATAGAACTACAATTTATAGGATTAAAAAGATTAAGAGGAGATCGGGAAACTGATTTCCTCTTTTGTTTATCTCATTAAAAACATATTCCTAACTTTCCCCATAATCATTTTCAATCCTCTTAATCATGGTTCTGAAAATTGGTCTTACAGGTGGAATTGGTAGCGGCAAAAGTACAGTTGCACAAATTTTTGAAGTGCTTGCTATTCCTGTTTATTATGCAGATATAGCAGCAAAGAAATTGATGAATGAAGACGATGATTTGAGATCGGCCATTACAACTATTTTTGGTAAACAAGCGTACACAAATAACATTCTTGATCGCAAGTATATTTCTTCAATAGTGTTTTCTGATCCCGCCAAACTTGATTTACTAAACTCCATAGTTCATCCTGCAACAAAAAAGGATGCAGAAGCATGGATGCAATCGCAAACAAGCCTTTATGCGATTCACGAAGCAGCTTTAATATTTGAAGCAAAAGTTTCTGAGCGCCTTGATCATGTGATCGGGGTTTCTTCACCAATTGAATTAAGGATTAAGCGAGCTATGGAAAGAGATAAGGTGAGTCGAGATGAGGTGTTAAAACGAATGAGCCAACAACTTGATGAAGATCTAAAAATGAGTAAATGTGATTTTGTACTTATAAATGATGAACAGCAACTCCTGATCCCGCAAGTGCTCGATCTGCATGAAAAACTAATTATGCTGTCAAACAAAAAAAATGATGGGTAACTTCCCCAATTGGGTCGATCATATCGTTGCTTTTGTTTTTTGCATAGCCCTCCCCTTATATGCAGCCCGGCAAAAATTAAAAGGAACTACCCTTATTTATTTCAGCAGTGATCAAAAAAAACAAATTTATATATCGGGGAGCTTCTCGCTTTTTATTATGGGTGCAATTGTTGTATCAGTCTGGTTGATTTTCAAAAGACCGTTGGCTGAACTTGGTTTAACTCAACCAGGAAATTTTCGATCATGGTGGTGGCTTGCAATCATTTTTATTCTTGTTTACTTGTTAGATACGATCATAACTCTTTCCTCAAAAAAAGGAATTGATGAAACAGTTGATAACTGGAAAAAAAGAACACCTTTTTTACCAACAAAGAACAGTGAATTGCCGGAATATCTTTTGCTTTGCTTCAGCGCCGGTGTCTTTGAAGAAATTGTTTATCGCGGATATCTTATTAATTATTGCTGGTATTTGTTTGAAGGGAATAGTTACCAGCAAATGATCGCTATTGTTTTACCTGCTTTAGCATTTAGTATTGCTCACTTTTATCAAGGTGCAAAAGCTGTTTTAAAAATATTTTTCCTTGCTGTATTTTTTGGTTACCTGCTTATCTATTCTGGCTCATTATTGATCGTAATGATCCTCCATTTTCTTGTTGACGCTATTGGTGGATTGCTAACCATAAAATACATGAAGGAGCAAGTTCAACAACCAGATGATGAAAATAATTTCCTGCAATAGCAGAATTATTATTGGCCCGGAACGATAGCAACAATTCGCAAAGGGCCTCCGCTCCCGCCTTTTATTTTCATTGGCAATGCAATAATGAATGAGCCTTTTACAGGAAGCTTATCAAGATTGGCAACATTTTCAAAGCCAGGAATATTTTGCTCATACAATATTTGATGAGTCCTAAAATCTTTTGACTGGCCATAATCAACACTCGCAACATCTAGACCTACCGCTTTTACCTTTCTGTTTTTTGTTAACCATTCAGCAGCAGGTGGGTCAATACCGGGGAAATGAAGCTTTGCAACAGCATCAGTTCCTCTTTCATCGGTACCTAAATATTTTTTTGCATCAGGATAAAATGAACCATATCCTGTGCGAAATAAAATAATAATATCATCCGGCAGTTTGCCATTGGTTTTTTCCCATGTTTCTATATCTGCGATAGAGACCAGGTAATCAGCATTCTTTAATGCATTATTTGAAACATCAATAACGACAGCTTTGCCGGTTAATCTATCCAATGGGATCTGGTCTGTACTCCATTTCCCTTTTGCAAAATGAGATGGTGCATCAAGGTGAGTTCCTCCATGCTCAGCTGCGCAATAATCATACGCTTCATAATAAAAACCAGAAGGAGTAACACCCTGAAAAGCGGTATCTAGTTTAAATACGTTGGCGGTCGGCCAATAAAGGGTCTTATCAGAAAAATCGTAAGAAAGATCGATCCATTTCCCTTCAGAAAGTTCTTCCGCAATTGATTCATCTTTTTCACTTTTTTCTGAACAGGAAAATAAAAATAATATCGAGAGTATCAAAAGCCACTTCATAACAAAGAGTTTTGGTAAGCCAATTTAAGAAATAATAATTGTGTTGAGTGGCAATTAAACTGAGTTCTAAGAATCGTAACTTTAAAAGGACAAGATAATTTGAAATGAAACTCCTGGTACTTTTTGGTTTTATTTTTCTTTTTGGATGGTTAGGAAGCAGTACAAAAAAACCACCCGGCATACCAGTTGTTCAAAAATCAATAACACTAAAAGACACTATTCATTTCGCCAGCCAAATACAACCCATACTTGTAAAAAATTGTTCGCCTTGCCATTTCACCGGTGGCAAAATGTATGAACGAATGCCATTTGATAAAGACACTACTATCATCAATCATGAAGCAGGTATATTACGCAGAATAAACGGAGATGAGAATCTGATCATCAAAGCTTTTATCCAGCAAAATAAAAATGGCTCATAAAATAATGAGCCATTAAAATCAGGTGTCAGTAATAAAAAATTACTTCAATTTTCCCAACGCTTCTTTTATTCTCGCCATTGCTATTTCAATTTTTTCCATGCTATTGGCAAATGAAATGCGGATACAATCAGCTTCACCAAAAGCACGACCAGTTACTGTAGAAACATTTGCTTTATTAAGCAAGTACATGCAAAGATCATCTGCATCATTGATCACATTTTCTCCGTCAGATCTTCCAAAAAATTCTTTTACAACCGGGAAAATATAAAAGGCACCATCCGGCTCGGCGCCATGAGTACCGGGAATATCTTTCAGCAATTCAAGGATACGTTTACGACGTCGTGTAAATTCTTTTGTCATTTCCATTGACGGACGCAGATCAGTAGTTAATGCAGTAATAGCGGCTCTTTGAGTTATTGCATTTGCACCACTGGTAAATTGCCCTTGTATCTTTTCGCAAGCTTTTGCCACGATTGGATTCGCTGCAATATAACCAAGACGATAACCTGTCATTGCAAATCCTTTACTCAATCCATTTACGATGATCACCCTGTCTTTCACGTTTTGAAACTGTGCGATACTTTCATGATGGCCGACAAAATTTATGTACTCATATATTTCATCTGAAATAATTGAAATGTTAGGATGATTTTCCAAAACAATAGCCAATTGTTTCAATTCTTCTTTTGAATAAACTGCACCACTTGGGTTGC
>DASTZB010000304.1:0-13451 GCA_035764525.1 Chitinophagaceae bacterium | reverse complement strand
TTTGCTGATTGCAAAAACGTATGCAGAATAGGCCAGTACTGAACCAAAAAAAATAAGATATAACAATGCATACCATGCCTTATACCCAGCTTCACTGATGTTAATATATTTCCCGGAAGCAAAACAGAATAGTAGTGTTATTGTTCCTGCAATAAGCATTTGTAATCCTACACTGAATAAAATATCAACTGCTGGTTTTTGTTTAGATGTGTATACTGTTCCAAACGTCCAGGCAAATACTGAAAGAAAAGCCAGTACAATACCAAACGCAACTGATTTGCCCTCGAGTAGATGTAAATAATCATAAAAGATAATAATCACTCCTGCAAAACCAATTACTAAACCTGCGATCATCCACATTGTAAGCCTGGCATTGCGTAATAGCCAAACGCTGAACAAGGTTACAAATAACGGAACTGTTGCTGAGATGATTGCAGCAAATCCGCTGTTGATATATTCCAATGACCAGGTGAGTAATCCATTGGCGAGTGATAATAAAAATATCCCTTGTATGGTGATGTGCTTTAAGGATTTCCAATCAGGAAGCTTATATCCTTTCAGCAAAAAGAAACTCACCATCAAAAATCCCGAAGCGAACTGGCGGACCGCAGAAAGAAATAAACCGGGCATATGTTGTGTTCCTATCCTGGCGGCAATGAAAGTTGTTCCCCAGAAAAAACTTACTAATCCCAATGCTATATAAGCCCTGTTTAATTCTTTGCGTGACATGTTACACTGTATTTAAAAGCTGTTCTCCTAGTCTTTGTACTTCGTTGACTAAAATTTCAAAATCTTCTCCCTTGCTCCGGTGATTCGTTATCGCTACTCTTATCACATACTCTCCTTTGATGATGGTGAAAGATGGAGCAGCAATTCCACTTTCATGTAATTGCATCAGGATCTCTTTGTTCATTGCATTCAATTTATCTGCTGATAGTCCTTCTTTATAAAAACGGAAACAAACAATATTCATCGGTACCGGTGCCATCATTTGCAATTGATCATTGGCTTGCACAAGCTCTGCTAAGTATCTTGCCTGTTGGATATTTTGTCTTACAAGCCGGCAATACTTTTCAATTCCCTGCTCTTTTAACATCATCCACACTTTCAATGCACGGAATCCTCTTGAGAGTTCAATGCCCAAATGATTAAAGTTTAAATCACCTGCAATAATTCCTCGTTCATGATGTGCCAGGTAGCTGGCATTGATTTCAAAGGCTTCTTTATGTGCCTGGGCATTCTTAATTAATACACCACCCACATCATAATTCACGTAAAACCATTTGTGGTAATCAAAGGCAATACTATCTGCCAACTCTACTCCTTTCAATCTTTCTGTATACTCTGGTAATAATTTTGGTACGGCACCAAATGCACCATCTATATGAAACCATAATTCTTCTCTCTTTGCAATGGATGCTAAAGTTTCCAGATCATCAATTGCACCGGTATTTACTGTTCCTGCATTGCCAACGATACAAAAAGGCAGGAAGCCATTGGCTTTGTCTTGCTGAATCTGTTCTTCTAATAAATCAATTCTTACCTGGAAATTTTCATCCACTGCTATCTTTCTTAAGTTTTCACTGCCAATGCCTAATAGCTCCACTGCTTTCTGCAAACAACTATGTGTTTCGGCAGATGTGTACATTACTAACTGTCCATCTAAGTTTCTTATTCCTTTCTTGCGTATCTCTTTATTAAAGAAATTTCTTGCTACTGTAATCGCTAATATGTTAGCTAAAGATGCTCCTGTCGTTAAAATGCCGGAGCTGCTCTTAGGAAAACCATATATTTCTTTTGTCCAGTCGAGCACTTGTTTTTCAACATATAGATCTGCATGTTCCCCGAAGGAGGTTGTTGGATTCATTGCCGAAGCCATCATGTCTGCCAGCATGCCTGTTGCTGAACCATTTCCACATACCCAGCCCCAAAAACGTGGATGCGTATTACCTAAAGCGTAAGGCAATACATTTTTCTGAAACGAATCATACACCTCATCTAAACTGCTTTCTTCTTTAGGAACAGCTGTATCCAATGCTTCTTTTACAGAAGTGGGAATAGGCTGCCACACTTTTCTATCTGAGGATTGCTTTATATAATCTATCATGTCATCCAACATGCGATGGCCGGTTTCACGAAGTTCCTCCCAATTGGAGGGATCAATTGTCTCTTCCAGTACAGTCGTGTTTAAGTCGAACATATAGTGTTGTTTGATTTACACTGTGAAACTCACAAGAGAATTATTGTTGGTTAATCCGTTTCTTGTTGATCACAGAGCCTGATTATTTTTTTAATAGAACAAAATTGTTCAAAAAAAATGCATTAAAACAGATTCAGTTTTTGTAATTTTGACTAGATCAGATTTTTTAACATCTATTTTTACCTAGGAGAAAGAAAGAAGAACAACCTTATGGAGGTCAATTTTTGACTTTTTAATTTTGAATTATTCAACCATGCGTACAACTAAATTCTCAACCGAAGACCACTTATACCTTCAGGTTGCCGATGGGGTAGAAAAAATGATAACAGATGACATATTGAAGATCGGGGACAAACTTCCATCCGTTCGTTTACTGAGTGAAGAATATGGTATTAGTATGGGTACAGCCTTTCAGGCTTATTATCATTTAGAAGGAAAAGGACTGATTGAATCCAGGCCAAAGAGTGGTTATTATGTTCGCTTTAATTTCAGACGCTTTCCCGATTTACCAAAAGTAATTCAGCCGGAGCCCATCTCAAGTGAAGTGACTGTGAAGGAGACCATTGCCTCTATCTATGGTGACGTTGCGTCTCCAATAAAAATGAATTTTGCGATTGCCGTTCCTGATGCCTCCTTATTACCGACAGCCAAAATCAATAAATCAGTTATACATGCTTTGCGTAAAAGCAAAGATCATTGCATTGGTTATGAAAATACGCAGGGCAATATTGATCTGCGTAAACAAATAGTCAAGCTGGCTTTTAACTGGGGAGGAAAATTTAAAGTGGATGACATCATTGTTACTTCCGGTTGTTTGGAAGCGATCAATTTATGTCTAAGAGCTGTGACTCAGAATGGGGACACTGTAGCCGTGGAAAGCCCTAACTACTTTGGCATTTATCAATCTTTAGAAAACATGGGATTGAAAGTGGTGGAAATTTCCAGCAATCCTTCCACGGGTTTGGATATCGATTGCCTGGAAAAGTCCATTGATAAATTTAATATCAAAGCTTGTATTGTTACTCCCAACTTCAATAATCCTTCCGGCAGTTGTATGCCTGAAGAAAATAAAAAACGACTGGTGGAAGTAATCACCAAACATAATATCGCTTTGATTGAAGATGATATTTATGGTGAGTTGTATTTTGGTAAAAGCCGTCCACGTACCTGTAAATATTATGACACCAAGGGCTTGGTGATGCATTGTGCTTCGTTATCCAAATCATTAGCGCCTGGTTATCGTATCGGCTGGACAATTCCTGGAAAATTTACAGAAGATGTAAAGCAGATAAAAAGAATCAGTGATATCAGTTCACCATCATTGACGCAAGCCGCCATGGCACATTTTTTAGGTAATGGACGCTATGAATATCATTTAAAGAATCTTCGTAAGGCATTGTACACACAATATCTGAAATACACACAAGCCATCATTCAATACTTTCCCGAAGGAACTAAATTATCCAGGCCACAGGGAGGTTTTGTATTGTGGGTGGAATTACCTGAAAAAGTAAATGCTTCCAAACTAAGATTAGAAGCGATGAAGCATCATATCTCTGTCGTGCCCGGGAAAATATTTTCTGTTCGCTGCAATTATAACAACTTTATCCGCATCAGTTTTGGAAAACCATGGAATGAGGATATGGATTATGGATTGATGATGCTGGGAAAGATGGTGAAGAAGATGATGTGATTAATATAGTAGCATTGGGGGAAAACCAAAACCTAATTCTCACGGAATGTTATTTTCATAAAAAAGGGATCAAAAGTTTCCTCATAATCCCTTTTAATCATTTTAATCATGGTTCTATTGTACAACTAATCTGAATCCATTTCCATGAATATTCACGATCTCGATCCGGGTATCATCTTTTAAATACTTTCTAAGCTTTGCAATATAAACATCCATACTGCGGCCATTAAAATAAGTATCACTGCCCCAGATCTTTTTTAACGCTGCTTCTCTTGGTAACAGGTCATTGAGATGTTCAGCCAGCATTTTCAGCAATTCATTTTCTTTTGGTGACAATGTTTGTGTAATGCCGCCGTGTGTAAGCTGGCGAAGCTTTGGATTGAAATGGTAAGTGGAAAGATCAAACTCTTTATTTTCTGCCTCTTTATTGAGTTCCTCATTTCTTTTCAGAATTGCTTTTATTTTCAAAAGCAATACTTCACTATCAAAAGGTTTGGTGATATAATCATCGGCGCCGAGTTTATACCCTTGTATCACATCTTCCTTCATCGTTTTGGCGCTGAGGAAGAATAAAGGGATATCAGGATCAACATCTCTGATTTCTTCTGCCAGGGTAAAGCCATCCATATTTGGCATCATTACATCTAACAGGCAGATGTCAAATTTTTCACGTTGAAAAGCAGCCAAACCAAGACGGCCATCTCTTTCAAGCGTTACTTCATAATCATTCAATTCAAGATAATTTTTTAATACTGTCCCCAGGTTCTGATCGTCCTCGCAAAGTAAAATTTTAGGTTTCTTTCCTTCCATAACTATAGATTTTGTAGCGAATAAAGTTAATTCATTTAGACTATCATACCATCACGACGTAATTTTTTGTTAAGACGAGCAGTATTTGCCTGACATTGTACATTTGGGGTAAATTGTCAACATATGGCCATGCATTTGACTCCTGATAACCGTTTGAAAAAATTAGTGGTGATTGGCGACAGGGTATTAATAAAACCGACAAGACCCGATGAAAGAACGGCAAGTGGTCTCTACTTGCCACCGGGTGTACAGGAAAAAGAAAAAGTGCAACAAGGGTATGTTATTAAAACAGGCCCCGGATATGCTATACCAATGCCTGTTGATGATGAACCATGGAAACAGGATGATGACCAGGTAAAATATGTACCATTGCAGGCAAAGGAAGGAGATCTTGCAATATTCTTATTAAGCGGAGCTACTGAAGTGATGTATGAAAAGGAAAAATATTTTATCGTGCCACAAAGCGCCATATTAATGCTGGAAAGAGAAGAGGATCTTTAGAAATATGAAGAGTCTATTTTCAATATCAGCGTTGATTTTTGTTTCTTTAATGGAGACATCAGCGCAAAAAGGCATAGATGGTCTTATCCAGGCTGAAAAAAAATTTGCTGCTTATTCAGTAAGCAATGGCACGAAGGAAGCTTTTCTGAAATTTCTTGACAGTACAGGGATTGTTTTTGAAAATGGTAAAGCAGTGAATGGAATCGAAGCCTGGAACAAAAGGGAGAAAAGACCCGGTGTTTTAAATTGGCGGCCTCAATATGCTGAAATAAATGAGTTAGGGAACTTTGGTTATACCACAGGACCATGGACATTTCAAAATTCTTTGAACGATACAGTTGTTGCAAGAGGGCAGTACACTACGGTATGGCATGTCGACAAAAATGGTGAATGGAAAGTTTTGGTTGATCTTGGCGTGGGTAATACGCCAGCCAATTTTGTAACCGAAGTAAAGAAGATTAGTGTACCAAAGCTAACTATAGACTATATCGAACATGTATCATCATTAGCTCTTGCTGAAAATAAATTCCAGCAATTGTTTGCAGAGAATAAGCCAGCAGCATATAAAACGTTCCTTTCAGACGAAAGTATATTAAACCGGAATGGATATTTGCCTGCGATAAGCTCAGTTGACCAACAGGTCCTTCTTGATTCAACACCTACTTCTGTACAATATAAAATGAATGGAATAGGATCTTCATTGAGAGAGGATATTGGCTATATATACGGTACAACAATTATAAATAGTAAAACAGAAAATTATCTGCGAATATGGAGAAAAGAAAAGGATGGTTGGAAGATTGCATTGGAAGTATTGCGATATTAGTAATTTGAGAATGCAATTTCATTTGCCAATGATTAACATTCAATTCTCTTATTTAAATTATCTTTCCTAAAATTTTTTTCAATGCCTGGTAAAGCAAAATTTTCCGAAGCAGTAAAAACCGGCTACACATTTAAAGGTGAAGCATACAAGATTGGTTGTGCGGTTTTAGATGGGGAAGTGATAAGTGGCGCTGATATTCTCATTCCATTAAAAACTATGAATCGACATGGCTTGATCGCGGGAGCAACAGGTACAGGTAAGACAAAAACCTTACAGGTGCTGAGTGAAATATTAAGTGATGCAAGTGTACCAGTTGTAATGATGGATATTAAAGGCGATCTGAGTGGTATCGCTGCTGCAGGTCTTGAAAATGATAAAATAAAAGAACGAGTACAAAAACTAAATGTTGAATTTAAACCGACAGCTTACCCAACCGAATTACTTACGCTCAGTAATCAAAAAGGTACAAGACTAAGAGCAACGGTAAGCGAGTTTGGACCAGTACTACTTTCAAAAATTTTGGGGTTAAATGATACGCAAGGCGGTTTTGTTGCCATGATCTTTAAATATTGTGACGATAATAAGCTTCCACTGCTCGATCTGAAAGATTTCATAAAAGTTCTTCAATATGTAAGTGACGAAGGAAAAGCGGAGTTGGAAAAAACTTATGGAAAAATTTCAACTACCTCTACAGGAACTATTTTAAGGAAAGTAATAGAACTGCAACAACAAGGTGCTGATATATTTTTTGGTGAAACAAGTTTTGATATAGATGACCTGATGCGGATAAGTGATGATGGCCGGGGAATGATCTCGGTAGTTCGTGTTACTGATCTGCAGGATAAGCCTAAGTTATTTTCAACATTCATGTTGCAACTACTGGCAGAATTATATGCAACATGCCCCGAGGAAGGTGATCTTGATAAACCCAAATTGGTAATGTTCATTGATGAGGCACATCTTATTTTCCAGGAAGCCAGCCAGGCATTATTGCAGCAGATCGAAACCATTATCAAATTGATACGTTCAAAAGGGATTGGTATTTTCTTTTGTACACAAAACCCAATGGATGTTCCGGCTTCAGTGCTTGCTCAATTAGGATTAAAGGTGCAGCATGCTTTAAGAGCATTTACAGCCGCCGATAGAAAAGTTATCAAACAAACTGCAGAAAATTATCCAGAAACAGAATTTTATAAGATAGATGACCTGATCACTCAACTTGGAATTGGCGAAGCATTGGTTACAATGTTGAATGAAAAAGGTATTCCAACTCCTCTGGTTCATTGTATGCTGCGGCCACCTCAAAGCCGGATGGATATCTTAACAGATGCCGAAATTGATGGATTGATAAGCAGATCAAAGATCGCAGCGAAGTATAATAAAATAGTCGATAGTGAAAGCGCTTATGAAATACTTAATGAGAAACTAAATGAAGCTGCCAAAATAGAATATCAGCAAAAGCAGCAGAAGGCTGAAGAAAAAGCTGAAAGAACAAGTGCAAAAAATGAAAAAACAATTTTCGATGATCCCATTGTAAAAAGTATGACACGTACTGCTGGTAATACTATTGTTAGGAGTTTACTGGGAGTTTTAGGACTTGGAGGGAGTAGCCGTCGGAGAAAATCTTCATTTTAATCTAACCCAACCCGCATTATCCACTTCTAATTTGTTTTCAGCCTGAAGGAATTCAATCACTTTCCATGCTTTTTCTTTTTTAATAGCACCAAGCTGGTCCATTAATTCTTTTGAAGGCAAAGGTTGTGGCGCCAGCACTGTTTGTATGCGATTACTGATCTTTTCAAATTCCTTTTCGTCGATATGAATTTTTTTCTGGCGCAGGCAATTATCACAGACTTTGCAATTATGCAATTTATTATCGCCAAAATAACTGCCGATCATTTTACTGCGACAAGTCACTAACTCAGATACATATTGAATAATATTTTTTACCCTTGCTGTAAACTTTTCTTTTCTTTTATTATAGAGATCCATATTTACAGAAAGATCTTCCACTTTTACACGATTACGTGGAAAATAAAGTTGTGGTGAATCTTTCTGTGACTCATAATGAATAATACCATATTGATGTAGTTGGTAAAGATCTTTTTTTATTTCTTCAACATCCTTTTTCAATAAACGAATTAACACTATTTCAGAAATTGAAGTGGGAAAATCAAAGATCCCCTCATAACCACGAAGCAAAGCTTTGATCGCAGGCTCCAGTTCAGGATACGATCTTTCGAAATCATATAATGCCTCCTTTGTCGTAGTGAATTTAATTTTAGATGGAAGAAAAACCTGTTCATTCAATGAAAGCCAGTTATCCTGCTCTAATGCTTTTAATGAATAAATAGCGGTGTGAGTATTTAACTTGAATTTTTTGACAAAATCGTTTGTATCAAAATCAAAATAGTTTCCTTCACCCGTACCAGCAGGTATTTGTAAATAATTTGCGACTGACTGGTAAACATTTTTTATATCGTCGAGAGATGGATAGCGAATATTTGCTAATCCTTCCAGTTCCGTGATATCAGTATCGTCATAAAGTAAAACAGCAAATGATTTTTCGCCATCTCTTCCTGCACGTCCAGCTTCCTGGTAATAATTCTCCAAACAATCGGGTATGTCTGCATGTATTACCGAACGAACATCAGGTTTGTCAATTCCCATCCCGAATGCATTAGTACAAACGATAACCCTTGTTTTATTTTTTATCCAATCTTCCTGTCGCTTATTTCTTTCTTCCTGTGGTAAGCCGGCATGATAAAAATCTGCGATGATATTCTGTAATTGCAGCAGTTCCGCTATTTCCTTTGTTCGCTTACGGCTTTTACAATATACAATCGCACTGCCCTGAACCTTATTTAGTATTTCAATTATCTTATTGATCTTAGAATCAACTTTGAAGACACTATAGGAAAGATTCTTCCTTTCAAAGGACTGACGAAAAATTGTTTTTTCTTTGAACTGAAGTTTCTCACAAATATCATCTTGTACTTCTTTAGTTGCTGATGCCGTTAGTGCTAATACAGGAACATTGTGTAATTCTTCTCTTAAAGCTGCGATGCGTAAATAAGGCGGACGAAAATCATAACCCCATTGGGAGATACAATGTGCCTCATCTACTGCAACCAGGCTGATGTTCATCCCCGGCAGATATTCTTTAAACAGATTTGTTTCAAGTCGCTCCGGAGAAACGTATAAAAATTTACAATTGCTATTCGTAGCTACTTTTAAAGTATTGATCACTTCGGCACGGCTCATTCCCGAATAGATGGCAAATGCAGTAATATTTTTCCTGCGCAGATTTTCTACCTGGTCTTTCATTAATGCGATTAAGGGAGAAATGACAAGACAAAGGCCGTCATTCGCCAATGCTGGAATCTGGTAACATAAGGACTTACCACCTCCGGTAGGCATTAATGCAAGTGTATCTTTTCTTTCAAGGGCAGAATTGATAACATTTTCCTGCAAAGGTCTGAAAGCATCATAACCCCAGTAATCTTTTAATATCTTATAAATATCAGACAAAGCTTAAGGAAAGTTGAACGATGAAGTTAGGAAAAGAAAAAATTCTGATGCAGGTACAAAACTTATTCAACTTTCTTCACAAAGAGCCTTACAGAATTTATTGCAAGCACCACATCACTCAATCCCATCACCAGTGCTCCAAAGGTGGGAGTAAGAAAGCCAAATGCGGCTACAGGAATAGCAACAATATTATATGCAAATGCCCAGAAAAGATTTTGTTTAATAGTAACATATGTAGCTTTACCAAGTCCGAGAGCCATCGGCATTTTCTTTAAACCCTGGCTCATTAACACAACTTGTGCGCTTTGTACAGCAACCTGAGAAGCCTCACTCATTGAAATACCAATGGTTGCTTTTGCCAAAGCTGGCGCATCATTAATGCCATCACCCACCATTGCAGTTGGAGTAACAGCATTCAGGTCAGCTATCTTTTGTAGCTTTTGTTCGGGTGTTTGTTCTGCAATTACTTCATCAATGTTAAGCTGTGATGCTAATGCTTCACATTTTGCACGACGGTCACCGCTTAATAAAATTGTTTTAATGTTTTTGTTATGTAAATACTCAATCACAGATTTTGCTTCAGGGCGGATCTCATCTTTCACATCGATCCAACCAAGCAGCTCATTGTTTTTTACGATGTAAATATTGTGACTGTCTTCTTTTGTAAATTCTTTTGCTACATTAAATGAGCCGGCCCAATATTCATTTCCTTCTTTATCGCTTGCTTTCATTCCAAGACCTTTTACTTCTTCAATTTTATTCCAGCGAATTTCATCTTTCATTTTCCATTCATCGAAAACCGATTTGGCAATTGGATGATTAGAATATTTTTCAAGACTGTAAGCGATCTTTTTAAATTCGGGCTCATCACCAACCAAAAACTTAAAGCCAGAAACGATAAACTTCCCTGTTGTCAACGTTCCGGTTTTATCAAACACAACCTGTGTAATGTTCTTGAACATTTCAAGGCTGGTGGCATTACGAAACAGAATTCCATTCTTCGCAGCTCTCCCTAAACCGACAGCAATTGCTGCAGGTGTTGCCAATCCCATTGCACAAGGACAGGCGATCACTAATACAGCAATGCTCCGCATTAACGCAGGTGTAAATTCTTTCATCAAGATCCAATTTACTCCCAATGTTACTACCGCAATTCCAATAACAAGCGGAACAAATATGGCACTGATCTTATCAGCCAGTTGTTGTACCGGAGGTTTTTCACCTTGTGCTTGTTTTACCATATTAATAATACCAGCAAGAACAGTGTCATCACCGACTGCGGTTACCTGGGCTTTGACTGTTCCATCAGTAATTACACTTCCGCCAATGAGTTTATCTTTCGCATATTTATGAACAGGAAGACTTTCACCAGTAACGATAGCTTCATTAACATGAGCATCTCCCCAAATGATTTTACTGTCAATAGGAACCTGCTCTCCACTTTTAATTAAGATAAGATCGCCAACTCTTAGCTGCGTATTTTCAACCTGAAAAATTTGCTCCTGGTATTTATCATCAAAAGCAATCATGTTCGCCATTACCTTTTGCGATTTCACAAGTTTCTTCAATTCTCTTTGTGTAGATTGAATAGAAGCGTCTTCTAAATAATTACCGAGGAAGACAAGTGTAATAATAGTAACAGAGGTTTCATAGAACATAAAATTCTCTGCCTGGCCGGTTAATGTTCCATATAAACTGTAAACAAAAGCTGCAGTGGCACCGAGTGCAACCAATACATTCATATTTGGTAAACCATTGCGCAAACTTTTCCATGCACTTTTGCCAAAGAAATCCATTCCAACTAAATAAACAGGAATGGTTAATCCCAGTTGCAACCATGGATTCTCCAAAAAATGAATATGGAGCCCGGGAATCATGTGCAATACGAACACCAATGCAAATGGAAGACAAAAGAAAAATCGATGAAGATGTGTTGAAAGAAATGGCTTTTTCTTTTCAGTTACTTGTTGCTGGTTTGCTACATGGTAACCAAGATCACTCAATCCTTTTACCAACTTTGGCGTAGCAGCGCCACCATTCAATTCAAAACTTACGTCACCACTTACTGAATTTACTTTCACATTTTTCATTCCCTGTTTCTCCAGGTACTTATGAATTGTAAGAGCACAACTGCTACAATCCATTCCTTCTACTTTCCATTGTACATTTTCCATAGTAATTCCTTTTCTACTTGTTGCAAATTCTGTTGCAAAAATACGGATAAAGGAAAGATCAGCCAATTAAGCATTTGATAATCTTATACACTCTGTTGCAAAAGCGCAAATATCTTTGCCCGGTGAAGATCACGTTTGAATTAACTGACATAAAAGATGCAGCTGCCCGGTTTTGGAAGGCGATCGATGATAAGAAGATCATCGCTTTTCATGGGAACATGGGTGCCGGCAAAACCACTTTCATACATGCTCTTTGCGAGATGAAAGGAGTAAAAGATGTTGTTGGCAGTCCCACCTTTTCAATAATTAATGAATACTATTTCTCATCAGGAAAGATCTTTCATATCGATCTGTACAGGTTGAAGGATGAAGAAGAAGCGATAAGGGCAGGAGTGGAGGATTGCCTTTATAGTGATCATATTTGCTTTGTTGAATGGCCGGAAAAAGCGCCGGGCATATTTCCGATGGAAACGCTAAATGTATTCATTGAAGTTGCAGATTCAGAAACCCGCCACATTACTATACAGGATAAATAGTTATTTTTGATTCCCGGCTATGTGCTACTATTAAGCAACGGTTGCGTCGCACTCTTCAACTGTACCAATTCTGATGAGCAGAATTACTGAAAGCACAAGTGAGTGACACAACGGAAGTTGAATAGAATTACTAAAGCCGATAATAAAAAATAAACCCTGCAAACCAACGACCAGCTAATGAGCCAGCAGAAACCAAAGATCAGTACATCGTTCAGTTACGAAACTCTTGAAGAAACGCTGGATATAAAACCCAAAGGAGCAAGGTTGCAGATCGGGATCCCTAAAGAAATCGCTTTCCAGGAAAATAGAATTGCGCTAACACCGGATGCGGTAAGTGTGTTAGTGAGTAACGGTCATGAAGTGACCATTGAACACAATGCCGGTGAAGCGGCGCATTTTCGCGATAAAGATTATAGCGAAGCAGGTGCAAAGATCGTTTATGACCGGGCTGAAGTTTTTAAAGCACCTATATTAGTGAAGAGTGCACCCGTGATTGAAGAAGATATTCCGCTCCTGCAGCTTAACCAGGTGATCATTTCTCCAATCCATCTTTCGATATTGAAGGCAGATCTTTTACAGAAGATGATGGATAAACGGATCACTGCCATTTCATTTGAGAATCTTCGTGACGATAGTGGTACTTACCCCATTGTTCATAGCATGAGTGAGATTGCCGGCAGTGCTGTAATGCTGATTGCTGCGCAATATTTAGGTTCTGCTAATCATGGTAAAGGAGTGTTGCTTGGCGGTATCTCAGGTATTGCGCCAACAAAAGTTTTGGTAATAGGTGCAGGTATCGTTGGAGAATATGCTGCAAGAGCGGCACTGGCACTGGGTGCGTCAGTAAAAGTTTTTGATAATAATGTTTACAGATTAAAGAGATTACAAAATAATGTTGGCCATCGCTTGTGGACTTCGGTAATTGAGCCACGAATGCTGTCAAAACAATTAAAGACCTGTGAAGTAGCAGTTGGCGCATTGGGAAGTGAAACGGGAAGAACACCGATGGTTGTAACAGAAGAAATGGTAAGTAATATGCGGCCGGGGTCTGTTGTGATCGACGTTAGCATCGACCGAGGCGGATGTTTTGAAACTTCAGAGATCACCAGTCATGAGCACCCTGTGTTTTTAAAATATGGGGTCATTCATTATTGTGTTCCGAATATTCCTTCGGGTTTTG
>DASTZB010000303.1:0-2239 GCA_035764525.1 Chitinophagaceae bacterium | reverse complement strand
CTATCAAGAAAATCTTCAACCGGCTTTTGTATCCCGCAGACGACAAAAGAGGAATTCTTTTCGTAAAAAATTTGCTGTAGCTTAACTAACTTTTCAGCGGCAATTTCATCTAATGATTGTAGTTCTTTTAAATTGAGGATTACGTTTTTCACGTCATTTTGCAGGTAAGGGAGCAGCAAATCAGAGAGTTCCGCTGCCATAACAGCAGTAAGGCCATTATCAGTAACAGTGATGACATGAAATTTTTCTTTGGTATTTGTTTTGACCTGCATACAACTAAGATTATCAACATTCCGTTTATAACTAGTGACAAACCGTATCCAAAAATATTTGTTATTATTGTATCACAAGCAATTATCTAAAATATGGATAACAATTTTTCAACTCAAGTAAAGGAAATCATTTCATTTAGCAGGGAGGAAGCACTTAGGCTTGGAAATGATTTTATCGGGACGGAGCATCTCCTGCTTGGCCTTATCCGGGAAGGGGAAAATACAGCGATCAAGATCCTGAAAAGCTTTAATGTCGACCTCTATGAATTGCGAAAGGAAATAGAGCTCGCCGTAAAGGATAAAACGGGGAAAAATATCGCCAATATAAATAGCCTTCCGTTAACAAAGCAGGCAGAAAAAGTAATTCGTGTAACAGTTCTTGAGGCAAAGGCTCTAAAAAGCCCAACCGTGGAAACTGAACACCTGATGCTTTCAATTTTAAAAAACAAGGAAAATATTGCTACTCAAATTTTGAATCAGTTTGATGTGGATTATGATCTTTTCCGTAATGAGGTAGGAATAATGAAAAGTAATGAACCCCGCGCTGAATTTAGTGATGAAGGTGATGATGATTTTGATGAAGAAAAAAAATACCAGCAAAAAGGCGGTCGCCAGGGTGCCGCGAGTACAGCAAAAAGTAAAACACCTGTTCTTGATAATTTCGGGCGAGATATCACTCGTCTTGCTGAAACTGGTGCATTGGATCCGATCGTTGGTCGTGAAAGGGAGATCGAAAGGGTTTCACAAATATTATCACGTCGTAAAAAGAATAATCCAATTTTAATTGGTGAACCAGGTGTGGGTAAGACCGCAATTGTTGAAGGACTTGCTTTGCGCATCGTACAAAGAAAAGTTTCCCGTGTGTTGTATGATAAAAGGGTTATTTCGCTTGATCTTGCTGCTTTGGTGGCTGGTACGAAATATCGCGGCCAGTTTGAAGAAAGAATGAAAGCGATCATGAATGAACTGGAAAAGAATCGTGATGTCATCCTATTCATCGATGAGATCCATACTATTGTAGGTGCGGGTGGCGCCAGCGGTTCATTAGATGCTTCAAATATTTTTAAACCAGCCTTGGCAAGGGGCGAATTACAATGTATCGGCGCTTCTACCCTGGATGAATATAGAATGTATATTGAAAAAGACGGCGCATTGGATCGCCGTTTTCAAAAAGTAATGGTTGAACCGCCTTCAGTGGATGAAACAATCATGATACTTACAAATATTCAAAGCAAGTATGAAGATTATCACAATGTGTCTTATTCAGTAGAAGCAATTGATGCCTGTGTAAGATTGAGTGATCGTTACATGACCGACCGCTTGCTTCCTGATAAAGCAATTGATGTGATGGATGAAGTGGGAGCAAGAGTGCATTTAAAAAACATCAACGTACCACCGAATATTCTTGACCTTGAAAAGAAAATAGAAGATGTAAAGAATGAAAAGAATAAGGTGGTAAAAAGCCAGAAGTTTGAAGAAGCTGCTTCTCTTCGTGATACGGAGAAAAGATTAGCAGAAGAATTAGAGAAAGCAAAAAATGAATGGGAAGAAGAAAGCAAGCATAAGAAATATCCAATTGGTGAAGAAGAAATAGCTGAAGTGGTGAGTATGATGACAGGCATACCTGTAAAAAGAATGGTGCAGGCAGAAACTGAAAAGCTTCGCCGTATGGCCGATGACATGAAAAATATGGTAGTAGGGCAGGAAGAGGCGATTGCCAAAGTGGTAAAAGCTATTCAGCGTAACCGTGTGGGATTAAAAGATCCAAAGAAGCCAATTGGTACTTTCATTTTCCTGGGACCCACTGGTGTTGGTAAAACGGAGTTGGCAAGAGCATTGGCAAGATATATGTTCGACAGTGAAGATGCGCTGATAAGAATTGATATGAGTGAGTACATGGAAAAATTCACTGTAAGCCGTTTGATCGGTGCACCTCCGGGATATGTGGGTTATGAAGAAGGCGGCCA
>DASTZB010000302.1:0-5330 GCA_035764525.1 Chitinophagaceae bacterium | reverse complement strand
GGCAGTTATTCCTTTTTCATTTAATTTTTTTGCTACGGCTGTCCCTTCAAGCTCATAAACGAGGTAATGAAAACCCCCGCCCGGTGCGATAATAACAGCAATACCATTTGGGTTTGAAGGAACAAAAGCCGTTAAAGTCGGATCCGTTACATCTCTTAGATAACCTCCTCCTAAATTTTGCTCTTCCCAAGTCCAGTTTTCAGAACCGGGAGCTTTTCCAGAATAAAGTCGAATAACTTGTTGTGCTTGTACCTGTTCAAGTTCGATGAGAAAGACAAGAACTGTTAATATAAAAAGCTTATTCTTCATGTAAGGTAATTTTTGAATGACGCACAACTATTGTATTGCCGCAACTTAAAGCTACTTTATTGCGGCAAGCCATCCAAATCAGGTAGATTGTCGAAAGTATATACCACACATCAGCGATCTGCCAATTCTTTTGTTCCCTGCGTTGCTCTCATTACAGTTTTATGTTTTCGTTCTCGTCCAATTCCCAAAATGGATTGTATGCGACTTCAAACAAGTGTCCGTCCAGGTCTTTGAAGTAACCACTGTAACCACCCCAATAAACTTTTTGTGCAGGTTTTACGATTGTGGCACCCAATTTTGCAACCTGTTGCAAAATGTCATCAACTTCCTTTTCTGATTTTGTGTTGTAAGAAATTGTTAGTCCCGAAAATTCTGTCGCTTGATATTTTAATGTCGTGTCGTCTGCAAGTTCTTGTCGTGGGTGCAAAGCCAGGACAATTCCACCTAATGGAAATAAAGCTAAACCGTCCATACTTTTGTCGGACTTTCTCCAACCAAGTCCTTTCTCGTAAAAGTCTAGCGATTTTTTAAAGTTGTCAACGCCGAGTGTTATTAAATTTAGTTTTTGTCGCATTGCTCTGTGTCATGTTTTGTTGTGTCAGTTTAATTGCCACTAACTCATGTATCGCCGTAACTTGAAGCTACTTGATTGCACCAATCCATCCAAATCCGGTTCTTTCAAATTGGAATGGCTAAGTTGCATACTCCGGCCAACGAAAGGTTTCATTTTTGTTTTACCAACTTGATAGTTATACCTATTTGCCCAAGATGGTATAGATCATGTTGAATTATTCCTTCGATCAGGTAATGAAAATCATAATTAGTGTCTAAGAACTTTGTTTCCAGGTAATCGTCATCATGATCTTCTAAAGCATCGATCAGGGTTAGTGTACTTTGATAAAAAGCATTTTTTAGATTATACCAACCAATTTTAAAAAGCTCATCATTGTCTTTCCAGTCATCCGGGCCATTCATAAGATCAGTTCTTTGTCCTTTGAACCTTAGAAGACATTCTTTTCTCCACTCGATGATATGAGAAATATGTTCAGCAACACTGTGAACTTCTGGTATGGGTCTTTTGAAAGCTTCTTCATGCGGCAAACCATCAATTTTATCTTTAAAGCATTGATCAAACCAAAGTGAGCCCTCCTGAATTTCATTCAGCTGTCGGATAATATTATTGATCAGGATCTTTGACATAGATTGATAGTTGGTTAAAAGCAAACAATCTCAAAATGTTTTTTTAAAACTACTTTATTGCACCAATCCATCCAAATCAGGAAAATTCGCCAAACTGATATTCATGCAAACATTTTCAGTTGGAATTAAGATTGCCATGTCGCAATTATATATTTTAATTATCTTCAACAAACCATCAATTACAAGCCATGCTTAAAGTTTACCGCAACACCGCCATCTTCATCATATTAATTATAATCGGAGTGCAATGGGGATTTTATCGAACTTATACCAGCGAATTCCCGAATTTCAAAAACAAAACCCCTACTATTCATATCCACGGGATCTTTTTGATGATGTGGATGATATTGCTGATAGTACAGCCTTTACTTATCAATTACGGAAGAGCACAACTCCATAGAACAATTGGTAAAGTATCCTGGGTGCTTGGACCACTTATTATTGTAACCATGTTCCTGGTAGGCAGGGGATCATATGGGAGGTCAATTGGAAGTTTTCCTGAACATGAAGTTTTGGCCACCATGGTGTTAGATATCAGGGGCTATATCACCTTCGCCATCTTTTGGGCATTAGCAATGTTCTACAGAAAAAATTCTGCATCACATATGCGATATATGATCGCTACAGGCATAATAGCTATTGGGCCCGGAGTAGGTCGTGGACTCATAAGCAGTGGTGTGGAGTTTCCAACAGCATTGACAATAACTGATATGCTTGACCTCGCAATAGTTGGCTTCTTGCTTGGTTTTGATCTTTACAAGAAGAAGAACTACAAGCCATTCCTCGTAGTGTTTATTGTCTTTTTGATTGGTGCATTGTTATGGCAGATAAAAGACACTACAGCATGGCAATCATTTGCGAAGAGCTATGCAGCAATATTTTATTGACCTGGAAACAGGTTTGGTCACAACTGTGATAATAAAAATCTCCGGATAATCAACCTCTTCGTCATCTGAAAGACAGTGGTTGAACCTGATCCTTTTTTCCTTTGCAGATAATGAATCAGCATGAAAATATTGTTTGTCCTCTTTGTGGCGACCAGGTTGACAAATTATTGTACCGTTATCATATCGATAATGAAAAGTTTGTACTGGAAAAGATCAAAGAGCATAACCCCGATTGGTCTGTAAATGATGGCGCCTGCAGTCGTTGCGTGGATTATTATCATACCGAAGTGGTGATGCAGCAACGGATATTACCGGAAGTGGGGCCTTATTTCCGGGTAAAGAGTGCGGATGATTTTATCATATTGCCGGTGCCGTTGCGTTTGGATGCTGATGCAAGATTTACAGGTAAAGGTGTAGCGATCTGTTTTATCGACAGCGGGTTTTATACGCATCCCGATCTGACTATACATAAGAATAGAATTAAAACGATTGTTGATATAACAAAGGGACCAACCCACACCCATCCGAAGGAGAGGATTTTGGGAACCTTTCAATCAATGTGGCATGGTACGATGACATCTGTTGTCTGTGCCGGTGATGGTTATTTGAGTAATGGTTTGTATAAAGGGATTGCCAATAATGCTGAGCTGGTGTTACTGAAAGTAATGAATGATAAAGGTCATATCACTACAGAAAATATAGTGAAGGCTTTGCAATGGGTGCTTGAACATCATGAGCAATATGATATCCGCATAGTAAATATGAGTGTTAGTGATGACATGACTGTTTCCTATAAACAAAGTGAGGTTGACCAGTTGGCCGAAGAATTAGTTAAGAAAGGAATTATAGTAGTAGCAGCAGTAGGTAATGATGAACATGGAGTTATTAAGTCTCCGGCCAACTCGCCTCATGTAATTGCTGTGGGTGGTATCGATGATGAAAATAATTTGTTTGATGATACAAGATTGTATCATTCTGCTTATGGTGCTACAGTGGATGGATTGATGAAGCCTGAGCTTATTGCAAATGCGATCTGGATCGCAGCGCCGATATTACCAGGAACAAAAGAACAAACCGAAGCGGCAGCATTATACAGTTTGGTGAATACACCTGATGATGAATTGGTGTCGGCAGTGAGAAAGTCGAGCCCTGGTGTGAATCTTGATTTTGCGGTGTATGCTTCAAATGATGTAACTTTTATTCGTGAAGCAATTGTTCGTCGCATACAAGCCTGTAAATATATTTCGCCGCATTATATGCATGTGGATGGAACATCGTTTGCAGCGCCGATCGTTTGCTCATTGATAGCACAGATACTGGAAGCAAGACCGGAACTGACGGTGGATGCGATACGTGAAGTTCTTTTCAGTACTGCAAAACGAATTGATGGATGGCCGGCCGAACGGCAGGGCTTTGGTGTTATTCGTCCACGCAAGGCACTATTGAAAGTGCTGAAACGTGAGCTGATCATGAAAGCTAATGCATCGCCTTTTGTCAACCAACAAAAAAACTCGATCGAGTTTTATATGCAGAGTGATTGTGCATCGCAGGTATCGTTGGCCGGAAGTTTTAATGCATGGGCGAATGATGTATTGTTGCTGGAGCCGGGTCGGAATGGTTTGTGGAAGATCGAGATCCCGATGTTGCCTGCCGGTCGCTACAAGTATAAATTTTTTATTGATGATAAGATGTGGATGGAAGATGTTGACAATCCTTATCGTGAGCCAGATGGATTTAGTGGCTTCAATAGTTTGCTGATAGTCGAAGACATTAAATCGTCAAACGTGAAAAGTGAAACGTGAAAAAATACGGCCGTTTGACGTTTGTCGTCTCTCGTTTCACGAAACAACTATGATGTTTGTACTAACTATATTGATACTCCTTTTGATCTATTTGCTGCTGGGTGTACTGTTTGTTATTCCTTTTTTAATGAAGGGGTTGACCAAAGTGGATGAAGGAGCACATGGTGGTACGATCGGATTTAAAATAATTATTATACCCGGAGTGATAGTTTTCTGGCCGGTGTTGTTAGGGAGATGGATGAGAGCAAATAAAAAAATTCGCGAGACGTGAAAGGTGAAAAGTGAAACGCCAAATTATTGTAAACCTTTCACGTCTGACGTTTCACTTTTCACGAAAGAAAATCAGCAATGATAAAGTCACTTCGAAAAAGACACTTACAGATATGGGTACTCTGGACTGTGCTGATCCCGGTTGGGATCATTGTTGCATGGATGGCAGTACCGAAGAAGGTGACTCAAGAGTTGTTGCAACATGCAGCACCAGCTTCAGCCTATCATCCAATTGCTTCAGTCGAAAAGGAGAATTATAAGATCAATATCCTGGCTCCAAATTTTGTAACAACTAAAAAACCTGTTGGGTGGGAGTATGATCTGAATCTTGAATTTATTAATAAGAAAGAATCACCGAATGACTCATTGTTGTTATATAAAGTGATAGATGCCTCTGATAACAGTATTGATAAACAGGAACTGCTTGGCAGAATAGAAGGCGGGGGTACGCAACATTTTCGGCTTAAGATTTTTGATCTCCGGGTCACAGATAATAAGTTCGACTACAGAGATAAATTCGTTTTATACGATATAATAAAAATGCGAGTAACTGATTCTATAAATTTTAGTCAATGAGTGTTGGATATGCAGCAGTAGGTTGGAACAGGCAAAAGAAAATATATGACTGGCTCATATTCGCATTCTGCGTGCTATACCTTCTCACTTTTATTCTACTCACTGCTGCCTTTAATCCTGATTATACTTTTGAAACAGTGCTGATCCGTTCCACTTCGACATTGGCGGTTTTGTTGTTGCATATCATACTAAGTATTGGTCCGCTGGCAAGACTCAATAAAAAGTTCTTACCATTATTATATAACAGGCGGCATTTAGGTGTAACCATGTTTTGCATTGCTGCAGT
>DASTZB010000301.1:0-2900 GCA_035764525.1 Chitinophagaceae bacterium | reverse complement strand
AAAGTTTGCGGCTAATCTTTAAAGAATTTAAGAAAACAAAAAAATGAGCCAACAGAAATTCCTCACTGCGGAATGGCGAAAGCTGATAATGGCCAATTACGACTTTGATCCCGGTATTTTGAAAAAATATGTTCCCGCCGGTACTGAACTGGATACATGGAATAATAAGTATTATGTTAGCCTTATCGGGTTTATGTTTTTAAAAACCAAATTGCGAGGCATTGCCATTCCATTTCATTCAAACTTCCCGGAAGTCAATCTTAGGTTCTATGTTCGTTACAGATCAGGAAATGATTGGAAACGAGGCGTTGTTTTTATCAATGAATTTGTTCCTAAACCTGCCATAACTGTTGTCGCTAACAGCTTATATAAAGAACGCTATGCGACCTATATCATGAAACATAAATGGGAAATAGCTGATCAGCTTACCATCGGCTATTACTGGAAAAAAGATGGTAAATGGAACAAATTGGAAGTACAAGCAGACCCAAAATTCAATGAAATAAGACCGGGTAGTGAAGAAGAATTTATCACTGAACATTATTGGGGCTATTCATCAGTCGATAAAAATAAAACAGGAGAGTACGAAGTTGCACATCCGCGATGGGACATTTATCCAATAAATAATTATAATATTGATTGTGATTTTAAGAAGTTATATGGTAATGATTTTGATATTTTAGATCATTCACAACCAGCATCGGTATTTCTTGCCGAAGGCTCACCTGTTACCATCTTTACTAAGAAAATTCTTTAAGTAATTTCTTTGCTCTCACTTTAAATGCCGGCGTTTCATAATCCCATCTTTCTTCAATTATCAATTTGATCTCGTTGATGATCTCAGGATATAATTTAGAAAGTTTCTGCAATACGGTTATAGAAAAAGCTTTTATTGCAACAGCCTCGGTAGGCGAGGAAAAATATCGAAAACAAATATCCATTACTCGCCCGTGAAATCTCTTGGGAATATCGACGTATTGTAAAAACCGAATGCTATTTCTTTTTACTGAATCATGTACTCCCGGTTTTTCAAGTGCTTTTAAAATTTTCCCAAAATGCTTTTTGACAAACCCTGGGTGATCTTCTACGCAATAAGTCATTGGCCATGCCGCCCTTTGTACTACACGATATTCATCATTCAAAAACAAATTGAATAATTCATCAAATCTTTTTTGATCATCACCAACCCATTTTACAATTCGCATACAATTTGCCTTTGAATGTTCTTTTAATATCGTTTCTCTTAATTTCATTAATTTGGAGTACTCTTAAAAATAAGAATAAATGCAAAAGGGGATTATCATTTTATTATCAATATTGTTTTCAACTTCCATATTTAGCCAGCCAAAAACAATACAGGAGAGGCTGGGTTATCCAAAAGATGCAAAGCTTGTGATCATTCATGCTGATGACCTGGGAGTCTCACATTCAGAAAATGCAGCTTCAATAGCAGCTATGCAAAAAGGAAGTGTAAGTTCTGCAAGCATTATGGTACCAACGCCATGGTTTTCCGAAATTGCTGCTTATGCACAATTGAATCCTTCGGCCGACCTGGGTTTGCATGTAACATTAACGAGTGAATGGAAATATTATAAATGGGGACCAGTAACTTCAAAAGAAAAAGTGTCGGGACTTGTAAATAAGAATGGCTTTCTTTATTCATCTGTTGACAGCGTTTATCAAACGGCCACCGCTGCAGAAGTTGAAACAGAAATACGGAACCAGGTGATTAAAGCAAAACAATTTGGCGTAGATCCAACACATTTGGATGCACATATGGGTACGGCATTGCAGCGGTTCGATTACTTTAAAGCTTATTTGAAAGTAGGACATGAGTTTAAAATTCCTGTTTTTATACCAAGATTATTGGAAGCTGGATTAAAAGTAAAATTTGATACGATCGTTTCAGATAAGGACGTTTTGGTAGACTATATTCTTTCTGCCTCGCCGCAGGATTTTAAAAATGGTTTTGTAAATTTCTATACCAATGGCATAAAAAACTTAAAACCAGGGCTTACATACCTTATTATACATACTGCATACAATGATGATGAAATGCGTGCCATAACGATCGATCATCCGGATTGGGGCGCAGCCTGGCGCCAGGAAGATTTTAATTTCTTTTCAAGCCCTGAATGCAAAAAGGTTTTAAGCGAAAATAATATCTATGTAATCACCTGGAAAGAGATCAGGGATAAGATCGTGAGGAAATGAAATTACGATCCCGGCTTACGTTTGGCCTTGGATTTAGTCCTGGTTCTGGATTTGGGCTTCCTGGGAATGATTGAGGGCGTTTTGCCAAACTGTGCATACAATGATTCCATGATCCTTGGTTTCAGATCGGCGCAGGCTTTTAATATTTCAAGTTCAATCATAATTTCTTCTTCGCCATAAAGTCTCCTGGTAAGCACTTTATTCGTTGCTTGTTGCAGGGCAATAATTTCAACAAGCACTTCAAACATCATCTGGAGATTATATTTCGGATCAAATTGCAAATGATCCAAACTCGGAGTTTTGTTCATTTGTATAAATATAAATGAATATTTCAACAGCTATTCAACATAAGATTAATTATGGAATTCCCGGCGCCACTGAACTTCATATCTTTTTCTTATAATGTATGTTATGTTAAATAGGCACACAGCCCTTTCTGAACACTTTGTGTTCCCCACGCTTCCCCTTCTTCGCTTGCATCTTAGAAATAAATATAAGATGCTTCGCTACACAGCCCTAACCTATTGTAACATAACATAGCGTTATCTGCGAAAGGCTATAGGCGAATGTTTTAAAATTAAAGCATGGATTTATTATTATAAAAAAGAACGCCTGCGCACTCGTGAGAACTTTAACCAGCCCATTTATTCCACCGTAGCTCTCATTTTAGTAACTTAATATCGCCA
>DASTZB010000300.1:0-11817 GCA_035764525.1 Chitinophagaceae bacterium | reverse complement strand
TGTATGAAGATCAATGAGGTCATAAAGAGCCGCCAACCCATGTGTTGCAGCAACTTAAAACTACTTTATTACACCAATCCATCCAAATCAGGCAGATTGGCGAAACTTTTATCTCACAGAAGCTGGCCTGAGTTTGTAACTCAGGCCAGCGATAAAGAGGTTTTTATTTTTAATGAACACTACGAAGACCAGGAGCTTGAAACGTCAGTAATAAACCAAATTTTTTCTTTCATAATAATTGATGGTTAGATTTTAGGAACTGTTGGCCAATCCACTGGAATTTGAGTAATGTTGTGCAAATAGTTACTGGTTATTTTGTCTCCAATAACTATCATCACATCCACAAAATTTGCTTTGGTATAGCCTGCTTCAAAAAATTCGTCGTAAGCGACTTCTGATGGTCTGCCTTTATTGATAGTTGTTTCTCTTACAAACCTGGCAAGGACGGCAAATTTGTCATTGAATGTAATTTGTGCCCTTCTGATTTCAAGTATTTGTTCTTCAGTAAATCCGTTCATTTTTGCAACTGCAGTATGGGCTGCTGTGCAATATTTACATTCGTTTACCTGGCTCACCACCAAATTAATAATCTCTCTTTCTTTTGCAGAAAGTGTGCTTTTTCGATTTTGCAATGCCAAATAATCAGCCAATGCAGTTTCGTTTAATGCAAATGTTGCATAAAGATTTGGCACCATTCCAAATGCTTTTTGCATGTGGTCAAAAATTGCCTGATTGCTCTCTGAGACCTGGTCTCTTGCAGGTACTTCAAAAGTTACTTTTTCTGTTGTTGTCATTTTACTTTTGTTTAAAATTTTAATTTGCCATTATTGACAATGCAAAAGTGCTATAGCTCGCAGATAACAAAAATGAACTGGATTAGAAAAAGAAGTTGAACTGATTCACCTTTTTTTGGCAACCCTTTTGTTTCGGAGTTTAGAAAGGTATTCGGTGCTCATACCCAGATAAGATGCCAAAACATACTGTGGCACTTTCATAGCTAACTTAGAGTTCTTCTGTAAAAAATCTTCATAGCGCTCTTCAGCAGTTTTGCTAAGGTTGGAAAGAAGCCTTTGTTGTAAAGCAGCGTAGCCGCGCTGAGTAATTATTCTGAAAAATTTTTCAAATTTTGGCACAGTTTCTAAAAGTAACTGCTCTGCGTTGTAGTCAATTTGCACAAGCGTTGTTTCTTGCAGTGCTTCTACAAAAAGTGTTGCCGGTTGTTGAAAAATGTAACTGTTGTAGTCAGCAATCCACCAGTCATCAATACCCAATACTATCGTATGTTCTTGCGCATCATTGTCCACAAGAAAAGCTCTCATAGCACCTTTGTAAATGTAGCTTCTGTATTTGCAAACAAAGTCAGGCTGAACTATAAGTTGTTTTTTACGAACTTTATTAACTCTCAATAACGAAACAAAATATTCTTGTTCGTCTATTGTCAGGTCAACGTGACGAGCAACGTAATCTTTTATAGTTTCAAATTCGTCCATTCAGGTCTGTGTGTTTGATTTTTGCGCTATCTCCTTTGTATTACGCCTAACTCATGAATTGCCACAATTTAAAACTACTTTATTGCACCAATCCATCCAAATCAGTCAGATAATATCACACTGAAATAAATTATTTAGTCGGCTTTGTGGCCATCTTTTTAATTAGTAATTGTTTTTTATTGACCCAAAACCAGTTGGCAGTATATTCTCCTTTTACAGTTATGGTATCTTTATTATCCACAACAACTGTCTGTATATAGTTCCCTTTTTGCAAAGCGTTGTCGCCTGTAATCTCAATTGAAGTCGTTTTTGAAACCTGTGATAATACTTTTACATTTTTAAATGTTGCCAGGAAACGGCGAATGGAATCTCTTCCTTTAGCGACATCACCCAGCTCACCATCTTCCGTATATAATAAAGCAATGGAATCGGCATCCATTTTTTTTGATCAATTGATCATAGTGCTGCATCGCGGCGTCCACATCGCCCGGGTTTAATTTTTTTTGCAGGAAGCAAATAAAAGAACAAGTGCCAGGGATATCAATATTTTCACCTTAAAAGATTTGAGATGGTTAGAGATATCTTTTAGAATAGTGCAAGTTTATTTTTCATTGTTTATCAACTCCCAAATTTTGTTGTCGTAATTTGATTTAGTAATACCAGTTAGTTTTTCAAGTGTTTGATAATATTTTTCATTTCCTTTTTCAAATGGCCCAACATTTAATAACTCCCAAACACCTGCAAACCCTTTTTCTTTTTCTATTTTCTGGACAAGTAAAGCATTCACGATGTAGTCGGCTGAATTATTATACCCTTTTGTTTTAAAGTAAACAGGGTTTTCTTTTATTTCTGTCCAACTTATATTTTTATTACTTGCAATTTGTTCTTTGAATGCTTTGAAAATTTCTTTCCAGGTCAAACCCCAACTACCACCATATAAATATGCACAACCTTCGTCTACAGGCTTATTTACTTTATTTCTTGCAATTACCAAACTTAATCTATCGTGAAACAAATCGTGAGGGTCAAATTCATTAAAATTTGAATTGTTGTCACCTAATACAATTAGTTTTCTGTCACCAATTGAAGAACTCCAAACACTTTCCGTTCTGCCATTATAGTCAGATTTATAATCAACCCCAATTAATTTTTCAAGTTCAATAATATTGTCGCAACAATAATAGTCGGTTATTTTGTTTGACGATTTCAATTTCAAGTCAAAAGAAGTAGTTAATTTATTAAACTCTTTTACTTTCTCTTCGTTGATTGTATTTTGATAATGGAAAATGTTATTTCCTAGTTTTTCAACCTTCCAGTTTTTAGTGTTGCCTAAAAGTGGTGAGGAAAATACAAACGAATTGCTTTTTTTATGTGCAATAAATTCAAAACTCGCTCTTAAAAATGCTATGCGTTCATTAGTTCCGATATAAGAGACCTGTACCAGGTAATTATTGTCTTTTAATGGAACAAGATTTGTCAAATATGGTTTGTAGAAAAAGTCATCCTTAAGTTTGACATTTTTTTCAATTCCGTTAATTTCGTCAAGCAAAATAAATGTTTCTATTTTTTCACTCTCAAGAATAAATTTATTTTCTTCGTTAGGTTTCTGTGCAGAAAGTAAAAAGTCATTTATTGAAGTTGTCAAATTCTTGCTTTCAATGCTGTCTTTGGGTAAAACAATATTTGGATTTAGTTGTAAGGAATTTGTCTGTGCATTCATGCAAAATGCCATGAATAAAAGTGTCAAAGTATAAATTAATTTCATTTTATGAATTTGTTAAAATGTTTGTCTGTGTCGGGTCCTGCAAAATTGCACCTAACTTATATATTGCCGCAATTTAAAACTACTTTATTGCGCCAATTCATCCAAATCAGGCAGATTGGTGAAACTTATATCTCGTTCAGCATTTTTTATTGTTGATGTTTGTCGGGCAAGACTCCGTATGGACAAAGGCCTCTAAAATCAGAACTGATCACTTACCCGATCTAAGTGTTCAAAAATTTCGATTGCCCTCCGCTTGATCAACTCCAAGTATTGTGAAACGTTTACTAAGTGTTGCACAGTACCACCACCAGTATAGCCATCGTCACTAACTGCAGTGATTAATTTTTCTTCAGCATCACGAAACGCAACCCATGCTTTTTGAGCTTGTACCAGAACCGTCTTGTCAGTGGCTTTTAATTTGCTTAGCAATTTCTTATAGTATTTGTTTAGTAAGCTGTCATAAGCATGTGCTGCTTCGTAACCAGCAGTCACCATTCCCACAGTGGTATAGTCGTACGCTGTGTATTGTTCAAAATATTTCTCAACCCGAAATGTATCGACGGAAAACCCGATTTGTAAAGGCGTTTTTTCGCCGGCTTTCAACTCCGCCTGTAATTTGATAGTAGCTTTGTCGATTTCTGCTCTTATCTTTTTTTGAATTGCCGGAGTTACTTCTTGTGGATCATTCTGTGCGAAAGCAGGCAGACTAAACGAAACCAGTAATAAGAGTAATATATTTTTCATAGAAGGGGTTTTATGAAATTTGTACATAACTCAGTTGTTGCCGCAACTTAAAACTACTTTATTGCGCCAATTCATCCAAAAATGTTGAATTGAGAAACCGGATGTACAAGAGTGCCCTTCGCTGCTCTCTGACTAAACTGTGCAACAGAAGCTTAATAGTAGTACAAAAGCTTAGTCCATTTTAATAATAACATTCCCTATTTTTTGACCAGTGGCCACGTATGTAAATGCTTCCCCTATTTTTTCAAGCGGATATATTCTATCTATTACCGGTTTGAAACTTCCTTTTTCAAGCAGGTCTTTTATAAAACCGAGGTTGCCCTTATTATCTCTGGGGAATAAAACTTTCTTACCACGCAATAGCGGGTTAATGAGTACCAGCAATAAATTCTCAGCTCCACCGGATGGAGCATAGATCCCCTTTTTCTTTAACAGCCGATTGCATTTTGCAAAACTGCTTTTGCCTACTGCATCGATAACAAAATCATATTGCTCATTATCTTTTGTAAAATCTTCCGTTTTATAATCAATTATTTTATCAGCGCCCCATGATCTTACCAGTTCCCTGTTCTCACCGCCACATACCGCCGTCACATAGACATCATAATATTTTAAGAACTGTACATATGCTGAACCGATGGCACCCGTTGCACCATACACCAATGCTTTTTGCCCGGCCGCTGGTTTTAGCTGGTGAATACCCATCGCGGCATAGTAGGCTCCTTCCAGACAAGCGGCTGCCTGTTCATAACTTATATTACCGGGCATTAATACAATTCTTTTTGTTTCCGGGAATGTTACGTACTGTGCATGAGTTCCGGTTCCCAAACCACCACCAAAGCCCATCACCTTATCACCGACTTTAAATGATCTGACAGCCTGGCCTGTTGCTTCCACGTGCCCGGCAAAGTCTGATCCTGTAACTGCTAGCTTCGGTTTGAATAAACCTGTGAACAATCTCATCGGAAGCGGCTTGCCGGTCAATACATGATAATCGCTCCTGTTTGCACTCGCCGCATATACTCTTATCAATACTTCATTGTCTTTGGGAGTTGGATTAACGACCTCCTGTATACTTAAAATCTCTCCTGAACCATATTTTGAACGGACGGCGGCTTTCATGTTAAAATATTGTTGTCGTAATAATGGTCGCAACCTGTTGGTATAAATTCCCGATTCAAATTTAACCGTTTATTTGCTGGTAATACCCGCCCAGACAAACCAAGACAATAGGCAACTGAGTATTTTATTACCCAGGCTTCCTTGTTTTGTTTTGTCAACAAAGGCATTTCAGAGTTGGCACGGTTTTTTAAAAGATTTATATAGTTCATCATTAAAAACTTTTCTATGAGTACAAATCTTACTCTTGACGACATGATCCTTCAGTACAGTGAGAATCCATTCATCGATGAAAAGATGTTTGATCTTACACCTGATAAGCAACAAAAGCAAAAGGTGCTAAGCAGGCTGTTGTGTATCGCCAGTAATTTATTCAGTAAGGCTCCCGTGAAAGAACTGAATAGTTACAAAAGGCGCTACGAGGTGCAATATGGCGGATGATAGTTGATGTAAGTCACTTTAGTTCCTGGCAATTTTTTCTTTTTTAGCAATATCTTTTGAAATTTTTTGCGCATCTGACGATATCTCTTGTATCTGGCCTCTTGGACTGATCCAAAAACCACAGAAATACAATCCATCTTTCCCGAAATATTTTTGTTTGCCGGCACATGACCGGAGATCTTCAAATCGGGTTGTATCAGCACTCACGATCTCTGCAGCATTCGGGTAATAACCAATGCCGGCAACAATAGCATCAAAATTTTCTTTCCTGTTATCGGTAAAATGGATCGTTGACCCATCAATATGGTCTATATCATTATAAACTTTTACATGTCCTTTGCGGATATGCTTTATAATACCGATGTCGAGTACGGGGATGCTCCCGTTTTTTTGAATTTGTTCGAAAGGGCCATACGGCAATTTTTTTAAACCCAGCTTTTTAATATCGCCAAACAATAGTCTCATCAAAGGGGCATTGATGGTATCCGCAATTCGTGGCGGCAGCCGGCTCATTACCTGGCTTATCTCAAGAATGGGAATACCGAGGAGATCACGTGGTATCACATTTACAGCAGAGCGAACCGACATAGAAGGCATTGCACCTTGTTCATAAAGATCAATGGCAATTTCGCACGCCGAGTTACCAAAGCCAACAACCAATACCTTTTGTCCTTTAAGATCTTTACCGGTTTTATATGCATAGCTATGAATGAGCTTGCCGGGGAAAGCTTCCATTCCTTTAAAGTTGACCGGTTTTGGTTTTCCAAATGGCCCGGTAGCCATTATTACGTATTTAGATCTGAAAGTTTCATTATTGGTTTCCGTGAGCCAGTAACCATTTTCTTTTTTTACTGATCTTGCTTCCGTATTAAAAACCGGGTCGATATTAAATTCTTTTTGATAATCTTCTAAATAATCTACTACCTGTTGTCGCGCAGGATAGCGGGGTATTGTATTATCAAATTTTTTATATGGCAAGTTTGAAATTCTTTTATTCGTATGTAAATGCAGTCGTTCGTAATGATTGCGCCATGGCGCAACTGACTGTGAGTGCTTTTCGATTATGATATATTCAATACCCTGTTTTTGTAAAGTGGCTGCTGAAGCTAACCCAGAAATGCTTGCACCGATAATAAGCGTGTCCGTTTGTTTCATATAGAAAGCATTTCTGGTATTTAATAAAACGTAACGGGATAGTTCTCAGACTTATCCAAATTTAATGTAAATGTCCGCGGTTCTACATTTATCAGGATGATTTTACATTAGCTTAGTAACAGTAATGAAAAGAAAAATAAAAATCCTCGGAATATCAGGCAGCCTTCGAGCTAACTCTTCTGCCAGCGCAATTCTAAATGTAGTAGCAGGCTTGGTTCCTGAACAAGTGGAATTCACGATCTACAATGGTCTTGCCGAGATACCAGCTTTTAATGACAGCAACGAGATCCCGGAAACAGTTGAAGCGTTTATAAAGTTATTATCTGAAGCTGATGGAGTTTTTTTTGTTATCCCTGAATATGCATTTGGCGTACCCGGTGCCTTGAAGAATGCATTGGACTGGACCGTATCTTCTTCTACTGCTTTTCCCGATAAACCGGTTGCGCTTATTACTGCAGCAACAGGTGGAGATAAAGCTCATGCGGCATTCTTACTTACCTTAAAAGCGATCAGTGCGAAAATTCCAGAAGGAGCAACGCTACTGTTATCTTTTATCCGCTCCAAGCTAAATGAAAAGAATGAAGTAAAAGATCCGGTAACGCTAGACCAGGTCAGGACTGTGATAAACTCGCTGATCGATGCGATACATAATTAATGTCCATCTTTCTTTGTTTTGCGAGCAATTGGCGTAAGGAAAAAATATGCATTGTATAGGCGATCGGGACCAATACACCAGGCAATAAAATAAAAGGGAACTGTGCCACTAACGTATTGGAAGGTTCATTCATAAAATATCGAATCGATGTCGGCATAGAAAGTACTGCGATCACCAGGATGTTTAATAACAATACAATCCCAATTATATTAAAAGCAATGATCAATTTTGATGAATAGCTTTTCTTCCTTGCAATAAGATATCCAACGGGCAATGCCAATACACCTGTGAGCACATCAAAATTTCTTCCTTCAAAAGTCATTTGCACTGGCACCTTGCCTGACATAAATGCAAACAAAAGCAATAGTTCAACAACTATCCTGAATGATTGCATGAATACTAACCAATGCGAAGGAACTGTTTGGAGCAATTGTGTTCCGGTTTTAGAAAAAGCAATGAATATAATTATTGGCAATGGTATGAGCATGGCCAAGGCCGGCCGAGGCGGCAATTTGCTGAAATCAGAAAAGAAGCCATTGATGGAAAGAACAGTTAACAAGCCTACCCAGGTTACCAGAAAAAATGTTGTTCCAAAAAATATTTTATTCTGCGTGTTCCTTTCCAAATTTGTTCTTTTTAATACGGCCCTTAAACCAGTTAAAATAAGTACTAAACAGGCCAGCGTAAGCAATGGCCATAAAAAACCGGGAGCTGAAAAGTTATTTTTCATTGTATAAAGTTTTATTGTTTGTTGATCCATTACACAAAGAAACAGCACCAGCTAGCCGGTACACTTAGCAAATGGCAAGAAATGAAAAGGAGTTTATTTTTTTGTATACTCTTTACGTATACGGCTCAATGACGTGTCAGTAATGCCCAAATAAGAGGCAATATGCTTGAGCGCTGCCTGCTGAAATATTTCCGGGTTAGTTTTGAGCAGTGTATCGTAACGTTGTTCAGCTGTCTCCGTGATCATGGACAGCATTCTTATTTTTAACGAAGAAAAACCTTTGACAAGTATTGAACGTCCGAAATCTCTGAAATCATGCATCGAATGAAACAGGTTGTTCAATTGCTCATAAGTAATATACCAACCTTCACAATCAACTATTGCCTGGAAATTTTCTTTTGATACTGTGCGGTTAAAAAAAGAAGACACTTCAAAAACAACCTGGCCGGATGAATAAAAATTAGTCGTTACGTCATTGCCGTCGATATCATTAGCAAAGGCTCTTATAAATCCATTCTCTAAAAAAAAGTATTCATCACAGATCCTTCCTTCTTTTAATAAAAAACTATTCTTCTTTATCTCCTTCGGAGAAAATGTACTGGCGATCTCTTCCGCCGCTTTTTGGGAAACAAGATTTGAATTTTTGAAGAATTGAATTAATTTTTGGCTGCTCATTTTTCTATTCAAGCGTTATTATACACTTTGATCACAGGCTCTCTCAATACTGCTGCTGCATCAGTACAATAGAAATAAATAACATCCGCGATCGCTTCCGGCTTTACCCACTTAGCAGGATCAGCATCCGGCATTGATTTACGATTTTGTGGTGTATCGATCGTACTTGGTACAATAACAGAAACAACAACATTTGTTCCTTTGGCTTCTGCATTCATTAATTCTGCGAGACGAAAGATGAGTGATTTGGCTAAACCATAAGCCACCATTCCTTTACTATTCACAGAACTCAAACCCGGTTTCGAACCAATAATAAAAATTCTTCCGCTGTTTTGTTTCATCATTTGCACAAACACAGGTCTTGCTACATTATAAGCCGTCTCAAAATTCAGCTTGAATTGTTTTCCAATATCACTTGTTCTTGTTTCAGCAACTGATCCCATTGCGAAACCGCCAACGGTCAATACGGCGGCATCTACTGAACCATATTTTGAAATAACTGAAGCTATAAGTTTTGCTGAATCATCTTCATTCATCAGGTCAACAACAACCTTATCTAGTTTATCAGCCGGGAAATCCATTGGAACAGGATCGTTGGGAATAATAGTCCCGATCACTTTATATCCTTCATCAATAAATTTTTTTATCACTGCTTGTCCCATATTTCCGGAAGCGCCGGTTACGATCGCTGTTTTCATTTCAATTATTTTAATTCAAGTTACTGAAAAGAAAAACTCCCTGGGCCTGCTAAAGGATAGTCAATACTTACATTGACTGTTATCGGATCTGACATAGTAAGTCTTATAATTCTTTGCTTTTGGGTCAGTACAGCCAACAAGATCGAGTATTTCTATCCGGCGAAAATCCACAGGCTGACTTTCAGCCTGCAAAGCAATATGACCTTCATTCAAAGGTGTGTTTGCTTTATTTATCCAGATCAATGAGTCGGTAATGCCTGCCCATGTCCATGAATTGTTATTGCTGACAAAGCCCTCACCGATCATAGGTTTAGTATAAGTTAGAACTGTATCGCCGTTAATAATATGACGCACCAATGAATCGCCATATACGTCAGCCTCAGCACTGATCCATTCATTCTTTAAATAAGTTTTACTATTTGAATTCTGAATATGGCCTAAAAAAGTTTTTCCATTATAAGTAAGAAAAGTGCCGGGTGTACAAACATTGCCTGTTGGAACCGTATCCTTCCCATTTCCGCAGAGAAATTGAAACTCCAATGATACAGGGAAATTCTGGTTGAGGTCTACACTTTGTGCTGATTGTGAATGAAGCATCACGCCGCTGTTTCTATCTGCCCATTCCGGAGCGTCTGGTAAATGATCTCCAACAAATCTGTATTGAAGTTTTAATTTATAATTCGAATAAGGTTTGTGTGTATAAAGATGACCGAATTGGTTGTTGAATTTTTCATAGTCACTGTAAACAACACGGATCATACTGTCTTCAACACGAAAAGTATGTTTATAGTTCTCGCCTAACGAATGATCTTTGATCTTTATATCCCAGCCTGATAGATCTTTCCCGTTGAACAACGATTTCCACTCTTCTTTGTTTATTTCTTTTTTTCCGTCATTGTTATTGCATGCCTGACAAACTACTAAAAACAAATAAAAGATCGCAATGAGGGTCTTCATCATAATACTTTTCAAAAACAGAAGATACAACAAATCAATTTCCGCTTAAATATTTTTTACTGACCTCATCAGACACTTTTATCAAGGCATTTGCCTTACGGTATCAAATATCTTTTCCCATGTACTCAATGGCTCCCAGATACAAGTACTTTTCCCTTTTCCACGAGTCAATTCAAAGGCTAGCTTGTTTACTTCCTGCTTTTTTGCTGAGTACTCCAGAACGATAATGTCTTTATCATATCTTCTAATAAGATCATTCATATTATCACGAAGATCATCCAATGTGCCATGCCATTTCGGATAATAAGAAAGACCGATCACATCAAAATGAACGTTTCTCTTTTTTTTGATTAATGAAAAATAGAGTTTCATCATTTTGCCCACCTAATGCAACATGCAGCATAATGACAATACCAGGATCAACTGCTTCTATTGCAGCAATACATGCAGCGAACTAGAAATTTAAGTTTGGTCATGCAGCTAATCCGTACCACAACGCCAGCTCACGCAAAAAATATCTTTTCGATTGTCAATTCTTCTATTGTTGTTCCAAAAAAATCAAGTTTATACCAGCGCATTATCAGGCTATCATTAAACTTCTTTAACAATATTTGATAAACTACCTGTAAAGCGCCTCACATTAACATTTATACTTTTACCATAGCATAAATACTCTACTCAAACAAAACTCCTGTACGTAATTCTAAGAATTACGTACAGGAGATCACAAGATTATTACAATAAAGAATCAGTTTATGAAATCATACGAACAAATCAACAACGCTTACAATTCTGTTTTCCAGCCCGGAAAATTGGCATTGCCCCGGAGAATGTAATAGGCCCTGGTTGAGTGACTTCAAACTTTTTAAGAGAAGATTTATATCATTAGTTTGAATTAATGATTTTTTCAAAACGGATTCAGAATCATAAATTGTTATAAACGCCAGGCAGTTTTCAGAAAGAAGACTACACAGGCAGTTTTTTTTATTAGCTACCGAATCAGCATCACTGTTCCTTTCTTAGTGATCACTCTACCATCCCTGGTGGTAGCCTGCACAATCCATACATAAACGCCGGTTGATTGTTGGATACCCCCAAGTTTACCATCCCACCCCTCATTGAGTTTTGAGGTGAAAAAAACTAGTTGCCCCCAACGATTAAAGACCTTGAAATAATTGATTTCTTTAATGCCAACCGTTATGGGATAGAATTTATCATTCTTCCCGTCCGCATTTGGTGTAAAGCCTGTCGGTACATAAATATCAGGGCCTTTGTATACTTTCAAGGTAGCCGATGCAACACCCATACAACCCGCGGATGTGCTTGCCGTAACAGTATAAGTATAAATATTCCCGGTGCTCCCCAGCGGCATTGCAGCAACAGGATTT
>DASTZB010000299.1:0-24014 GCA_035764525.1 Chitinophagaceae bacterium | reverse complement strand
TGTCTACAACAAAAAGATAGTTTATTTCCTTATTTGAGAACTTTCGTCTTAGTTCTTCTCTCAAATCATTTCGGGTGCTTACTAAATAATCCGCCTTTAATCCCACAAGAGAAAATTTTTCTGCCATGAACTGAGCATGTTCCTGCGTTATACAAAAGCATAATGCCCTTGCTTCATTAATATCTTTTAAGTATTTATTGAGATTAAAGATAATTTCCCCTGAACGCCTATCATTTTGCGTATAGATTTTTGTTAGTTCATTTGGTAAATACTTTCCATTTTGCCAAGTCACCTTGGATAAATCAACACTATCGGTAATTCCAAAATATTGAAAAGGACAAAGCAACTTTCTGTTTAGTGCTTCGGGCAATCTTATTTCTGCGGCAATTGTATCACAGAAATCCTTTAAGATATCTTCTCCATCCATTCTTTCAGGAGTCGCAGTTAAGCCTAAAAGAATTTTAGGCTTAAACCGATTTAGGATTGGACGATAACTTGCAGCAGCAATATGATGAACTTCATCTACAATTATAAAATCAAAAAATGATTCTGACAGGCTTAGTGACCCAATTCTGTTATTAAGAGTTTGAACAGAAGCGAAAACACAATCATATTTCTCCGGTTCAATCCCGTCCACCCATAGCTCTCCAAAATTATTATCTCTTAAAATTCCTTGAAATGTTGCTTGTGCTTGTTGTAATATTTCTTTCCTATGAGCAACGAACAACAATTTTGCATTTGAAACTTTGTTTTTGAAACGCTTAAAATCAAATGCAGAAATTACAGTTTTTCCAGTTCCAGTTGCGGCAACAATTAAATTCCTTAATCTATTATGGACTACTCTTTCTGTTTCTAACTTTTCTAAAATTTCTTCCTGAAAATGAAATGGTTTAATATCAAAGTATGCTGCAGGATTATTCTTTTCAACTGATCTCTCTTTTTTAAGTGCTACTCTAAGTTTTTCAGTATGATGCAACTTCTCAAACAACTCAAATTCTTTATCCTGCCAATACGTTTCAAAAGTCTTTTGGAATTTGTCGATAATGTGCCCGACTTCTTTTGTAGTTACTTTAATATTCCACTCCAAACCATTAGTTAATGCAGAACGGGAAATATTTGAAGAACCAATATATCCTGTATGGAAGCCAGTATTTCTAAAAAAGAGATATGCTTTTGCATGTAATCTTTCATTATCAGTGTTATAAGATACTTTGATCTCAGTATTCTTTAATGTTGATAGATATTCAATTGCTTTTAAATCTGTGGCCCCCATATAAGAAGTAGTGATCACTTTTAATTGGCCACCCCTTTCTGTAAATTCAATTAATTCTTTTTCAAAAATTCTTATGCCAGACCATTTTATAAATGAAACAAGAAAATTAATTTTATCTGAAGAAAGAATCTCTTTTTTAATTTCACTGTCAAAGGCAATGCCTGCATTGTTTCCAGTAAACAATTCGCTTTGAGATAATCTCGTGTAAGGTGTTATCTCTTTCAAGTACTTTTCAAAGTCAGAAAATCTTGCATCAATTTTTGAAAAAATTGCAGAAAGAATTTTTGCTTCTGTTGCAATCAAATCTTCATCAAATTCTTCATCGTTTAACTCTGTTTTTAATAAGGAAATGACTTTGTTTGACAGTTCAATTTGTCTTTCTAAGCTATTATCTCCAGTAATTAAATTGAAGGCGAGTCGGGTTACCTCGGTTAAATATTGTGATAAGATTCTCGCCGCTTCATTTTTATCTATTTCGTTTTCTTTGATATAAAACTTATCCTTATCTAACTCGTTTAGTTTCGATAAAATTAGCTTGTTGATTAGTTGCTCATATAATCCTTGATGTGGCATGTTTGGTAAAAATAAGCTGAATGGAATTGCCAAACGTACAAGAGTGCGACGCAAGAGAAGCTTAATAGTAGCAATACTGCTTAGTACCTAGTTCTTTTTATCTATCATTAGACCCGGTCTCAATTATATTTAAATAATACTGCAAATTGTTTATCTCACCACTTCACCAATCCCTTCCAACACACCTTTAAGCTTAGTGAAAGCCTCTTCAGAATTTTTCTCCTTATCTAACTTTATATTCAGATAACCCGGAGTTTTCTTTATATAGAATGTGGTTTTATCATCCAGGGTTATATCGGCATCCATTTCACTATTTACAAAAGATATATTGCCGGTGGCTAATTCTTTATCAAGATACCGGTCAACCTTATCTGTTTTACCAGGGTTGAACTGTGCCGTCATTTCATAATAGTGATCGTATTGGCTATGCTTGATGTTGGTGCTTGCGTCTGGAAAACTACAGGAGATCCTGCTTGTCTGTCAATAATATAAAAGATAGAGCGATTAATGTTTTCATAATACATCTGACGTAAAGGAATTAAAAATGTTGCTCTGACTTACTCTGGGTTATATTTTCATAACATAACCCAAAAAGCGCAAAAATTGGGTTATATTAGCCGGATATAACCCGGTTATCATTATTTATGGTTTCCTTATTACCTCTTAGAACTGAAGTAGAATCCAAAGCTGTATTGCGAAAAACTGCTTTGGCCCACAAAGCTTTGGCTGAGTTGAAAGGAGTAATCACCAGTATCCCCAACCAGAATATATTAATTGAAACACTTACTCTACGTGAAGCAAGGGAAAGTTCAGCTATTGAAAATATCATCAGCACATTTGCTGAAGTCTATCAAAGCAGCTTATTGACAGAACAATTCGCATCGCCGGAAGCGAAAGAAGTTCATCAGTATGCAAAAGCATTAAAAACGGGATTTAAACTGGTAAAAAAAAATGAATTATTGAAAGCCAATCATATTTTACAAATACAGGAAATAGTAGAGGGCAATGATGCGGGCTATCGAAAACTACCGGGAACAAAGTTGCTGAATGACAAAACAGGAGAGGTGATCTATACACCACCCCAGGAACATACCGAGATCGTAAAGCTGATGAAGAACCTGGAAGCTTTTATTAATGATGAAACGTTGATGGATGCAGATCCGTTGGTAAAGATGGCAATCATTCATCACCAGTTTGAATCTATCCATCCATTTTATGATGGTAATGGACGTACCGGTCGCATCATTAATATTCTTTACCTGATACTAAAACAATTGCTTGATTTGCCAGTTTTGTATCTGAGCCGTTATATTATCAGGCATAAGAACCGGTATTATCGTTTACTCCAATCAGTAAGGGAAACACGCGAATGGGAAGAATGGATATTGTTTATGCTGGACGGAGTAGAGCAAACATCGAAAGAAAGTATTATACTGATAGGTGAAATAAAAAACCTGATGTTTGATTATAAGCAGAAGCTCAGGGATAATTTACCCAAACTATACAGCCAGGATTTATTGAATAATCTCTTTAAATATCCTTACACAAAAATTGAGTACCTGCAGGATGAATTAGGCATTAGCCGGAATACTGCTATCCGTTACCTGGAAGCATTATTGAAAGAGAAATTGCTTATTAAAAAGAAGATCGGCAGAGATAATTTTTATATCAATCAACCATTGTACAACCTCCTTGCAGGAAATAAGTGAGATTAAAAGTATTTATCTCACCACCTCACCAATCCCTTCCAATACACCCTTAAGCTTAGTGAAAGCCTCTTCAGAATTTTTCTCCTTATCTAATTTTATATTCAGATAACCGGGAGATTTTTTTATGTAGAAGGTAGTTTTATCGTTCAGGGTTATGTTGGCATCCATTTCAGTATTAACAAAAGTTATATTGCCGGTGGCTAATTCTTTATCAAGATAGCGGTCAACCTTATCCGTTTTAACCCGGTTGAACTCTGCCGTCATTTCATAATAGTGATCGTATTGGCTATGCCTGATGTTGGTGCTTGTGTCGGGAAAACTGCAGGAAATCCTGCTTGACCCTGCCAGGAATACAAAAGACAGAATGATTAAGATTTTCATTTTTCCCAATTTGACGTAAGGAAAGTTAAAATGTTGCAGGCATCTGTGTTCTTTTTGCCTTGATGGGAAACTATATACGGGTTGCGACAAGATGGGTTATGATTTCCCCTTTTTACGGGAATTAATTTCTTCCTGGACTTGCTGCATAAGCTGCGTGCATTCTTTAAATTCAATTTGGCTTGTTCCCTGGCTGTGCATTTGTGTAAGCAATGAAGTTTGAGTAGACAATATATCAACTAATTCGGCCATGCTAAGTTTGTCCAGGTGGTTCATTATTGAAGATCTAACTAATATCTACTGCAACAATGGTGCGGGCTTTTCTATGATAAAACAAAGCCCCCGGTAGAAACAGGAGGCAACTTGTATAGGTTCTGATTAGGAATGCGAATCTAATGCTTTCTGGATTTTCAAACCTAATTTATTACGATGGTCTAACACGTATATACTCACTCATTGATGCAAAAATTTAAATACTCACTTACCGGGGATGATAAACTTTCTCTGCTGTCCTTAATATTTCTTCTTTATCCAGTGTCATGTGTTTGGTCAGTTGTTTTTGAAACATGTTCACCTGGTCTTTATAATGTGGTGAATCCGGATGCATGGAAGCACCGAAAGTATTTACCGATTCAATGATTGGCAAGCTGCCATCTTTCGGGTAGCGTACAAAACAAATATAAGCATCCCCGGAACTAACTTTAAGCATTCCGTTCTTATAGGGTTCGGTATAAGCGGCGGTGAGCACATCCGGTAATCCCCATGCGGGCAGGGCATCATCACCTCTCACCAATTTTTGAATATCCCCTAGTACGAGGTTGGTCCTGCCAAAATATTTTATCATATAATCATGCACATACTGGTATGTCTCTATCGATTCTTGTTTCGTCAGCTGTCGTGGCGGGGAACCATTTAATTTTTTTCTTACATAATGATAAGCCAGGAGAAAAACAGCACCGCCCCTGCTATCGGCAACAGCTTTTCTATCCCATGATTGAAAATTGTTGATCACTTCTTTCAATAAAGGATGATCAGCAAACGGTAAATTGAACATACTATCAATACCATAGAGGTATTGTAATTGCTGCGGCAGTTGCTGATCAAATTTTATTTTTTTAAAAGCATTGTAATCTATCTTCCCGGCCGGTATTAATTCGGTTATCCGTTGACTCCGGTTGTTATGACTCAATTCATAACCGTCATTGGTATCAAACTTAGTTGGGTCAAGGTTGTATTTTGTACCTGTTGCCAGGAAAGGCGAATGATTCGTATTAAATAAATAGCCAGACCCCGGATTGATGTATTGCGGCAATTCACTGATCGTTTTAAACTGCGTCCACAAGGTAGCGGATGAATTGCCCGGTACTGTACTGCGCCAGTTGTATTTCGGATCGGGATTCCGGCGTGGCATTTTTCCATTGCTGATATAAAAGATAGTGTCATACCTGTCAGCATACATGATGTTGAACATCGGCAAACTGGTCATGCTGAGTGCCCGGTAAAACTCTGTAAAATTTTTTGCCTTATTCATCCGGTACCATTCTTCCAGTGCTTTAATATCCATGGTAGCAGGCAAACGGATAGCAAATACACCCTTGGCGGTTTTTAGGGTAGCGCCATATTTACTCCAGTAAATTTTTTTACCAATGGTTACAGGCACGCCTTTTACCTTCAGCTTTGCTTTTGTTTCTTCCAGGTTCATCCATTCACCATCAAACCTATATTGATTTTTATTTGCCGGGTTGATCTCCAGTTGGTACACATCCACTTTATCCTGGTAATTTACTGTATGCGCCCAACCTAAGTTTTCATTTGTACCATGAAAAATGAGGCAACCACCCGGTAACAAACCACCCAGCATATTCCATCCTTGTTCACTCTGCAGATGTGCTTCATAAAAAGCAGCAGGCCCTTCCGGCGGCTGGTGAGCATTGATCGCTAAAAAAGATTCACCGGTGGTTGTTTTTCCCGAATTCATCGCCAATGCATTTGAACCCTGCGGATTGAACCCGCGAATAGTGGCCACTTTGCCGCCGAGGATCTGTGGCAATACCTCATTCACTCCGCAAAAAAGACTAACAGAAAATATAACAGCCGTCATATAATCTTTTTCATCAAAAGGAAATGCCTTCTTGTATTTCACTTCATCCGGATGTTTTTTTGCATAGGCATTCAATCCCTTTACATATCCTTTGATCAATGCTAAAAAATCAGGGCTGAGTGTATTCCATTGCTCCTGCACTGTTTTCCGGATGCGCAAAAGATCGATCACATAATCAGCTTCGGCCCCTTTTTTGCCAAGCGCTGTTCCCAATTTTGTTTTTCCCGACAACACCACCAATTGAAGTGTCTCAAAATCATCTTCGGCATGTGCCCATGCAAGGCCATAAGCTACTTCCGGATCGGTCGGTGCAAAAATGTGCGGTACACCGAAACTATCCCTGGCAATAGTAATGCGACCAGGATCTATTTGGCAAAAGCCGTGAGAGGAAACGAACAGGAGAAAAACCAGGATCTTGTTCATATTGGAAAATAAATAAAATATCGGGACCTTATTTAAAAAGATTGCTTCGGATAAGTTAATTGCTTAACCGACAAGCACTCCAACGATCAAAAATAAAATGAGGGTGGGCACACCAAAGCGACTGGAAGTAATACCAGCCACTATGCTGATGAGTAAAAGAAGTGAACCAACCAATAATATATTTTCTGCTGTTAGATTCATTTCAATTGTTTTACGATCTGTAGTGGTGAGCCACCCTCATTAAGTGATCATGGGAATTAATTGCCGGGTTCTTTTTTCCGGTCACGGTTATTTACAAATACAAGCAGGCAAATAACAAGTGCCAGTGATCCCACTACTATCAATGCGGTTATTAAAGTCGATATCATAATTAATTTTTGAGTGACTGTACGTATAAACAATAATAGTTTTTTGAACCACATAGTCACATAGTACGCAATAGAAGGAAACACATAGATTTCTATGTGAAAGGCTATGTTTCTATGTGCCTATGTGGTTCCATTGCAAGGTTGTAATATGCGGACAGTCATATATTTTAAATGAATGGAATAAATAAGCAGGTTATATGCCGAAGCATATAACTTAAAAAATGTAATAAGTAAAAAAAGTATTACCAGAAATTGTGAGAAGGATAAATATGGAAGAGGTAATCTTTGATCAATAGGGACAACTTCCTGATCTGGAAATTGGCTAATGAAACACTAATGGTATAAAAAACAGATACCGGCAACTGGTAAAAGGGAACAACATTTTTCTGAATAAGCGTATGTCCCGCCGTTATAAAATGAAAATGTGTGCCTTCAAGTTGAGAATTCGGGCTTTGCTTTGATTGATGAACAAGAGTTTCGGTTTTTATGGTTGCGGCACCCGAAGCAGGAAAATAGGAATCAGTTTTAATGCCAATGAAGGCAACAATAATAAAGAAAAAGGTAAATAAGATTTTTGTACTGGCTTGCCTGTTCATTGCAGCAAAGATAGGCAGGATTGGCGGTATGGATTATCTTAAAAACAAGTTTAACACTATTGAATTAACAACAACGCATCTATATAGATTAAAAATATAAAAGGAGTCTGAACGACTCCTTTGTGAGATTATTTTTCCCTGCCAGGTGATCAATAATGTTTGACTTCATGACCTTTTTCATCCAGGTAAACCTTTTTGTTTCCACTCAATGTTATTTGGAAATAAGTGCCTTTTCCGGCTTTTTCAATTTTGTGGGCATTATAATTTTCAGAATGATATTTTGTTTTTATTCTTTCCCGTACACCTTCCGGAAGTTCATTGCGGTCACATTCACTTTGTGACATGACCCGGTGTCCGTTCTTGTCATAGTAAACATCTACATTCCTGTTGTTATGATCCCGGTCCTGGAATCTTGTATGCCATTGATTATTCGAATAACTCCACGTGGTGTTAGTATAATTCGGATAATCTTTTTGCCATGAATGTTGTACAGATTGGGGCGGAGTTGTATTGTGATGGTGGTTATTTTCCTGTGCAAAAAGCACCATGGCGCCTGCACAGAATGCAATTAAAAAAAATGTCTTTTTCATATTGATTTAATTTTATTCAATAGATAAAACAACTATTACGCCATGAGAACTTAAAGATGTTTTTCAAATGTTAATCAGATTTATTGTAGTACAAGAATGACTTTCGAAATGATCGTTAAAACACCAGTTACCAGTGCGTATTCTAATAATCAAAAATAAAATGAGTATGGGCCGCAACTACGTCATGCACTATCCGCGACTGGTAATATATTTTCAAACGATAAATTCATCTCAGTTGTTTAAGTTTTGCAAAGGCTACCCACCTCATTAAAGAGACGAGGGGAATTAATTGCCGGGTTCTTTCTTCGATTGTTAACGGATTTATACCGAAATCAGGGGAATAAATTGCAAGAGGCAACCGATGAATTAATTCTTTACTTTGAACTCCCAAAAATATTCTTCAACCAAACTTTATAAATAATCATGAACAACCTGGAAAATAAAGTAGCTTATATAACCGGTGGCAGCAAGGGTATCGGTTATGGTATTGCCAAAGCCTTATTGGAAAATGGAATGAGAGTAACCATTACCAGCCGGACAATGAATGCAGCAAAACAAGCGGCTACTTCTTTAAGTAAAGATCCATCAAAAGTGTTGGCCCTTGAATCAGATGTAAGTTCACTTGCTGATGAAACAAAAGCGGTGAAAGCAGTGATAGATCATTTCGGTCAGCTGGATGTGCTGGTTGCAAATGCAGGCGTTGGGCACTTTGCCCCGATTGATAGTATGAATGAAAATGATTGGAAAGAAACCATTGATACCAATCTTACCGGTGTTTTCAATAGTGTAAAAGCAAGTATAGATGCATTAAAAGAATCGAAGGGATATATTATTACCATTGCCAGTCTGGCCGGTACTAACTTTTTTGAAAACGGTGCTGCTTATAATGCCAGCAAGTTCGGACTGGTAGGTTTTACCCAGGCCATTATGCTTGACCTCCGGAAATACGGCATCAAAGTAACGACGATCATGCCGGGTTCAGTAGCTACTTATTTTAATGATCATCTTCCAAACGATGCCGATGCCTGGAAGATACAACCAGAAGACATCGGCCAGATGGTTACGGACCTTTTGCATATGCATCCGAGAACATTGCCAAGTAAGATAGAAGTGCGGCCCTCAATACCGTCGAAATGATGGGGCGATTTATGGTCTTGCCTGAAGAGGAATGAACATCATGGTTAACTTATTTTTCTGCAGTCTGTTGCTGCCATCTCTTGTAGAGAAATAACATCCTGCCAATCGTCTTCATATTACAATTAGTACATTTAGTAAACAAAAATCATTTACTATGTTCTTATCAATTGCACCAAGAAAAAGCATACAGGTAACAAAAGCAAAGCCAACCATCACTGTTGGCGATAACAGCTACCTGTCAGTAAGAGGCGATGGCAACAATCCTAAAGTGATCCTCACTCGTGGAAAAGAAAATGGCCATATCCTCCTGATCGAATCTGCCATGGGTCTTCCTTTTACGATGGTTGATAATGTGGCTACACACCGAACTGAACTCAATGGTAATATTAAAATGAATGGGCCTTCGACATTATTGCTTGTCTGGAGTGGTACAAGGTGGGTGCAGATAAGTTATTCAAAGAATTTCTAGTTTTCTCCTGAAAATTCCCGGGGAGCCAGCTTTATGCCTGTTTCAGGTTATAAAGCTTAAAGGTTTCTTTTGTTATCACCCTGCAATTATATGCCAGCTCTTCAAGCGTGCAACCCAATATATTCAGGTTCAGTGGGAGTCCATTCACTGTTTCCACGAGGTCAATAGTAAGCAAGGTCTTTTCATCAACAGCCGGATTGCCCTTAAGCTGCCGGAAAACATCCACAGCAGCTTTGCGCTTATTCCCGAGGTTGAATCTTCCAAAACTTTCAAAGCCTTCGGGTGTTCTTATACTCAATGAAACATAAAAATTGTTTTGTCGCATACTGTAGCACTATCAATGTAAATGCCATTTTTATTCACAAAAGAGAGCATTGGCAAATTTTTTTTAATATCAATCTTGATAGTTAAAGGTTAAAACTACATGGGCCGAAATTAAAAAAGGAGCCGGCGATGCCAACCCCTTACTAATTAAAATTTATAACACTCATTAATAGTCTCACGTAATAAATAACTTACTGGTACATCTTCACTATATTATAATAAAAAGGAACTGGCTTTCCTTCTACTCCTGCCTTTTCCATTTTATCTTTTAGCTCCGGTGATTGAAGAAATGCTTTTGCTTTTGTCATATCCGTAACAGCAAAAACGATCGCTACCTTGTGGTTATCATCAATGTCATGACCTATTGCCCTGTCCATAAGACCGCCATCTATTCTTAGCTGTTTGTTCTGGTCAAATTCTTTTTTCCAGGCATCCCAATCTTTTACTTTCTCCAGCATCAACAGCCTGTTTGTTTGTGGAATGGTCGAATTATCATCCATTACTACTTCGAGATAATTAAATGTAGGTGTCCCGGTTACACCGGCTTCTTTCATCCTGTCTTTCATACCTTGTGAGGCGGTTAACTCTTTAGCTTTATTTGCATCGTCCATCTTTAAAATCGCGATCACCTTATTAGGATCATCCAATCCTCTGCCTACTACATAATTGGTTAAGCCGGATGCACGACGGATTGAGTCCCTTTCCTTTGATTCATACTTTGATTGCCATTTGGCAAAATCAGCCACTTTGAAATGCATTACCATTACATTGGAAGGCTTAGCAGGAGTCGTGGCTTCAGGCGCTTTTTCAGCAGCAGTTGAAGTTTCAGTTGCCGTGGTTGTAGTTGTTGTCTCTTCGGTTTTTTTATCATCACCCGAATTGCAGGACGACAATAACATAACCATACTTGCAGCAAACGAGGTTGCCAAAAATCTAACTTGTTTCATTTTAAGGAGTTTAAATTTTAGGAAAAAAATCAATAGAGAACGGGGAAGTTATCCGTCGGGTGGGATTGATGTGAATAGTGTTGCGGGGCAAATATCATGCTCTGTTTGATTTGTGTTCTTTTCTTTCTTTTGTTTGCCCAAAGAATCTTCATATTCTTTTTGCCTTGATGCAAAAAGAACCAAAAAAATCAAGCCCGGCCCGAAGCTCCGCCGGCCGGGCAGGCCAACGCACATGGACAGTCATCAAGATTGTAAATACCATTTGCTTTCGAATTGACAGCTTGAAAACTGTTGCTTCGTGTTTATTTGCAACTCATGGAGGCGCTGTCTTTTTCGTTTGCTTTCTTTAAAGATGTTAGTTTGCTATAAAAGACGAAAAAGAAGGCGCTGGTAATTTTTTTAATGATGGTTTATGAATACCAATTTTAGTGATGGTCTAGCGCCTTCTTTTCGTTTGCAATCTTTGAAGTTGTTTTTGATCTATGGATGACGGAAAAAGAAGGCGCTAGAAAATTTCCAATGATCGTATATTGAGTCAAGCGCCTTGTTCCGTCCCTGTATAAAACTTATTACTTATTTAAAGAATAGCAGGACGGAACACAGCGCTTTTCGGTGATGCGAATATCAGCATGCAATTACTATTATATATATGCCCTGGTCGGGTAAACCGGCGAACCCGCATGCGTGGGATTTGTCACCAATACTTATTTGGTGGCAGGGCCCGATTAATAGTAATTCATTCTCAACACTTCAGCTGATTTTTCGTTTGATATCTCGCCCTGATAGCAGTTTTACTATTGTAATCCCCAGAATCCATGAGTACTTTCGTTAGCGTTTCTACAATCTCTTTTTGAAAAAGTACCAGAAGTTTTACCACGTAAAGAGATTATCCGATACCAGAGAAAGGCCGCATAATCTAAACCCTCATGAAAAGAACTTTACTCTTTATTGTAATTGCCTTATCCATTTTCAATCAACTCCAGGCGCAAACCTGTACAGCTGTTACTTATAATGTTGATTTTTCTGCTTCTGTTGATACAAGCGTTGTTATTCAATCAACCAGGAATGGCGACTGTTGCAGTGGTAATAATTGTATCCGGTTTGATCTTATTATAAACCCGGCCTGTAGCTATGTGAATCTGACCGTGCAAAACCCGGCACCTCCGGGTAATGCTGCCTACTACCAGGTGAATTGCGGACCACAAACTTCTTTAGGTACTCCAATCTGCGTGGTTGGACAAACAAATGTGTCAATTACATTTTGTAAACCCGGTAATGATAATCCCATTTACACAATTGTTGCATCAGGAGCATTCCAGGGTTCAGGAGATATCACTGTGCGGGAAGGGTGTACAGGATCAATGAATGTATCGGGTTTAACGCTGGGAACAATTAACTGGACATCGATCTATCCGGGTGCAGAAGGTGCTTATAATTCTTATTTAAGTTGTACATCAGCTTGTACAACTCCAAGCGTTACACCATTGCAGGGTGCACCTGCTTATATTGATTATAAAGTAAGTGGTTTTCGGCTATGCGGTCCCCTTGTCAATGATACGATCCGTGTATATACAACGCCACAAATAGCAGTTGCTGTTACTCCGGCTTCTTCGACAATATGTGCAGGCAGTACTACAACACTAACTGCAACAGCATCCGGTGGGGATGGTCCATACAATTATTTATGGAGTACAGGTGAAACGGGGCCTTCAATCACAGTTAATACGGGTGGAGTGTTTAATGTTTCAGTTACTGATATTCATAATTGTCTTCCCGCTATTCAATCTGCAACTGTATCCATTGCACCGGTACCGAATGCTCCAACGGTCACAAGCAATTCGCCTGTTTGTGAAGGAGTCGCCTTAAATTTGTTTGCATCGACAATTGCAGGAGCTATTTATAGCTGGACCGGGCCAAATGGATTCGCCTCATCATTACAAAATCCTGTTATTAATAATGTGACTGCAGCAAATGCAGGTTCTTATACAGTAACTGCTACAGTTGGACAATGTACCAGCGTTTTAGCAGTTACTGCAGTAGTTATTAATTCAATTCCGGCAACACCAGTTGCATCTACTTCTCCCGTTTGTCAAGGAATGAATTTGAATTTAATTGCTTCATTGATACCTGGTGCATCATATAGCTGGACCGGACCTAATAATTTCAGTTCATCGAATCAAAACCCAATTATTACAAATGCAGGAGCAGTGAATGCAGGAACTTATACTGTAACGGCCAGTGCGAATGGTTGTACAAGTGCGCCTTCAACTGTGAATGCAATTGTCAATATGCTTCCTTTGGCGCCAATAGTTTCAACAAACAGTCCATTATGCAGTGGCAGCTCAATTAATCTTATGGCAGGTACAATAGCAGGAGCGACTTATTCATGGACCGGACCAAATGGGTTTACTTCTTCATTGCAAAATCCAACGATAACAAATGCAGGTACAAATGCTTCGGGTTCTTATTCTGTAACGGCAACTGTGAATGGTTGTACCGGGGCTATTGGTACTTCATCAGTAATCGTCAATCAAGTTCCACTTGCTCCATCTGTTTCATCTAACGGGCCGTTATGTGCAGGCTCCACATTAAATCTTACTGCATCAGCTATTGCAGGAGCTTCTTATTCATGGTCTGGTCCGAATGGATTTACATCGTCTTTACAAAACCCAGTCATTAATAATGTGACAGCAGCAAATGCCGGGTCTTATGCAGTAACTGTTACGGTAGCACAATGTACCAGTGCTTCCGCAATTACTTCCGTTGTTATTAATTCAATTCCGTTAACACCAGTTGTATCTGCTTCTCCTGTTTGTGTAGGAATGAATTTGAATTTAACGGCTTCCTTAATTCCTGGCTCTATATATAGCTGGACCGGGCCAAATGGTTTTACGTCTTCCTTGCAAAATCCAACAATAAATAATGCAGCATTAGTAAATGCAGGAACCTATAATGTTACAGTCAACGCTAACGGTTGCACCAGTGCATCTGCATCGGTAGCAGCTATTGTTTATTTAGTTCCTCCAGCACCCATTGTTTCGGCGAATAGTTCATTATGTAGTGGCAGTTCAATTAATCTTACTGCAAATACAATAGCAGGTGCATCTTATTCATGGACGGGGCCGAATGGTTTTACTTCTTCATTGCAAAACCCCGTCATTAATAATGCAACCGCAGTTAATGCCGGAACATATGCAGCAACTATTTCAGTGGGACAATGTACCAGTAGTTCAGCAATCACTTCGGTAATTATTAACCCAATTCCGGCAACACCAGTTGTATCCACTTCGCCTGTATGTGAAGGAACGAATTTGAATTTAACTGCTTCATTGATACCTGGTGCATCATATAGCTGGACTGGTCCAAATAATTTCAGTTCATCAAATCAAAACCCGGTTATAGCAAATGCAGGATCAGCAAATGCAGGAACATATCGGGTTACGGTAAGTGCAAATGGTTGTACAAGTGCACCTGCATTTGTGAATGCAATTGTTAATAGGCTTCCTTTGGCGCCAATCATTTCAACAAACAGTCCATTATGCAGTGGTAGTTCAATTAATCTTATGGCGGGTACAATGGCTGGTGCGTCTTACTTGTGGACCGGGCCAAATGGATTTACTTCTTCATTGCAAAACCCAACGATAACAAATGCGGGTACAAATGCTTCCGGTTCTTATTCAGTAACGGCAACTGTGAATGGTTGTACCGGGGCTGTTGGTACTGCATCAATAACCGTCAATCAAATTCCACCCTCTCCATTTGTTTCTTCAAACGGACCACTATGTGCAGGCTCCAGAGTCAATCTTACTGCATCAACTATTGCAGGAGCTTCTTATTCATGGTCTGGTCCAAATGGATTTACATCATCATTACAAAATCCTGTTATCAATAATGCATCCTTAACCAATGCAGGTATATATAATGTAAGTGTAAAAGTCAATGGATGTACAAGCCCGGCGGCGAATACGACAATCGTGATTGATCAACCTGCAATTGCTAACGCAGGAACTAACCAGGTTGCTTGTAGTTCGAATCAATTTGTAAATGTTACTGGTAGCGTATCAGGTGGAAGCGGCAGTGGTGTATGGACCAGCAATGGCACTGGTACTTTCTCACCTGCAAATTCGAATTTGAATATGAACTATTATCCATCTGCGATCGATAAAGCAACCGGTAGTGTTATGTTGAAACTGGCATCAACAAATAATGGTGCTTGTCCTGCTTCGTCATCATCCGTTGTAATCACATTTGCCACCGCTCCCTCTGTGAATGCTGGCAGTGATCAAACAGTTTGTGCAAATAATGCAAATGTCTTTTTGAAGGGACAATACAATAACGCTGCAGGAATAATTTGGAGTAGCTCAGGAAACGGAACTTTTTCTCCTTCCCCTTATGAATTAAACGCCACGTATATTCCCAGCGCAAGCGATAAATCAAATGCCAGTATAAAACTTATTTTAAAAACTACAGGTACTACGGCATGTCCATCTGCAGCAGATACAATCTTAGTAACTATCAAGGCTGCGCCGATAATAAACAGCGGTGAAATTAAATATGTGCTGGAGAATAACAGTACTATTTTAACGCCGGCTATTAGTGGATCAAACCTGAAATATTTGTGGACACCGGGCATCTACCTTAATAGCGATACGCTCCCTAATCCTGTATGCACGCCCAAGAGGGATGTTTCTTACAAAATTATTTCGATCGATAATTTCGGATGCAGTTCATCAGCTGATGTATTTGTGAAAGTATTAAAACCACTGCAAATACCAAATGTTTTTACACCTAACGGAGATGGCATTAATGAAAAATGGGAAGTTAAAAATCTTAAAGATTATACTGATTGTAAAGTCGAAATATTTAATCGTTATGGCCAATTAGTTTATCACTCTGTTGGATATATTAATGAATGGGATGGAACCTTAAATGGTAAGCCGCTTCCGGCAGCCACTTATTACTATGTTATTAACTTAAAAATTGCTGCAAAACCACTCTCTGGTTTCGTAGATATCGTTAGATAATATGAAAAAATCTTTACCCTTTTTATTAGCATTAGTTTTTGCATCCGGTGCATTTGCCCAGCAAAAGCCTCAGTATACACAGTATATTCTGAATAATTACATTCTTAATCCGGCATTAAGCGGAATAGAAAATTATACGGATGTAAAAATGAGTGTAAGAGACCAGTGGGTTGGTTTGAACGGCGCTCCGAAAACAATTTATTTTTCAGCGCATGGACCTATTGGAAAAAAAGATTATAAAACAAGTGCTACTTCTTTTAATGTGCCCGGACAAAACCCAAGAGGAAATGCGTATTGGGAAAATTATGAAGCTTCCGAAGCACATCATGGAATTGGAATGTCTTTGACTAATGACCAAACAGGTTTATACAGTCACTTCAATGCCGATTTATCCTACGCCTATCATTTAGGGTTGTCGCCAAGAACAAACATTTCAGCAGGATTTTCCGCGGGGATAAACAAGGTTAGTTATAACAGGTCAAAGGCAAATCCAGCTGATCCAAACGACCCGACCCTTAATTCTTCAGGAGATTTTTACAAAATAGCACCTGATCTGAATGCAGGTATCTGGTTATACTCTGCAGATTATTTTGTTGGACTGGCGGCGCAGCAAATTATACCACAACAAGTGTCGTTCAATACAACGGCCCCGGGAATTAAATTACTCCCGCATTTGTTTGGGACTTTTGGTTACCGTTTTTTATTATCGGAAGAAATAAATGCCACTCCTTCTGTGATGATCAAATATTTGCCCGGAACTTCTGTTCCTGCACAGTTTGATTTAAATGTAAAGGTTCAGTATATGGACCTGCTTTGGCTGGGAGCCAGCTACCGGGTGAAGGATGGATATGCAGCAATGCTTGGTGCAAATGTTGGTAATACTTTTAACATCGGCTACTCTTATGACCTTACGACAACTCATTTAAATACGGTTAGCCGCGGTACGCATGAATTTATTATTGGTGTATTAATTGGAAACCGGTACAGCTCCAAATGCCCGGCCAATAACTGGTAAACGCGAACAGCTCTTTACTCAAAATCAATCCACATTTGTTTAGCCTCATTCAGCGATGCTAACGAAAGTGATTTGCTGAGATATTTTTTTGCTTCTTCGGGCTGGTCTTTACGTTCCATGAAAACGGCGCAGTTGTAATTGGCTTTAGCGGCCTTTTGTTTATCAGTGTCATCAATAAATCGAAGGCTTTCTATCATTGCTGTTTCATAATCCTGTTGGGAAAGAGCTTTGCCCACGGCCTCAAACCCTTTGCCACTGAACACAGGTCGATGATGCAGTTTTTCTCCCGGAAAAAAATAATTCAGATACTCTTCCCAGGTTTGCATTACAATACGATAAGCATCATCTCTCTGCGACACAACATTAGGTCCCGCAGCCAGTAAACCACTGACGACATTGCGGGAAGAATGAAAACGGGATTGATGAAGGGCTTTTTCCCTGATCATCGAAGCAGTGTCAAATAATGCATAACTGATATCGGTCACGATATCATAATAAGCTTCTCTTTCTTTGCCGCTGTTGGTTTTTGTTACTTCCACATGTGTCTGCTGGAAATAAACATCAAAGGAATTGACGGCAATGGCATGTGTTGCATTGTGACTGGATATCATTGCAGAAATGGTGCTGTCTTTATTTCCCGCCATGGCGGTATATCCCTGGATCACTTCTGTATTAATATCGGCGTTGGAATGGATCCTTGTTGCAGCCCAGTGCATCATTGTGTCTACAAGTTGCAGGAATAACTCTTCTTTATTATCGCGGTATTTCTTTTCAGCTATATTATATGTATTTAATAATATAATTTTTTGCGGCGGAGGATCTACTGCATAAATAGGCAGGGTGCGGGATGTATAAGAGATCAAACGGGTGGGTGCAGTGCAGGAAATGAAAAATAAAAAAATGCATGATGCAAGGTGGTACATCTTGTTTGTTTTTTTAAAGATACTATGGCATTATCTTTTTCGTTTGCTTTTTTTAAAGATGTTTATTTTTTCTTGACGGAAGCTTGGTCTAACAAGTATATGGTTGCCCTTCAAGGCAAAGAAAATAAGGCAGAATATTTTTCGATAAGAATGATGCAAAAAGAATCAAAAAAATCAAGCCCGGCCCGAAGCTCCGCCGGCCGGGCAGGCCAACGCACGTCGACAGTCATAAAAAATTGTAAATACATTTTGTATTCGAACTGATAGTTTGAAGGCGGTTGCTTCGTGTTTATTTGTAGTTCATGGAGGCGCTGCCTTTTTCGTTTGCAATCTTCAAAGGTGTTAATGACCTCTTTTAGACGAAAAAGAAGGCGCTGGTAAATTCTTTGATGATGGGAGTATTCAATTTAAGTTTTAGTGAAGCATAGCACATGCTTTTACCTCACCACCTCATTAATTCCTTCGCAAACAGATTTAACTTTAACGAACGCTTCATCTGAGTTTTTGCTTTTGTCAAACTTTATATAAAGATTGCCTGGTGATTTTTTTACGTAGAAAGTTGTTTTATCATCCAGTGTGATCTCACCATCCATACGGGTATTGGTAAAGGACATATTACCAGCAGATAATTCCTGATCGAGCCATTTGTCAACTTCAGTTGTTTTTTGAGGGTTGAACTTTGCAGTCATTTCATAGTAGTGATCGTATTGGCTATGCTTTATACTGATACTTGCGTCCGGAAAACTACAGGAGATAATTGTTATGACTGGTAATAATACAGACAATAGTATGGCGAACTTTTTCATAATAACAATTTGACGAAAATAAAACTAAAAATGTTGCAATTCGCGAGAACACATTCACCTAAGTAGTATTAACGTTCTTTTGGTACACCTTTTTCTGTCTTCGCTGCTCTTTATTGCATTAATCACTTATTAAAAAAATACAATTATGAAAAAGATTTTTACTTTATTAGTTGCTGTAGGATTTTTAACAGCGATGAATGCACAAACTGGTTCAAGGGATCGTGCTAACCGCGATACCCGTGATCAGCAAACCGATCAAAGAAGCAATAACAATGGCAGAGATGTCGGTGTAAATGATGGTCGTTACGATAATGACGATCGTTATGATAACAACTTCGGCTCTTACAATGGAAACATAAGGATGCAGATCGCCCAGGTGAACCGGAAGTATGACTTCAAAATTCAAAAAGTAAAGAACGATTACTTTATGAGACGTAATGAAAAAATGAGAGTGATCCGTTCTTTAGAAGCACAACGTCAGCAGGAAATAAGAATGATGTATGCAAGAGCCAATAAAAAAGGACAACATGATCGTGGTTATGGTTCAAACCATCGGTATTAAAAAAACAGTATAAAAAGCTTGATAAAATCCTCGTCCGCCTTAGGCGGGATGGGGATTTTTTTGGGCCAGGATCGTGACTGGTATTTTAAAAATAATGAGTATGCCTGTGAGTCTTGTTTCGAAAAAAAATAAATTATAGAACTATTTTGATCAGCCCGTCCAATAAAAATCGCATTCATGGGATTGTCATCAAAGTTTGTTACTGTCAAAAATTAATTTCATTGTTTAACTGTAGCCTTTATTGTTTTCAATTCTGCCAACGCCTGCTCTGTTCTTTGCCATTCTTTTTTTGCTCTTTTTGTAGTAGTAACCGGTTTATACCCGCTGAAAAAAGTTAGGATATTTTGTTGTAAAGAAACTGTAACCGAATCAAACTGCCGGCTCTTTAGTTCGCTTAATAACTCAGTATAAGTTATATCTGTCAGTTTGTATTCTTCGGGGGCCGTGTCAAGGCCGGTATCAAAATTTATATTGCTTAATACAATGGAACCACTTCGCAGGCCTGAAATATACCAGGTATAATATTTAACCGTCGTATCAAAACTTTGGATAAATAATTTTTCTGCAACTGCTCCCGGCGCTTTAAATTTTAATACACGCAGTGGACCGATCTTCGGAGCAATGCGGATCAACAGTGACCACACATTGGCAAAGGAGGGAGGTCGTTCATCTTTGCTTACAAAATCACGATTATAATTTTTCCGATGCATGGTATAAATAAATTGGCGGCTGGTAGCACCCGGTGTTGCTTTACTGATTTCTCCCTTTTTGCTGGCCCATGCCGCCCTTGTGATAACCGGGAAAAGATCTTTTACTACCCACCGAAATGTGCCAATGGTACGGCCAAGATCATTAAACAAATCATTTACATTAATGCCATAAATTCTAAAAAAAGATTTTTCCAGTGTAGGCCGGGCTATTTTAAAGCCTATAAAATCATGATAGGTATCCGGGGCATAATTACCTCTTGCTGTCTGCAGCACATCAAAAGAAAATTCCATTCGCACATGGGCAACGGGATCTTCTCCATAAGTAGCTGTATCGCCAAATTTCTTTTCCACTTTCGGATAGGTCATTGGTACACCCGGGTTGATGCCAATACTGTGACCATACATGTCGGCATTGTAATGACATAAAACACCTAACGCAAAGGCATATTCATTTAAGTTTTGTGCATCCTGCAATAATGCCAGAATGAAATCGCCGCTGCGTACATAATGAATTAAATTGGTGAATAATTTACTGCCGCGGGGAAAATACCCCATATCGGGAACAACTGCCCCACCATATGCATAAGCATGTGCTTCTTTTAATTCTGCTTCCGTACTTCCCGGGTATTTTTGTTTTAAGAGCGGAACCAAAACTTTTTCCCAATTGACATCGATCAGTGCTTCATGGGTCAAAATGGAATAGGCATGCAATGTACAGGCCGTCGATAAAAAGAAAATTACTGCGACAATTCTTGTAACTAATGGCAATTGATGCAAGGAGGTCATATCGATGTTAGATACAATAAGCGTTCCTTTCTGTGGTCGGGAAGCTTTGTATGCAAAAATTTTCACAGCAATAAAATTTCATCGAAGCATCCTAAGTGTAAGAGAAACAGCTATCCATGAAAAAAACTCAATTGCCATAAAGCGGTCCATTTGACCATCCGTTAATTAAACTTAGCACCGATGTAAGCAACCAGGTTAGCATCACTCATTTTGTTGGAAGTGCTTTCCTTTGTAGCCGTATTTTTAAACTGTGGTGTATCTGCCATGTAACGCATTAACTGTTCCTGCGAGGTGCCGGTACCGGTCAAGTGTACTTCCTCGGCATTTTGCATGTGCGATAATATTGCTTTAAAGAATTTATGCTGCAATGTTCTTTCATCATTATGTTGGTTTTTTTCGCTGGTATTATGTTCAGCTCCCGCATTACCTGCAACAGCAAGTACAGTAAAATCTTCTGTCCCGGAAGTTGCTCTTCCCACTACAATTGCATGATGAGTATCCATCCATACACCAAATTGTTTTTTGTTTTTTTGTATCATGCCTAAAGATGTATTTATTTATCACGGTAACTATTATATGCTTCTATGAAATAGTTATATAATTCACACATTATTTAAGGGGAATAGATTTTAAGCAAATATGGCAAGGGCAAAATCGCCCAAACCTGTTCATCATTTCAAACGGCCGGTACGTAAAAAAGATTTGGCACTATGGTTTCACAACACTTACTTTGTCGTTCAAAGTGCTTTGAATGAGGAAAGCTAATACTTAAAGGTAAATGTGAAAGCTGGGTTCGTCTGACGATTCACGTTTGACGAAAAATATAATTTACATTACAACATACCAATAAAATAGAGCGCATGGCAACAATACTGAAAATAGATAACCTGGGTAAAACTTATCAGAGTGCAGGACGTGAATTGACGGTGCTTGAGAATATTAATTTTTCCGTAGAAGCAGGGTCAACAATGGCAATCGTCGGGCCATCAGGCAGTGGCAAAACTACTTTGCTGGGTTTGGCTGCGGGACTCGATCGTTCAACCACAGGTTCCGTGGAATTAAATAATATAAAGCTGGATCAGTTGAGTGAAGACCAACGGGCAAGTATAAGAAATCAACATGTGGGTTTTATTTTTCAAAGTTTCCAGTTGCTCCCTACTCTTACAGCACTTGAAAATATTATGGTGCCTTTAGAATTGCGCAGAGAAAAAAATATAAAACCACGAGCCGTTGATCTGCTTAACAAAGTTGGCCTTGGTAATCGCGGTCATCATTACCCTGCACAGTTAAGCGGTGGTGAACAACAACGGGTATCAATGGCCAGGGCTTTTATCAATAAACCTCAAATTCTATTTACTGACGAACCTACCGGTAACCTGGATGCTGAAACAAGTCGCGGCATTATTGAACTGATCTTTAACCTGAATAAAGAAGCTGGTACTACATTGATAATGGTAACACATGATCTTGAGCTGGCGAATAAGACAGGTCGAATCATCAAATTGAAAGGCGGGAAGATCGTTTCAGATGAAGCAACCGGGATTAATAATTAATAATTAAGAATTGTGAATAAGCAAAATGGTTTGAATTTCCCATGGTTAGTAAAGATGGCGTGGCGCGATAGCAGGCGCAACCGATCAAGATTATTCTTGTTCGTGTCATCAATTATACTAGGCATTGCCGCTATGGTTGCCATTTATTCGTTGGGTGAGAATATGAGTAACGAAGTGGATAGACAAGCTGCTTCTTTACTCGGGGCTGATCTTATGCTGGGCAGTGGTAAGCCAGTAAGTCCTGAAATAGTGAAAATGGTTGACTCGTTGGGGGAAAAGAGATCAGAACAACGTATGTTCCCTTCTATGATTTATTTTTTGAAATCAAACAAAACACGTTTAGTGCAGGTCCGTGCATTGGGTGGCGATTTTCCTTATTATGGAGAATTGGAAACTGCGCCCGCATCAGCAGGAAAAGAATTCAGGAAAGGACAAACTGCATTGGTGGATCAAACGATGATGTTGCAATATGCGGCAAGTGTTGGGGACAGTATTAAGATAGGGAATGTAAGTTTTGTGATCGTAGGCACATTAATAAATGCACCGGGGCAGACAGGTTTATCTGCATCTGTTGCGCCACCTGTTTATATACCTCTTCAATATTTGGAACAAACAGGTCTTGCACAAAAAGGAAGCAGGATAGTCACTCAATTCTTTTTCAAGTTTGGCAAAAACGCAGACATAACAAAACTCGTGGATAATATCAAGCCAAGGCTCGATACGGAGGCCATGAGTTATGAGACAGTGGAAACGCAGAAAGAAAACACAGCAAGATCATTGCAGGACCTTACAGATTTCCTTGCCCTGATCAGTTTTATTGCTTTGTTGTTGGGTTGCGTCGGCGTCGCCAGTGCCATTAATATTTATGTACGTGAAAAAATAAGATCGGTTGCTATCCTGCGGTGTTTGGGTACAAAGGGCTGGCAGGCTTTTCTTATTTACTTAATACAAATTGTTATCATCGGTTTTTTGGGCTCAGTGGCAGGAGCTTTGCTTGGAACGATCATTCAACAATTTTTACCTATTGCTTTTAAAGATTTTTTACCAATAAAAGTTACAGCAGATCTTTCCTTAAGATCGATAGGACAAGGTATATTGTTAGGCGTTGTGATCTCATTTTTGTTTGCTTTATCGCCATTGGTAGCGATACGTAAGATATCTCCCTTGAATACGCTACGTTTATCATACCAAAAACTCGGCTTATTTCGAGACCCGGTAAAATGGTTGGTTTACTTGTTGATCATCGGTTTTGTTTTTGGATTTAGTTATTTGCAAATAAAGGAAGTTCCGGAAACGTTCGGGTTTTGTATTGCTATTACAGTTGCGTTTTTATTATTAGTAGGGACTGCAGCATTATTGATGTGGGCAGTGCGTCGTTTCTTTCCGAATAGAGCAAGTTATTTATGGAGACAGGGATTGGCCAACTTATACCGACCCAATAATCAAACTACCATCTTAATTGTTGCAATTGGTTTAGGTACGGCGATTATCTGCACACTGTTTTCTATCCGGGCTATTCTGCTGAAGCGTATAGAAATGACTGCAAGGGACAATCGCTCCAACACAATATTATTCGATATACAACCACAACAAAGAGATAGTGTTGTTGCATTAGCCAAACAATTCAATTTACCTGTTGATGGAACTGTTCCTATTGTGAATATGCGTTTAGAAAAAGTGAACAATATCACGGGAGAAACATTGCGAAAAGACAGCACCATTAAAATGTGGAGAGGAACATTTGATC
>DASTZB010000298.1:0-5781 GCA_035764525.1 Chitinophagaceae bacterium | reverse complement strand
TTAGTTTGGAATTAAATATAATACAATTGGTCCTTTCTACTTGCAAGCAAAAAGGAAAAACATACACCCTGTATTTTTATAAACCCATTATATCCCAAACATTAAATACATTTAATTCCTTAAAAAAAATCTCTATGACCCAAAAAATAACTATTGCAATATTTTTTTCTGCGCTGTTATTTACAAGCTATGCCCAAAAACAGCCTGATGATGTAGTATTGTCTAAGATCAGGAATGAAGGGTTTCAGCATTCGCAAGCAAAGAGCATGCTGCTAGAGTTCACCGATGTTTACGGACAACGCCTTACCGGGTCGAGAGAATATCTCGTTGCTGCGAATTGGGTAGCCGGAAAAATGAGATCGATCGGTTTGGAAAATGTTCATTTTGAAAATTATTGCAAAGATTGCCGCGGCTGGAGCATTAAAACATTTAATGTGGAAATGATAGCACCGAACTATATGCATCTTATTGCTTATCCAATGGCCATGAGCAAAAGTTCTGCAGGAGTGGTAGAAGGAAAAATAGTAAGCATTGAGAGTTTCAGGGACATGAAAGCCATCACTGAAAAATATGCAGGGAAATTAAATGGAAAGATCATTTTACTCGGCACAGAGCCGAGGCAACGATCATTGACTGATACTATTTTTAAAAGATACAGTGATGAAGAATTAAAAAGAATGGAAGACAAGCAGATGCCACAGCAAAAACAAACTCCTTTGCCGGAGCTGCTTGATTCATGGAAGATCGACGATCATGTTGCTGATGAGTTCATCGCATTTGTAGAAAAAGAAGGAGCCATTGCGGTATTGCAAACACAATCGGCCATCACCGGGATACTCCATGCACAGGGTACTTATAATTACCTGGAAGGATCGGCCAAATCACTACCCTACTTTAATATTATACCAGAACATTTCGGCCGGCTTTACCGCTTGCTAAAACAAAATATTGAACCAGTGATCAGGTTGAATCTTGAAACAACATTTTATCTCGAGCCGGATAATAATGTAAACATCATTGGAGAGATCTCCGGAACGGATCCTTCACTGAAATCTGAAGTGATAATGATCGGCGGCCATTTTGATTCATGGCACGCGGCCACCGGAGCCACTGATAATGGAGTAAGCTGCACTACAATCATGGAGGCATTAAGAATATTAAAGCAATCGGGAATCACCCCGAAAAGAACGATCAGGATATGTTTATGGGGAGGTGAGGAACAGGCATTCATTGGTTCAGTATCCTATGCCATCAAACATTTTGGTGAACTTAAAGCGTCTCCCAATGAAGAAAGCAAAAAAGTTTCAACATACCTGAATCTTGATAATGGCGCAGGTGCTATCCGTGGTCTTTATTTACAGGCCAATGAATTTGCAAGACCCGTATTCAAAAAAATATTCAGCAATATCTCATCACTATGTACCGGCACGCTGACAATTGAAAATACATTGTCAACAGATCATGAAACTTTTGACCACTACAATATCCCTTCCTTCCAGTTTATCCAGGACCCGATAAGTTATGGCAGCATCACTCATCATTCGCATCTTGATCTACCTGAGTATGTACCCGAAGAAGACATTAAGAAAAATGCTGTCATACTTGCATGGACGGTTTATGCACTTGAAGAAATGAATACGATGATTCCAAGGAAACGATGAAGAACACTAACGACAACGAGGGATTTGAGCTGTTTATTTTAAATTGCAAATTTTGAATTTTAAATGTCTCTCATTCATAATTTATAATTCAAAATTCAAAATAATTATTGGCCCCGCTGCATTGCTACTATGACACTTCCCTTGCTTTGCACTCTTGTATGCTTTGTAATTCTACTGAGCATTACAAACCTATCCTGCATGACCACTTTCATAAGAGCTTCGCGGTTATTTCCTTATCTTAATCATTTAATTACTACTCATGTCAACCACATTTCAACTATCCACTTCGGATGGCCTTCAACTTAGCGGAACATCTTATACACCAACAGGAGAAATAAAAGGTGTTGTTGTTTTATTACACGGCATAGGTGAACATTTTGGTCGTTTTAAGCATGTAGCAGATTTTTTTAGCACGATAGGATATGCAACTGTTGGGATGGATCATCGGGGTCATGGAAACTCTGGTGGCAAGAAAGGTCATACACCTTCGTACGATCAACTCATGAATGATATTGACGTATTAATGAACAAGACTAAGGAAATGTTCCCGGGCAAACCAATTGTATTGTATGGACATAGCATGGGTGGTAACCTGGCGGCTAATTATGCGCTTCGCAAAAAGCCATCTCTTAAAGGGCTAATATTAACTTCGCCTTATTTCAAACTGGCCTTTAACCCACCGGCATGGAAAGTGAAACTGGCCAGGATCAGCGCTGCAATTTTTCCTGCTCTCACTCAATCCACCGGGCTCGAAGTAGAAGCCATCTCCAGGGATCCGAAAGTGGTGGAAGACTATAAAGCAGATCCGCTGGGTCATGACAAGATAACCTCTGCTTTCTTTGTGAATGTACATTCAGCAGGGCCTTATGCGATCAAGCATGCCAGTGAACTTTCTGTGAAAACACTTGCTATGCATGGAACAGCAGATAGAGCTACATCTTCAAAGGGGACAGAAGAATTTGCTAATAACAATTCACAAAATGTAGAGTTGAAATTATGGGATGGATTTTACCATGAAATTCATAATGAACCGGAAAGACAACAGGTTTTTGACTATATCGCCAACTGGCTTTCACAAACCTAAACTACTTAGTCAATAAGCTTTCTTTCTTTCAAGGAGAATTTTTTGCCAACCGTCATTTCGTACCACCAATTTTTTCCGTGTTGTATGTTATCATAAATATAAATAGGACCCGATCCCATTGTCTCTATAATACCATTTTTCACTATCAAAGTAGTTTCATCATCAGCTGCAATGCCGATCAACTCCGGATGCCACTCTAATACATTAATCAATTCCAATTCTCTTTTTGCACTGACCAGGTGTGGATTGATAACAAAGTTTTTTAAAAAGCCAAAACCCTGCTCTTTATCTTTTGCCATCAACACAGGTTTATCTGGTTTCCCTCTTATTACATAAGAGCCTTGTATTATTGATCCGGCAGAATTACCTCCAATAATACCTCCACGGCTCAACAATGCCTCTAATTCCTTTTGAAACCTGGTGTCAAGGAAAATATTTATATAACGTCCTGCATTTCCCGGCCCCAGCCAAACACCATCAGTCTTTTTAATTGGCTCACAAAATTCTTTCGTATTTGCTATTGTCATGCTGGTAGTATGAAGGACTTTGATCTTGATTACGCCAAAAAGTTTCGCCAGTTCGGTTTCAAAACTGTCTATCTTTTCTTTCGTTGAATCCTTTGGCTCCCATATATACCCTGAAGGAAGTTTGATACCTGAAGATGCAGACGGAATGAAAATAAGATCAGCATTTACACCTCCTGCCGCCTGAACAAAAGAATTTATTCCATCTTTAGTAAATGCACCGCCGGTTAAAATGAGTGTACCCTTTTCGGGGTAATCGAAAGCCTTCTTCTTTTGACTATACGCCAGGTTAACCGAAGAAAACAAAATCACCGTAGTTGAAAAAAGAATAAAAAACTTCATAGAGATCGTGTTTTAATATCCATGAATATACTTAATCACCCATGAACAGCCATCGTACTTCTTTGCCTGTTTATTTGAGAGCAGATGCTTAGTTACAAACTAAGCATAATGACCCAAGATTTTTTTATACTCTTTATTGATTTGAAGAGAAAGAAGGAACACTACGGACAACAGGGATGAGTGCTACGGGTTAAGCTAAGGACAACGGCAGAATATACTTTATTGGTTTGAAGAAAGGAAGTTTAACAACAACTTGCGGTAAAAATAATTTTCATAATCATAAGGCAAGTTGTACCTTCTGATGCTAAATTATTTTCAATGAAAAGCATGGATAGTATTGATTGGTCAAAGGAGCGGCCTGATCTGGCTGAACTCAGTAACCCATTTGATATTAAAACATATATTGACTCCCGTGCATTATATAAGATCAAGCGATACTTTTTGTTATCGAAGAGAAGTGAAAAAGTCTATAAAACAATTGCCATATTGATTTTAGCGCTTAGCGCTTCGGTTCCCGTTATCCTCAGTCTTTCCATTATTGATAATAAAGATCTAAGAATTTTATTTGCCACGATATCCAGCTTTTTAGTTGTCGTACTGTTTTCGATAGAGTCAGTTTATAATTTCAGGGAGCAATGGAAAAATTATAAAAATGCGGAGGATGAGATCACCCAGGAACTTAATCTATTTCATTCATCTGCCGAACCCTACAATGGTAATAAAGAAAAAAATGAAAAATTGTTAGTATTAAGGGTCGAAAGTATTGTGGTGAAAGAACGCAAGGAAACGATTGAAAAACTTACTTCAAAAATTAAGGAGCTCGAGAAGGTCCCACAAGTTGCTCCTGGTCCTTCATAATTACCGAAGCCGGGTATGTTGTTGCTGATACTTTATTATCGACCTCGGCCAAGGTTCGTGTCTTCACGAACCTTTTATGGCATCACTTATTGTTACACCTTATTCGGTTGCGTGGGGACACGCAACGAGGCTGCCTCACTTATTTAACGGACACGAATCGAGGCGGAGCTGAGGAAAAAAATATTCTTCAATAAAATCGTGCAACGGACATCGGCTGGTTGTTGTCAAACTTGCAAAATGAAATGTATGCGATCCGTATTTATTGCGGCATTTGCCCTAGCCCTTTTAACCGCTTGTTCTAAAAAAGAAAACAGCAGCCCGGAAGAATATTTATTGTATGGAAAATGGGCCATAGGCTCCCATGATGGCGATACCCTTCAGTTTTTAAGTAACGGCGGCAGGAATATTCTGCGTTACCTTGATGCACGTTTTATAACAGGGATATACATGGAAAGGGAATACAAATATGGTAATGGAATGCTGAGTATCCAAATGTATCCCTCTGAAGATTTTACTCAGATTTCCAGCTTTACCTTAAGACAACAAGATAGTGAGTTCAGTGTTGCGGCAAATGAATTGTATCCGCTAATATCTTCAAATGCAACACTCATCTATAACAAAATCCCGTGAGACAATATCGATCCATATTATGACGATTTCTTCCCTTTCGGGGTCCTATTCGAAGTAATTGCCTGCTCCTTCGGAGCAGATGCTTGGTTACAAACTAAGCATAACAACTCAGGATTTTTTTATGTTCTTTATTGATTTGAAGAAATGAACACTATAGATAACTGCTGACGAAACCTGTATCACTTGTTTTGATCAACTCTTTTACATCATCGATATTGATCTGCTCAATAACTTCATCAGCAATGTCAATCGTAAATTCAAATGCAGGGAGCATTAACCGTAACCTTGGAGTGAAGCGGAATCCATCAAATAACTTTATGAACTGTTTTGCTATGACCGGCATTGATATTTTTATATCTTTCTCTTTATCCCCCTCAATGCCGAATGGGAAAATGTACAGATCTGTAACATAAACTTTTGGAAAAATATCTGCCAGGGCAACTGCGATCGCACAATTATTTTCAACCAGACGGTCATCGTTTGTGGTTCCACAATTTTTACATTGTGCAATGATCTACTTTGTTATTACTATTTTAAATTGTATTGCCATGATCTATTGCCTTAAAGATAGGTAAAGCTACACTATTTCTAGCCCTTAGTTGCAGTTAGCGTGGGGCTTGCTCCCGAAAGCGTTCGGGACAAGCTGTGTGTTGGCCTGAAGCTTAGCAGCAACCCCTCGCCT
>DASTZB010000297.1:0-21179 GCA_035764525.1 Chitinophagaceae bacterium | reverse complement strand
ATTGAGGTATTCTTAAACTGAGCTGTATAAGGAACGCAACCGGTCGGTGGTGTTTCAAATTGAGCAACTACCAACGGAGCTATATTTATAACCTTTTTCAGAGTTTCCGGTGCATTGCAATAGGCTGTATCAACAATGGTCAATTTCACTGTATAAGTTCCTGGTGAAGTATAAGAATGGAAAACAGGCGCTGACCCTGCAACTATCGTTGGAGAATTATCACCAAAATCCCATATGAAAGATGTATTCGTAAATGGTCTTATGGGTGGGGCAATAGATAAGTTATCAAACCGAAATTTTAAAGAATCGCATGGAGCTAATTTCACCGGGTTAAAATCAAGAATTGCAGGCAGGTTTCCAGCCTTAATATGCAGATATGCAGTATCACGAATATTACATGTGGTGGAATCTTCTGCGATCAGCATTACTTGGTATAAGCCAGGTAAATTATACGTATGAGTGGTATTCGGAACAGTAGTGATAACGGGGTTTGGCGAGGAGCCATCGCCAAAATACCAATAATAGGTAACAGCATTTGCAACTGTATCTATAAAATCGACAGTAACAGGTGCACAATCCGCAGTATCTCCTTTTACCCCTTTGATCACTGATTGAAGACCTGCATCAACACCTGCAAAATCAAAAGAAATTTTCAGCATGGCCAGATTACAACCTGAACCGTTACGCACTGCCGGGTTTATTGGCCCGGGGCCAACAACGCCAGGTGTGGTTGGATAAGGAACACCGCCACCACAATTAGCACAAATTGCCTGGTATATTACTCCTTGTCTATCGAAGCGGCTGGTACCACCATCCACATGATCAGTGAGTCCTCCATTTTGTCCCCAATAACTTCCAAATAACTGTGAAGTTGCATTTTTCTTTAAAACAAAAAAGTAAAAATCATGGCCATCAGTTGTACTCTGTATCGCATCTGATGTGACTGGCAAACCAGTGGTTAATGATGATGGAAACTGACCGTCAATAACACCGCCCCAACCGGATACATAAACATTCTCACAATTATCAACAAGGAAAGCCGTGATAGAAATATTAGGGACTGCAGCAGCTCTCCCAAACCGCGTTGAATAAACAAAAGCGGAGAGATCCGGTTGCAGTTTTGCAATAAACTGAGGTGCACCCCCAACACTATAGGCTGCATTTATTATAGGCCAGTTACCTGTTGTTTGGCCACACACATACGGAAATCCGAATTTATCAAATTGCACACCATAGACCTGGTCGGTAGATGCAGTACCAAGGTATGTGGATTTAACAATCGCATTGCCACTGTTTGTTATTATAGAAACAAATCCATCAATAGAGGCATTACCTGATGCATCAAGATGATTATTTGGACCGATAGTACCTGCAGTATTACCGGGAAAATTTTTACTTGCAGTACCACCTCCAACATAAATATTTCCATTGGGTCCCAATGACAGCACATAAGCCGCATCATCACCTCCACCGCCAAGATAACTTGCAAAGGAAAGTGATACTGAAGGATCAAATTTCAACACAACAGCATCCTGTGCACCACCATTACTTGTCTGAAATGCGCCAGGTGTTACCGGAAAACCTCCTGAAGCTGGCGCACCAGAAGATCTTGTACATGAAGCCACATAAATATTTCCTCCTCCATCAACGATCACTTCGCTTCTGCCATTGTCTCCGTAATTCTGTTGTAAAGAGCTAAAGCTTTCAACTGCGATGTTTACTCCATCCGCACCTGTACCGCCAATTTTTTTGGAACCGATCAGTGCAGTACCAGCAGCGTTTAGTTTTGTAACGACAATGTCATAGTCTCCACCAGTGCCAATCTGCCCATTAGCAGTAGGATAAGTAGGATAATTTGGTGAATTTGTACGACCAGCTACGATCAAATTTCCTGCTCCATCCACGACAAGACTATGAGGTTGCTCATTACCTGACCCTCCAATATATGTCGCATAGATCCGGGCGGTACCGCTTGGAGATAATTTTGAAATGCTTATATCTGTAGCACTACCCCCACCTCCGCCACCACCTCCTGCCCAAAGAGTTTGAAATGCTCCGGGTGTCACAGGATAACCAGTTGACAAATTAATACCACCACCATAAAAACTTCCATCCGGTCCATAAGTAGCAGTAAACCCCCAGTTGTCGCCAGTACTTCCCGTAAATGAACTAAAGATCAATGTTGGGTCTATAATAAGAGTTTCGTTACGATTATAATTTTTCACATCAAACCGGATCTCTTTTCCTATCAATACATATTTCGCCGATATATGTTTACGCTGATTATTTTCATACTGATAAGTATAAGGGTCAGTTTCTTTAACATCACCTACTGAAGTTTTAATAACAAGTTGCTTCTCTCTTATTTCAAGATTATCGGCACCTGAATAACGTAATACGATCTTACTCGCATCAGCTCCTGGTTTTATAATGATATCATACTTCATGTTTCCTTTATCAGTATAAAAACGAACATCGACACCAGGATAAATATTTTTTGCAGTGACGCCTTGATAAATTTTACAATTGCTGGCCCATTTAGAAGGATCGTTGCCAATAAAATAATTGTTGTAATATTCCTGCGGTTTATCGGGAATCAATTCAATTTTATCAGATGCACCGGCAAAATCAACCGCATATGCATGTGAACGTAATACCAAAGGCGAACTTCTTTTGCTTTGATCATTCCCATGACCATGTATATACTCCTTCACCTGGTTCAGATCCTCTGCATTGTGCTGAAGAACCGTAAAGCCTCCATTACGTATAAAGAAACTTCCTGCAGGAACCTCACTTCTAAACTTTACATGATTATCCCATTGACCTTTATTTTCTATGAACTCAATATTTTGGGCGTTAACTGAAGTTGATAGGATAAGTAAAAACAAGGCTATAAAGTGATAACGGATCAATGGTTATATTTTTTTCAATTTACCAAAAACAATGGAAAAATTTTAAAACTTGTGTTAAGATATACGGCTCCAGGCTGTTTTTCCCTGATTTATTTCAAAGTATTTCCTGATTCGCAAATTTTCTGCCGAACTCAATTCCGGATCCGTATCAGTAATATCTTCTGCAAAACGCCGCGCTACTTCCAATAAAGGCCTGTCTTGGACTATACTTGCCAGCTTAAAGTTTAATACTCCGCTCTGTCTTGTTCCTTCTATGTCTCCGGGCCCTCGCATATCCAGATCTTTTTCAGCTATTATAAAACCATTGTTTGTTGATGTCATTATTTTCATTCTTTCTCTTGCATCGTTGCCAATATTTTGGCCAGTCAACAATATACAATAGCTTTTATCTGCTCCGCGGCCCACTCTTCCACGCAATTGATGTAATTGAGATAATCCAAATTTTTCAGCGCTTTCGATCACCATTGCACTGGCGTTGGGAACGTCCACTCCCACTTCGATAACGGTGGTAGAAACCATAATATGCGTATCTCCTGTAACAAATCGTTGCATATTGTTATTCTTCTGCTCGGCCTTTTGCCGGCCATGCACCATACTTATCCAATATTTAGGTTCCGGAAACCAAGCTTTCACATTTTCATAACCTTTCATCAGGTTTTCATAATCCATTTTATCGCTTTCTTCAATTAATGGAAAAATAATATAGATCTGTCGTCCTTTAGCTATCTCACCTTTTATAAAGCTCATCACTTTCGACCTGTCTTTCTCATAACGATGAACAGTAGTGATAGGCTGCCTGCCCGGCGGCATTTCATCAATTACACTATAATCCAGATCTCCATACGCTGTCATTGCCAATGTACGCGGAATTGGTGTTGCAGTCATTACAAGAATGTGCGGAGGAATTTCATTTTTTTCCCAAAGCATTGCTCTTTGTGCTACACCAAACTTATGTTGTTCGTCAACTATTCCTATTCCCAGGTTTTTAAATTGAACTGCTTTTTCTATTACTGCATGAGTACCGATAAGAATATGTATTGATCCATCATCTAGCTTTTGCTGAATTAATCTTCTACCCGCGATTTTTGTTGAGCCGGTTAAAAGCCCCACCTCAACAGGCATATCTTTTAATAAGGACGAGAGGCTATTATAATGTTGTTGTGCCAGCACTTCTGTTGGCGCCATCAGGCAACTTTGATAGCCATTGTCTGCTGCTATCAGCATTGTAATTAATGCCACCATCGTTTTACCACTTCCAACATCTCCCTGCAGCAAACGATTCATTTGTTTCCCGGTGGCTGTATCTTTTCTTATTTCTTTGATTACCCTTTTTTGTGCGCCAGTAAGTTCAAATGGAAGATACTTTGTGTAAAATGTATTAAAGAGATCTCCTACTTTCTCAAAGACAACTCCTTTCGAAAAACGATGGCGCTGCGATCTTAATCTTGCCATCCTAAGCTGTGCAATAAATAATTCTTCAAATTTCAACCGTTTGACCGCTTCCTCATATTCTTGTATGGTGGCTGGAAAATGAATTTGGGAATAAGCCTTAAACCTGTTAACGAATTTTAGTTTATTTAAAATATCATCCGGCAGATTTTCAGGCACATTCTTTTCATTGATCAGTTTCATCAGCATTTCTGTCAGCTTCCCAATCTGTCTTCCCCCCAGTGCTTTTGATCTTAATTTTTCTGTTGTTGGGTAAATAGGTTCAAGAAAAGATTTACCGTCTTTTTTTTCCGCTGTTAGTAATTCCATTTCAGGATGCACGATTTGAGGGCGCCCCTGGAAAAAACTTACTTTTCCAAATACAAGATATTGTTCACCTGGTTGTAAAATTTTTTGGATCCAGCTAATTCCCTGGAACCAGGCAAGCTCTAATGTTCCTGACTTGTCCCGCAGTGTGGCGACCATTCGCCTGCCACTCTTTATCCCAATGATGTCTATGTTCTGGAGACTGCCAGCCACTTGTATGTAATCTGTTGAGGGATCAATTTCCCGGATCAAATTCACTTTTGTCTTATCAACATGACGATGAGGAAAATGATTAAGGAGATCATTAAAAGTAAAAATACTTAATTCCTTCTTCAACAGATCTGCCCTCTGTGGACCCACGCCTTTAAGATATTCTATAGGGCTATTTAATATTTCAGTATTTGCAGGTATAATTCCCGTTTGAACAAATGTACTATTCCGTTTTAAGACCTGCATAAGCGAAATATTTAAAAGTAGATCCCCGAAAAAATAAAATTGCATAAAGATTCGTTGTATTTTTACGAATCCTATATCCCGAAAAGACCCAAGCCAATGAACAACCACTTCAGCCTGCTGCAAACCAGTTTAGATTTCTCTGATTTTAAGTTTGGCATTCTTACATATGTAATGGCATTTGTCCTTACATTGATCTTCATTCCTCCTGTAATTTTTATGGTAAGAAGGTTTAAACTGTTTGACCGACCCAATGCAAGAAAAGAACATTCAGTGCCCACGCCTACGTTTGGTGGCATTTCGATCTTCGCAGGAATGATGGTATCACTTTTATTCTGGTTCAAATTCAATAACCATCCGTCTATTATCACTTTCGTTTTATCCATGGTGCTATTATTTGGCGTGGGAATTATGGATGACCTGAAGGATCTGCCAGCCCGTTATAAATTAGTTATTGAAGCAGGATTAGCTTCTTTGCTTGCAGTATCAGGTATCAGAATTACGAGCTTTGGCGGTCTGTTTGGCATTACTGAACTTCATATCGTAGCGCAATATCTTATAACAGTTGTCACGATTGTAGGCATTACAAATGCTTTTAATCTTATTGATGGGATCGATGGACTTGCCGGTGGTCTTGGTTTTATGAGTTTGGTTACACTGGGAATATTTCTTATCATCAGTAAAGATCTGAACTATGCGATAATCGCATTTGCATTAGCCGGTGCACTGCTTGGATTTTTATATTTCAATTTTAATCCTGCAAGAATATTTATGGGAGACACCGGTTCTTTAGTGCTTGGTTTTGTTATTGCTGTTCTTTGTGTACAATTAATGAAGATTAATTCCATTCATCCTGTACCGGTGGTTCCGAATATTTATGTTTTTACATTAGGGATCGTAATGATCCCGGTATTTGATACGTTGCGGGTTTTTGGATCAAGAATTTGGAAAGGTCGTTCACCATTTTCTGCTGATAAAACTCACATACACCATCTCATCACTAATAAAGGATACACTCATACTTTTGCAGCAAGGATCATTTGCATATTCCATGGCTTTATATTAATTCTTGTTTATTGGTTAAAAGATTGGAAACCTGAATTGCAGCTGATCATTCTTTTTTGTTGCATGTTGAGCCTGGTTTACATGTTTAATCGCATCGGTACGTTAAAAAAATATTTTAAACCAACGGCGAGCATCTTAACACCACAAGCACAGCCAGAATAATATCAATTATTTATTTGAAGGATTTTTTCAATTTGCCATTTGTATTTCCGGCAACCCGATAATGAAAGTAGAACCATTATCAATTTTACTTTCGGCTTTGATAAACCCATTGTGTTTTTCAACTATCTTTTTGCAAATTGAGAGGCCAACCCCGGTGCCTTCAAATTCCTGGTAGCTGTGAAGACGTTTAAAAACTCTGAAAATATCTTCTGCATATTTATCATCAAAGCCTATCCCATTATCCTGTACAGTTATTTTATAATAATTCTTTCCCTGACCGTACTTATAAAATTTTGAAAGGTCCATAGGGCTTATCTTTTCGGATTTCACATCGATCACGAGGTCCACCGATGGTTTTCGAAATTTGATCGCATTACTAAAAAGATTATAAAACAATTGCTGCATCAATCCCGGTACTGCGGAAACCACCGGGAGATCTTCATAATTTATGGTTGCATTACTTTTCTCAATTTCAACTTCCAATTCAGTCACTACATTTCTTACCAGTTCGTTTAAAGGTGTTTTTTTGAAATCATTTGAACTCACCGTATGCCTTGAAAAATCCAAGAGGTTATTGATCAGGTGCTGCATCCGTTTTGATGAATTAATTATTTTAGCAAAGTACTTTTGACTATCAGGATCAAAATTATTATTCCGTAAGATCTTATCGCTGAAAACCTGTATTTTTCTTAAAGGCTCTTGCAGGTCATGTGAAGCCATATAAGCAAACTGGTCAAGCTCTTCATTCATTTGCTTCAGGCTTTCATTATTAGTCATTAATTGTTCATTCAAGAGTTTTACTCTTTCTTCAGACGCTTTTCTTTCTTCAATTTCTTTTTGTAAAAATTCATTAGCAGCCAGCAATTTTTTCTCCTGCAACATCAATTGTTGATTTTTACTGTGCAATTCAACAAAGACAGCGACCTTTGCACGCAACAATTCGGGGTTGATCGGTTTATAGATATAATCAACGCCGCCCATTCTATAACCCTTAAACATAAAATCTTCATCATAATTATTGGCGGTAATAAATACAATTGGAATGCTCCTCAGCTTATCCCGTTCATAAATAATTGTAGCGGTTTCATACCCGTTAAGCTCAGGCATCTGTACATCCATCAGGATTAGAGAAAAATCATGATTATTCAATAAGACTTTAAGAGCAGCCTTTCCGGAATTTGCTTTGACAATACTATAATTATCTTTTTCAAGAATAGCCTCTATTGAGATAAGATTATCAGCTCTGTCATCAACAACAAGAATCTTAGCCTCTGATCTTCGTACATGAATTGCTGGCTTCTCCATTATTCAATTATTTATACATCCATACTCTCATAAGCGATAACAGTTGATCGATTTTAACAGGTTTAGTAATATAATCTGAGGCGCCTGCATCAATACATTTTTCACGGTCTCCTTTCATTGCCTTAGCCGTTACGGCTATAATAGGCAATGTTTTATTCATATGCTCCCGCCTTATCTTCTGTGTTGTTTCATATCCATCCATTTCCGGCATCATGATATCCATTAACACAATATCTATATCATGATTCTCTTCCAATATCGTCATTGCTTCCTGGCCGCTTTCTGCAGTAATAGTCTGAATAGCATAGCGATCAAATGCAGTTGTCAATGCAAAAAGGTTCCTAACATCGTCATCGACCACCAACACTTTTTTATTGGCCAGTACATCATTTTTCGCACGGAGATTCTCAATCAGTTTTTTCTTTTCCGGTAGTAAGTTTTTATGATCAATATGAAGCAACATCACCATTTCCTCCAATAATAGGTCCAACGAATTCACATCTTTTAATAAGATCTTATTGGCATATTGTTTTAACTGGTTTCTTTCTTTTGGTAAAAAGTCTTTTGCTGAATAGATAAGCACCGGCGTCATTTGTATCTTGCTAAGTGAACTTATTTCTGTAACAAGATCCAACCCGGCGATGTCGGGAAGCATGTAATCAACAATGATGCAATCATAAGTATTCTGCCTTATCAATTCAAGTGCTTTACGCCCTGTATCAACGATTTCAATATTTATCAGTTCTCCATTATCAAGTACTTTTTTCATTTGTGAGGAATCGAGTTCATTATCTTCAATCAGCAACACTTGTCTTTGTTTTTTCTCAGTGAACTGAACAATATCATGAAAGAGGTTACTTAATGCTTCTGTTTTTAATGGTTTCAAATGGAAACTTCTTGCGCCACGTTGCATAGCCAATAACTTGTTTTCTTCTCCTGAAATAAGATGCACAGGTATATGTCTGAAATTAATATCGTTCTTGAAAAGATCGAGCACCCGCCATCCGCTTGCATCGGGGAGTTTTACATCAAGTGTTACAGCGACTGGGTTGTATTTGTTTACAAGATCAAACACATCACCGAAATGCGTTGCTACTACAACTTTTAGATCCAACTCATGCGCCTTCTCGATCATGATCTTTCCAAAACGAATATCATCTTCAATTACCAATACTACCTTGTCGGTTGCCTGGATATTATTACGATCATCCCCTACTTCATTTATAATTTCATTTATGGCATCGAGGTCTTTTGTTTCGCTTACTTTGATCGTTGGCACCGATTGAATGGCTGCGTCAGCAAGCCCTTCTGCTAATTTATATTCACTCACCTGCAGGTTGCTTTGCTTTTCTCTTTTTGCTCTTACAGGATCATAATCGATTGGCAGGAATAAAGTGAATATGCTTCCAGTTCCAATCTCACTGATCAGTTCAATAGAACCACCAAGCAAATCTGCCAAGCCGCGGCTAATCGATAGTCCAAGACCTGTGCCACCATATTTGCGGCTGGTAGAACCCTCTGCCTGCTGGAATGCTTCAAAAATGATATTCTGTTTGTCTTTGGAAATGCCAATGCCGGTGTCTTTGATCTCAAATGCAACAACTTTTTGTGCATTGCTTAATCCTGCATGATGCTGCCTCCAATTGTTCTTTGCTTCATAAATGCGCAGCTTAACTTCTCCTTTTTCAGTAAACTTAAAGGCATTTGATAAAAGGTTTTTAAGAATTTGGTTAAGCCGCTGCGCATCTGTTTCCATGCTTACAGGTAATTTCGGATCAAGTTCAATCGTGAACCGCAAGTTTTTATTTTCAGAAATATGTTTGAATGTAGTTTCAACGAAATTGGCAATTTCATTAAAGTGCAGCTTAACGAAGTCTGTAGAAATATAACCCGATTCAATTTTAGACAAATCAAGAATATCATTGATCAATTGGATAAGGTCGTCACCACAACTATGAATTGTTTTTGCATAGCTAACTTGTTTTTCATTCAAATTGCCGTCGTGGTTTTCATAAAGTTGCTGTGCAAGGATCAGCAATGAGTTTAATGGAGTACGTAACTCATGCGACATGTTTGCCAAAAACTCTGATTTATATTTTGAGGTCAATTGTAACTGTTCTGCTTTTTCTTCCAATGATAATCTTGCTTCTTCCACCTCTTTGTTCTTTGCCTCCACTTCTTCTTTCTGTTTTACCAGGAGGTGAGCTTTATCCTGCAACTCTTCGTTTGTTCTTCTTAACTCATCTGTTAACGATTGTGATTGCACTAACAAACTTTCAGTTCTTGTGTTTGCTTCAATTGTATTCAATACGATACCGATACTTTCTGTTAACTGGCTAAGGAAGTCAAGGTGTGTTTCGCTGAATGCATCAAATGATGCCAGTTCAATTACCGCTTTAATTTCTTTTTCAAATAAAACCGGGAGTACAATAACATTTAATGGAGATGCTTTACCAAGACCAGAACTGATCTTTGTATAATTCCTTGGAACGTTTGTCAACAAGATCCTTTCTTTTTCCATGGCGCATTGACCAACCAATCCTTCTCCTAACGCAAACTCTTTGGCTGTTTTTACTTCTTCACCAAACGCATAAGCGGAGAATAATTTTAGCTTTTGATTTTTAAAATTTTCATCCTGCTCCAAAATGTAGAACATACCTTTTTGCGCATTTACCACCTGTGCCAACTCCGAAAGGATACGACGTGTTACCGTATTCAGATCTTTTTGTCCCTGCAACATCTGCGTGAACTTTGCAAGGTTTGATTTCAGCCAATCTTGTTCCTGATTACGCAACGTTGTTTGTTTCAGGTTTGCGATCATCTGGTTAATGGTATCTTTCAATTCTTCCACTTCACCTTTTGCTTCTACACGGATCATTTGGGTTAAGTCACCTTTTGTTACGGCAGATGCTACATCAGCGATATTACGTACCTGTGTCGTCAAATTCTCAGCAAGCTGATTAACGTTTTCAGTTAAGTTTTTCCAGATACCAGATGCTCCTGGTACACTCGCTTGTCCACCTAATCTTCCTTCAACACCAACTTCACGGGCAACGTTTGTTACTTGATCAGCAAACACTGCAAGTGTGTCGATCATCTCATTGATCGTATCGATCAACTGTGCAACCTCTCCACGTGATACGATTGATAGTTTTTGTTTCAGGTTCCCGGTCGCCACTGAGGTTACAACTTTTGCAATACCCCGAACCTGGTTGGTAAGATTGGAGGCCATCATGTTCACCGAGTCAGTAAGATCCTTCCACGTACCGGCCACACCCTGCACTTCGGCCTGGCCACCAAGCTTACCTTCGGTACCAACTTCACGGGCCACACGGGTTACTTCAACAGAAAATGAATTCAACTGGTCAACCATCGTATTGATGGTGTTCTTCAAATCAAATATTTCTCCTTTAACATCAATCGTTACTTTTTTAGTTAAGTCACCCGACGCAACCGCTTTTGTTACCTCTGCAATATTTCTTACTTGTGATGTAAGGTTACCCGTCATTTGGTTTACGGAGTCAGTCAAATCTTTCCAGGTACCGGCGACACCAGGTACGAATGCCTGACCACCAAGTTTACCATCCGTACCAACTTCACGGGCAACACGGGTCACCTCGGAGGCAAAAGCACGCAACTGATCCACCATCGTGTTCAGTGTTTCTTTCAACTGTAAAATTTCACCACGTACGTCCACAGTAATTTTTCTTGACATATCTCCGTTTGCCACCGCGATCGCAACGTCTGCAATGTTTCGCACCTGGGCGGTGAGGTTACCTGCCATTTGATTCACTGAATCTGTTAAGTCTTTCCAGGTACCCCCAACGCCAGGCACATTTGCTTGCCCACCAAGTTTCCCGTCTGTTCCTACTTCTCTTGCAACACGGGTTACTTCTGAGGCAAAGGCACGGAGCTGTTCCACCATCGTATTGATGGTATTTTTTAATTCAAGGATCTCCCCTTTTACATCCACCTCGATCTTTCGTGATAAGTCACCATTCGCAACTGCGGTTGTTACTTCAGCAATATTTCTTACTTGTGATGTAAGATTCGAAGCCATTTTATTTACTGAGTCAGTCAAATCTTTCCAAAGGCCTTCCACACCTGGCACATCCGCTTGTCCACCTAACATGCCTTCAGAACCAACCTCACGGGCAACACGGAATACTTCGGAACCAAATGAATTCAACTGATCCACCATCGTATTGATCGTATTCTTCAATTCAAGGATCTCACCTTTTACGTCCACCGTAATTTTTCTTGACAAGTCACCTTTTGCTACCGCCGTTGTTACCTCGGCAATATTTCTTACCTGTGCAGTAAGATTCGATCCCATTTGGTTTACTGAATCAGTTAAGTCTTTCCATGTACCACCAACACCCTGCACTTTTGCCTGTCCACCAAGTTTTCCTTCTGTACCTACTTCTAATGCAACCCGGGTTACCTCAGATGCAAATGAGTTTAACTGATCCACCATCGTATTGATCGTATTCTTTAACTCAAGAATCTCACCCGCCACATTCACCGTGATTTTTTTAGAAAGATCACCTGTTGCAACCGCCGTTGTTACATCCGCAATATTTCTTACCTGTGCGGTGAGGTTGGAAGCCATTTGATTTACCGATTCTGTTAAGTCTTTCCATGTACCACCCACATCCTGAACTTTTGCTTGTCCACCCAATTTACCTTCCGTACCAACTTCCAACGCAACACGGGTTACTTCTGATGCAAAAGAGTTGAGCTGATCTACCATCGTATTGATGGTGTCTTTCAATTCGAGGATCTCTCCTTTTACATCCACTGTAATTTTTCTTGACAAGTCGCCTTTTGCAACTGCAGTTGTTACTTCTGCAATATTTCTTACCTGTGCTGTAAGATTACCGGCCATTTGGTTTACCGAATCAGTTAAGTCTTTCCAAACCCCTCCAATTCCTTTTACCGTTGCCTGTCCACCGAGTTTTCCTTCACTACCTACTTCCCGTGCAACCCGGGTTACCTCTGATGAGAATGAATTCAACTGGTCAACAAGATTATTGATCGTATTTTTCAATTCAAGGATCTCACCTTTTACGTCCACTGTAATTTTTCTTGACAAGTCACCTCTTGCAACCGCTGTTGTTACTTCCGCAATATTTCTTACCTGGCCTGTAAGGTTTGAAGCCATTTGATTTACCGAGTCAGTTAAGTCTTTCCATGTACCACCAATACCTTTTACTTCTGCTTGCCCTCCGAGTTTTCCTTCTGTACCAACCTCTCTTGCCACACGGGTTACCTCCGATGAAAATGAATTCAACTGGTCAACGAGATTGTTGATCGTATTTTTTAATTCAAGGATTTCTCCCTGCACATCCACAGTGATCTTTTTTCTTAAATCACCTTTTGCCACCGCTGTTGTTACTTCTGCAATGTTTCTTACCTGTGCTGTAAGGTTCCCAGCCATCTGATTTACTGAGTCAGTAAGATCTTTCCATACCCCAGCAACGCCTTTAACTTTTGCTTGTCCACCAAGCTTTCCTTCACTACCTACTTCTCGGGCAACACGGGTAACTTCCATTGAAAACAAATTCAACTGTTTCACCATGTCATTTACCTCTGCAGCGATCTTTGCAAACTCTCCCTGTAAAACGTGATCGCCAATCTTCAAAGGCATTTCTTGTGAAAGATTTCCTTTTGCCACAGAACTGATAACGTGAGCTATCTCAATGGTCGGATGAACAAGATCGGAGATCAAACTATTGATTGATTCAACACCAGATGCCCACGAACCTTTTGCGAAACGGGGTAACTCAACACGGTGATTTAAATGTCCTTTTAGTCCAATGGTGTTACGGGCTTTTGTCAATTCTTCAACTAACGCTTCATTTAATTGAATAATTCCATTAAGCGTATCACATATTTTTCCACTAATGCCTAATTTATCTCCTGGCATACGAACACTAAAGTTTCCTTCTTTTACTTCCAATAATAACCGCAACAGGTCGTAGCTATCAATCTCATCAATAGAACCAGCGTTACCGTTTTTATGATTTTTGTTCCCAGTGCCATTTGCTTTTCCTGTAATGATCGGGGTTGGTACATTAAGTGTGATATTATCCGCGGAAGATGCAGTACTTGCCTTAGGAGACTTGGTGTTTCTTTTCATACGTTATTTTTAAAAACAAGTAAGGGAAATTGTAACCAACAATTATTTCTCTAATTTCACCCAGCCAATTAGGGAAATTCCTATCTTAGGAATGTAGATCATTTCTTATCTAAAAATTTGTGCCACAAAAAGTAATTACAAGTCAGGACCTGCCTTCCAAGTTCATACTGCTGGGAGAAGATGATGCGGATGACCAGGAAATGCTGAAAGAGGTGTTTACTTTAATAGATACCGCTTTTGTCCTTTTTTTTGTGAATAACGGGAAAGAGATCATTTCAGCCCTTGAAAAATTAAAAGATGACCAGATGCCCTGTCTTATTGTTCTTGATTATAACATGCCAGGACTCAACGGAGCGGATATTTTACGGGAACTGAGTACAAATGAACGCTATAAAAACATCCCCAAAGTTGTTTGGAGTACCGCAGGTTCAGAGAAATTTAGAAATATTTGTCTTGAATTAGGCGCTGTTGATTATGTTATCAAACCCAATAACGTGGTTGGGCTTGAAGAAGTTGCACGTTATATGTTATCCCTTTGTCTTGTTTAATCTGCTCATTGTTCATTGAAAAGAATTGTTTAGAATTTGCAAAGAAATTGGCTTTTCCCAAACTATAATATTCGTGTTTGGTGAACGAAAACTTGATTTAGATTGATGGGCGCTGATCAAATATATCTCTAAATGGGGATTTTTTTCTACAATCTGTTCTACATATTTCCAACCTTGCCCATCAGGTAAATTATTATCTAAAAATAAAATATCAGGTTTTTCGTCATCCAGAAGAAAAAGTCCGGTTTGAAGGGTATAAGCCACAAGGACTTCATAATTCTTCCGGTTGAAATACCCCTTCATAATCAAACAAAAGTCGACTTCATCATCTATTATAAGAACCTTTTTTTTCATTGAAGAATGGCAATTATGCTTTTGGTTTCATTTTACAATCTTTAACGCCACCTCGTAAACAAATTGGACGCTAGAATTGAGTTACTTATCAAATACCAGCCCAATAAAAATAATACAAATTCTAAACTGTAGTTTAATATAGAAGATTGACTAAAAAAAGTCAAAATACTTTCTCCCTTTAAGTAAATATTCGAATTCCTGCCCGTCTATGTCACCCTAAGAAATCTTTGCAGGACATAGGAATCGTTTTTGCTATATATAAGACACGTTTTAATCCTTTCTTAAAATACTAATTAATGCCGAACCAGAATAAATACAAAATTGCAGTTATTGAAGACGATGAAGACGATTATCTCATTATTAAAGACTATATAGCGGATATTGAAGGAAGATCTTTTACAGTGGATTGGTTCCAGGATTATAATGCAGCGATAGAGGCGATCAAAAACAAAGAATACCATCTTTATTTTGTTGATTATTTTCTTGGTCATAAAACCGGGCTTGACCTTCTCGATGCCGCTGCAGAATTGAATTGTGATGAACCTATCATATTACTTACCGGTTTAGGCAATAAAGCCATAGATATAAAAGCTATGGAAAGAGGCGCTACTGACTATCTTGTAAAAAATGATCTGAGTACCGAAAAACTTGAACGTTGTATTCGCTATGCACTTGAAAGATCAAGTTTTTTAAAAGAATTAAAAGCAAGAGAAGCTAAGTACCGCACTCTTTTTGAAAGCTCAAAAGATGCGGTTTTTATTACTGATGATCAGCTCAATTTTAGTGAAGTGAATGATGCTGCTGTTGAACTATTAGGTTATTCCGAAAATGAATTGGTAGGTCGTAATCTTCGTGAATTTGTTTCTGAAAATCATTTAAATGGAAGGTTGAAACCATTGAATGAAAAAAGCAGCGTTGAAGACAATGAAATAAAGATCATAAATAATAATAATGAAACAAGAGAATGTCTTCTTTCCCTTGCTCCCCAAAGGCAAGCCGACGATGAGACGTTCGTAGTTCACGGGATCATACATGATATCACAAAGATCAAAAAAGCAGAAATGGCAAACCTGCAGGCCGAAAAGCTGGCTGCTAATGAAAGATTGATCCGCATGCTGGCGCATGAAATAAGAAATCCTTTGAATAATATTATTCTATCCATTGATCAATTAATGCAGTTGGAAAGAGATGAATTGGAAAAAAATTTCATGGACATCATTCAAAGAAATTCATTGCGTATTAATAACATCATTACTGAATTATTGAATCTTGCCAAACCATCCGAATTAACACTTGTTGAGCATTCGTTACAGGAGATCATGGATGAAAGTCTTTCCAGGACTACAGACAGGATAAAACTTCAAAATACCCACATAAAAAAACACTACCCATCCAAACCCATTATTCTAAAGGCAGATAAAGAAAAATTGATAATTGCTTTTACGAATATTATCATTAATGCTTTAGAGGCAATGAGCACAAATGGATTGCTTAATATCAGCATAACTGAATCAGATGATAGTTATGAGGTTTGTATAAAAGATAATGGCAAGGGATTTCCAAAAGAATATTTGTCAAGATTGTTTGAACCATTTTTTACAATGAAAAAAAACGGAATGGGTCTTGGACTCACTGTTGCTTACTCAATTTTACAATCTCATAATGCAAAGATCAGGGCACAGAGTAAAGAAAATGAAGGCACTGAATTCCAGATCAGCTTTAAGAAATAACCTATACGTTTAGTGCTTTCAGCGCCTTGTCAATCGAATTTGATTCATTCAATACAGGTAAAAAAAGATCTCCTTTCTTTTTAACACGTTGTAAAATATTTTCTATAGTAAATTGTTGGGGGCTTAATTGATGGTTTACCTCTTTCCAATCAAGCGGTGTGGATACTGATGCACCGGGCACGGGCCGGATACTGTAAACGGATGCAAGTGTTTGCCCAACGCTGTTCTGTAAATAATCAATATAAATTTTTGGCCCTCGTTTACTTAAAGATCGTTCTAATGTAGTTGTTTCGGGTAACTGCTCCTGTACGAGCGAAGCAATAATATGCGCAAAGTCTCTTACAGTTTCATAGTCATATTTATTTTTTAAGGGAACATAAACATGCAAGCCCGACGCGCCGGAAGTTTTACAATAAGAGCTTACACCAGCTTTATCTAAAACTTTTTTCGTTGCAAGTGCTGTATCCACCACTTCTTTAAATTTATTTTTATCAGAAGGGTCAATATCAATTGCCATCCAAGTGGGGTTGCCAATTTTTTTTGTGGTGCTATTCCATGGATTTATTTCTATGCAACCAAGGTTGGCCACATAAAGTAATGTTGCTTTGTTATTGCACACGATGTAATCAATTATTTTATTATTGCTTTCGCTTTTTACTTTAAACACATCAACATAAGCTGGCGCATTTTCCCCTGCATCTTTATGATAAAATCCTTTATCATTAATACCATTGGGATTTCTTTTTAAAGACAAACATCTTCCTTTCAGATGGGGAAGAATATAGTCGGCCATCCTACTATAAAAATCTATCATATCACCTTTTGTAAACCCATCATCAGGCCAATAGATTTTTTGACGATTACTTATCGTAACAACATTTTGCCCGATCTTAATTTCTGATTTTTCTTTTGTTGCCATTTATTCAATTGGTTCTATGATGCCTTTCTTTTTTCAGAAAGACTTGCTTTTAATTGTTCCATCAGGTCCTTAGTTTTCGAATGCACAACCTTCATGGGCGTAAAAGGAACAGTTTTTCCTTTCGATTTTGCTTTAATGATCTTTAGTAATCTATCGCTATAATCATCTTTGTATTTTTTTATATCAAAAGGACCAGATAGCTGGTTAATAAGGGACACTGCCATCTTCAATTCATCTGGTTTGCTTTTTAGTGCAGGCAAGTCGAGATCTTTTGTAGGCCGGATCTCTTCATCAAATCTGATACGGTTTAGAACGAGCACATCATTTTTTGCTTTGATAATGCAAAGATGTTCCCTGTCTCGCATAACAAACAATGCGACTCCCGCCTTTCCTGTTTTTTTAAATGCATCTCTCAGCAAAGCATAGGCTCTCACACCCGTTTTTTCTGGCTGGAGATAATAAGGTTGCTCAAAATACATACTATCAATTTCTGTTTCATCCACAAAATGCTTGATCTCGATATGTTTTGTTTTCTCCGGGCCTGCTTTTTCAAAATCAGATTTTTCAAGCACCACATACCGGTCATTTAAATAATACCCACGTACAATATTTTCCCAAGGCACTTCCTTTCCTGTTTTTTCATTTACCCTTTTGAATTTGATATTCGCATGATCCTTGCTGTCAAGCATATCAAGGTCTAGGGTGCTATCCTGTACAGCACTGAAAATTTTTATGGGGATGTTTACAAGGCCAAATCCCAGGGAGCCTGTCCAAATTGCTCTCATATATTTTTTTAAGTAAAGGTTAGAAAAACATGCCAAACATGTTTATCCATTAATTATCTCTCCCCCATTTGGATGAATAAATTGCCCGGTTATGTAGCTGGCATCTTCACTTGCCAAAAAAAGGTAGGCCGGTGCAATTTCTGCCGGCTCGCCCGCCCGGCCCATTGGCACATCACTGCCAAAAACTGCTACTTTTTTCCTGGAAAAACTGGAAGCGATCAATGGAGTCCATATCGGACCCGGTGCAACGCCGTTTACTCTTATTCCTTTTTTTACAAGATTGGAAGAGAGGCTTCTTGTAAAAGAAACTATTGCTCCTTTGGTAGAGGCATAATCGATCAGGCCACCACTTCCCCGATAGGCTGTTACAGATGCTGTATTAATAATGCACGAATTCTTTTTCATATATGGAAGGGCCTCCCGGGTAAGCCAGAAATATGAAAAAATGTTTGTGCTGAAAGTCTTTAATAATTCACGGGTGCTGAGGTCTTCCAAGCTTTTGTTCTCATAATGCAAGGCCGCATTATTTACTAATATATCAATGCGTTTATATTCCCGGATAACTTTGTTTATTACTGTTTTACAATGTTTTTCGTTGCTAAGATCCCCAGCTATAAGAATACATTGTCTATTATACCTTTTTTTGATAAGTGCGGCCGTATCACGGGCATCATTATGCTCATTCAAATATGCGATAGCAATATCGGCGCCTTCTTTTGCAAACAGAACAGCTACAGCCTTTCCGATCCCACTATCTCCGCCGGTAATAAGAGCTATTTTACCATTTAATTTATTGCCCCCAGCATTCTCCGGATAATCGAATACTGGTTGAGGCTCTAACTTCTTTTCCAAGCCTGGCCTCTGCTGATGTTGAGGTTTTCTAAGTTGCCTTTTTTTATTTCCTTTTTGCATCGATTAAACAATGAAAAATTTATACCATACCAGCTCAGCAGGACAACAGTTTTTAATTTAAGTGATGAAAAAAATCCCGACTTTCCACGCTTGTAAAGAATTTTCAGGCTGATTTTAAACGGCACGATTTTTTGGGATATTTTATTCCTCTATCCGCAAAAACCTCAACGTGATTCTTTCAAACATTAAACTTAGACTTATGATTCGCAGTGCAATTTTGTTTTTGATTATAGCGCTGGTTGCAGGAGTGACTGGATTTGGAATAATTGCAGGAGGCGCTGCTGTGATCGCCCAAACCATTTTTTTCATTTCAATCGTTATGCTTCTTGTGTCATTGCTTTCAAGCCCACCACCTAGAAGAAGTATTGACTCATAAAAAATATTTTGAATTCGAAGGGCGGTTCTAACCGGTTGTGTATTTGATGCAGCCGGTTTTTTTTTATGAAAAAAATCAGATGAACAAATAAGGCCATTGCTTTTGCAATGACCCTATTGAAAACTACAAATAAAAGAAGCCACAAAATGTTCGATCGCTATTATATAGGCATTTTTTAATGATGTGCCGCGGCAGTATCCCGCATCATTTTAATTTTATCATGTGCTTGAAGCAGGGTTGCTTTCTGACTCTCGATCGTTGCACGCACATCAGGAGTGAGATCATCTTCCTTCAAAGCATCTTTGTAAGCTCTCTGTGCGGCGTCTTCTCCAAGTTCACAAGACGCCAGCACTGCTTTACGATCATCTCCGCCAAATGTTGCTTTTACATCCATCCATGTTCTGTAGATTTTTCCAGCTGTAGTGGTTTCGTCAGTAACATTTTTATCACTATCACTTACTAAACTGCGCAACTCACTTGTAAATTGACGGCTTTGTTGCGCCAATTGACTGAATAATGCCTGAAGATCCTGGTCATCGGTTTGCGTTGCGGCTTTTGAATAACCGGTAACCCGGTCATTGTTGATCCTTATAAGATCTCTTAATGTTTCTGAATTTGCCATGTTGTTTTAATTTTAGATCAATAAATATTTTTCAAAAAGACAATGAACGAGGAAATATTTCCTCATTCACTGTCCGGGTACTTTTATTTTACTTTCATTTTTTTCATAGGTGATGATCCATTTTCAGAACGCGATAATTCATTTTATAAATAAAAATGAACCTGAACACTTATTATAAGCCAGAAAAAAACATACCACGTTTTCAGACGATGTTGAAATAAATAATCCATTTGTTGTGCCATTGGTATCACATTTGATTTTATAGGTTATAAAAACAACAAATGGAAAACGATTATAAATTACTTTTTATAAAAAATAAACTGCAGCAGATAAAAAGTGCTGTGATGTATGCCACCAATAGTAATATAGTAAGATTACCAAACGATATTGTTGAATTTGAGAGTGTAGATGATGATGGATTGTTATGGTTCAGTGCACATGTTCCAAGAAATTGGGACAAATCTTACGAGCTTCACTTTCCAGCAAAACTTATTTTTTATAGGAAAGGAGTGGATTATTATGTTGAAATTACTGGCACTGCTGTAGTTGTAAACAAACAAGATGTAATGTATGGAGAAACCAATATCCAAGGAGGAAAATTGCTCTTAAAAATGGTGCCCTATTATATGGAATATACCGAAACCGGTAAAAAAGACGCTGGATTTAAAAAATTAAAATCACACGTATACGACGTTTTCATGAATACATTGGGACTAAGCAGGACGAACCAACCCCGTTTAACCGAGCTGCATCAAAAAGTCCCTATCTAATTAATAAATCATACTTATGGCAAAGTATTCAAAAAAGGCTGGCGAAAAAGTTGAAAAGGCAATGAAGGAAATGAAACAAGGAAAACTTCGTAGCGGCCGAAGTGGAAAAAAAGTTACTAATCCTAAACAAGCCATCGCTATTGGCTTGTCCGAAGCCCGTGAGGAAGGGGCAAAAGTTCCCTATAAAAGAATATCAGGGGAAAAAAGAACCAGGAAAAAGACAACTGGGTGATAGACCTTATGTAATTCCGCTGAATTTCTTCAACATTATTGATAAGAATTTACAGAAAAGCTATGAATCCACATTCATTCAGCAACCTTATTTTCTTTCTCTTATAAAACCCTAATTTGCTGAGGGAATTTCCGAGC
>DASTZB010000296.1:0-3527 GCA_035764525.1 Chitinophagaceae bacterium | reverse complement strand
GAAATTTCCTTCTTCGCTTGAAGGATCTTCCACTCTGAATAAACGATCATATTCTCTTACTTCAACTGTCACAGCTTCTGCTGCATTTACCCAATGCAAAGTTCCTTTTACATTGATGCCTGAAGTGTCATGACCACTTTTACTTTCAGGGATATAAGTACAATGAAGTTCAGTAACATTCCCAGCCACATCTTTGACCACTTCATCACATTTAATAATGTAAGCACTCTTCAATCTTACCATTTGTCCAGGCGCCAGGCGGAAATATTTTTTTGGCGGGTTCTCCATAAAATCGTCCCGCTCTCTAAAAATTTCTTTGCTAAAAGGCATTTGACGAACACCAGAAGTTGGGTCTTCAGGGTTATTATCTGTTTCAAGCAATTCGTGATCCTTAGTATAATTCGTGATTACAACTTTTACCGGATCAAACACCACCATTCTCCTCAATGCTATTTTATTCAAATGCTCACGAAGACAAAATTCAAGTAATCCAACATCAACTATATTTTCTCTTTTTGCAATTCCAATCCTGTCACAGAATTCACGAATACTTTCAGGTGTATACCCTCGCCGGCGAAGACCACTGATCGTAGGCATTCTCGGATCATCCCAGCCTGTAACATAATTTTCATTTACCAGTTGTAAAAGTTTTCTTTTACTTGTAACTGTGTAATTAATATTCCTTCTTGCAAATTCATATTGATGTGAAGGATAGATGTCCAATTTTTCGATCAGCCAATCATAGAACTCACGATGCGGAACAAACTCCAGTGTACAAATTGAATGAGTAATATTTTCAATAGAATCACTTTGGCCATGCGCCATATCATACATTGGATAGATACACCATTTGTCGCCCGTACGATGATGATGTGCATGTTTAATGCGATAGATCACTGGGTCACGCATCAGCATATTGATATGCTCCATATCGATCTTTGCACGCAAGGTTCTTGTACCATCGTCAAATTCACCAGCTTTCATTCTTGCAAATAAGTCAAGATTCTCATCAATGCTTCTGTCACGATATTTACTATTCTTGCCCGGTTCGGTTGGGGTTCCTTTCATTGCTGCCATTTCCTCACTTGTACTATCATCAACATAAGCCAATCCTTTCTTGATCAGTGTTACAGCAAATTCATACAACTTATCAAAATAGTCACTCGCATACAACTCATTCTTCCATTCAAAACCCAGCCAGTGAATATCATCCTTGATGCTATCCACATATTCCACCTCTTCCGTCACAGGATTTGTATCATCAAACCGAAGATTCGTATAGCCGGGATATTTTTTTGTCAAACCAAAATTTAAACAAATACTTGAGGCATGACCTATATGCAAATAACCATTTGGTTCCGGCGGAAAACGGGTAACGATCTGCTTATACTTGCCAGCTTTCAGATCCTCTTCAATTATTTCTTCCAGGAAATTTAAACTCCTTTCTTCAGACATCTTCATTTTTTTTTATGATTGTTTTGTCACCCTGAGCGAGGCGAAGGGTTACTTCTTCTGTCATAGGTCGGCAAAGATAATAATTATGAGGCGAGCATTAGTACCCTGATTGAACGTCCTTTGCAGGTTTACCCGCATCGAAGCGAAGGGCTCCATTCATCATTCAGTAATTCTATTCATCTTTCCTTATTTTTAGACCTTAATTTTGATCTAAGAATGAATTCCGATGTAGATGTTATCAGAGATGTTCTTGAACAAACGGAGATCGCCTTTCCTGCATCTGCGTTTGTTAAAAGTATTCACCAACAATATTTGAATCGCGGGGGCCTTAGTAAAAAACAATTGGAGGGTTTGTACCAGATAGCGCAAAAAGTAAATACGATCCCTGTTGGCAAACTATCGACATTAGAAGCGATCATATTAAAAAAACCTACCCGGTACAAATCCGAAAAACCACCTCTTGCGCCGCTTTATAAAAAAGATGAGGAACTCGGAAAAAAAATTACGGCCATTTTGGAAAAATATCCGCAACATAAAAGAGTGTTGTTCCTGAAAGCGAAATATGATAACAATGAAGTTTTCTCTTCAGCAGAAACCGCAGAACTTGAAAAATTTTACAAGCTGCTCCGGTGATCATGCTTAAAAAATTACAGAATGTAAAACGGGATCTTCGGATAGACAAAGACCCCGTTCCTAAAAGATAAAGCTTTCACGCACTCAGGCATGTTCCATTACATGTTCAGTTTGATAAACTCTTAATACAGGTTCCTTGGAAAAGAAAGGCCGCACCTGGTCAACGAGTTTCTTATACACCCCTTTGCTTTCATAAGCATCAGCATCTTCCTTTGTTTCCCATGTTGTCATCGAGATATAGTCGTCCTTTTTGTCTGTAGGTTCCAGCAGCCTGCATTCAAGATTTCCTTTTTGCTGCTTTAATGTTGGGATAGATGTCTCGTTGTAAAATTTTTTAAGCTCTTGAAGTTTTTCGGGCTTAAAGCCCATGTAAGTTAGTCGTACAAACATAACACCTCCTTTTTAAAATTTGAAGAATAATGGTTTTCAATAAATGTAGTTACCGTGAATACGGTTCTACTGGTGACATAAAAGTTACGACGAGAGAACAGCCGTTTCCTAATTTTAATATGAAATTAGTTTTGCACAGACGACAAATAAAGCAGGTCTCCAAGTTGCTGTGCAGCTCTTTCAAGATTAATAAATGTGTTCCTAATTGAAGTTTCCAAATCAGCTCCATCATCATTTATTGAAATAAGCCGATCAAAATATTGTTGTAATGACCTTTCACTTATTGCAGGCACTTTTCCCGTCATTCCAATAACAGGTAAAGAGAATTCCTTTGCTTTTTTTGCTACACCGAATGGTCCCTTGCCCTGTAAAGTTTGTAGATCAATATTTCCTTCGCCTGTGATAACCATACCTGCTTTCATTAATTCTTTTTCAAATCCGGTAGCTTCTAAAAAATAATCGATTCCATTTACAAGACGGGCATTTAAAAAAGTATGCAAAGACGCTGCCACTCCTCCGGCTGCACCTCCATGTTTTATAACGGCCATATCTTTTGCCGTTTTACTTAGCACTACATCACGAAATTTTGTAAGCCCCATTTCGAGCAACTGAACATCTTTATCGGATGCTCCTTTTTGCGGACCAAAAATTGCCGCAGCGCCGTTCGATCCCAGCAGCGGGTTTTCTACATCGCATAAAATAATTATTTCTGTGTTTGCAATTCTTTTGTCGAGGCCTGTTATATCAATTTCTGCAAGCAATGGCAAAGAAGCAGGAAAATTATCAAGTCCATTTCCTTCTGCATCAAAAAATTTTATTCCTACTGCTGTTAAAATTCCTGCTCCTCCATCAACAGTTGCGCTACCGCCAATACATAAAATGATCTTAGCCGCATTTCTGTTCAACGCCTCAATGATCAACTCACCGGTACCAAATGTTGTTGTAGTTAAAGGATCATATTCATCAGCTTCCAATAATCGCAAGCCTGATGCGGCTGCCAATTCAATTATTGCTGTATTATCTTTCCCGATCCAGCCGAATGAAGATGT
>DASTZB010000295.1:0-2280 GCA_035764525.1 Chitinophagaceae bacterium | reverse complement strand
TCTCCCATCTTATACCGCCATAAGCACTTGTCATATTTGCAACCGGCGCACCCGCCCAGGCAGCTTTAAAAAGTTTTGTCATTGTAATTAACTGAGCCACCTGTATACCACCCCAGCTTTGTCCCTGCAAACCCATTCTTGTACTATCAATAAAGCCTTTTTTTACTAATGCTCTTGCACCACTTACAATATGATTGTATGAATCTCTTGCAGGATGACCCGTGCCATAATGAATATCCGGCGCCAGCACAACATAGCCACGACTTACAAAAAATGAAATATTTAAGCGGCTTGGCGTTGGCGCAGGCGGGTTGTAAGTATATAAACCATCGCTTAATGTTTCGTAGAAATAACAAATGAGCGGATATTTTTTCTTTGAATCAAAATCTTCAGGTTTGTAAACAATTCCTGCCGTTTCTTTTCCATTGTATGCTTTCCATTTGAATAATTCTGCTGTGCCCCAATTATAATTCCCCTGCTGAGAATTGATGGATGAAAGTTTGGTTTCCGTTTTTGCATCATCGCCTAAAGGTTTACCTGTTTGCCTGAAAAAAGTTGTCCTATCAAATCTTTCAACGGAATATAAATTGGGTGATTCGTTATAGTTTTCTTTCGTATAAATATAAACACTAGCGTCCTTTGATCGGGTTATATTGGAATACGTATGTATACTTTCTACTGTATAATTATAATAAATACTCGTATCTTCTAATATGCCTTGAAGCAAACCACCCTGTTTGGTAGTGTTATTTAATGCCCTAAATATTAATTCCTGCCAATTTTTTACAAATCTTTCATCGGGATTAGTTCTAATATACCTGTATGTTACTTTTTTGCGTAACCCCAGACCTTTTGTCAGCATAACTGACCTATTTTTTGCGTTCGGATCAATTACCCATACATCATAACGATCATAAATATAAACTGCACTATCTCCTTCATGCCATCCCATCACGCCATATGGCTGCGGATAATCAGGTGTATCATTCTCTTCATCATACAAAGCCACTTTTATTTTTGAGGTAATATTTCTTGTTTCTTTTCCATCATAAGCAAAATAGTTTTTTGCTTTGCGATCATACCACATAATGTATTTACCGCTTGGAGAAATGTATTGCGGAGAAATAAAACCATTCAGGTCTTTTATCACTAACTTTTTTGATCCATCTGCCACATTGATAGCATAAATATCTTTCAGCGTATTGCCTGTCCACTGGCTTTCTACCCTTTTTCCAAAATCAGTTACACCGACAAATGATTCTCCATCACCTTCATTGGTTTGATAAACAGTTGGCAATTCTTTTGAACCAAGTTGTTTAATAGTATTATCATTGATATCATAAACTGCGAGAAAGTTTTCCTGGAGATCACGTTGCAAACGATTCAATTGAACGGTTTGCAAATAATCATCTTTGTAATTCCAGATATCGAGTTTGGCAGTTTCGAAATCAACCAGTGTTGTATCTCTTGGCGCTTGTATAGGCGCTGTTCCAAAGAATAGACGCTTGCCTGTTTTACTAAAACTTGTTGTTCCGAATTCACTCACTGTCATTCCTATCTTCATTCCCACCGAATTTTTATCAGCGATCATTGATGCCGAATCCATCCCGTCTTTATAATACCATAACTTGTAAAATTTCTGAAGCTCTTTTGGCTTCGCTTCACGTTCGGCAACAAAAGCCAGTTGTGAGCCATCTTCAGAAAAGGAAAAATTTTTAAAATCGTTGCCGCCTGTACTGATCGTTTTCTTTTGCATATTGCCAAGATCTATCAACACAACAGATGCTTTACTCAAAGAGTCTTTTGAATTTTTTGTTGTTTCCAGTAATAATTTCTTACCATACTTGTCGAAATAATATTCGCTTACAAGTGGGAAAGTTTTTTCGTCCCCTGTAATAAGATTTCGTAAAACAAGGTCGGTACCTTCAGGGACTGCCGGCGTAGCAGGATCATCTCCTTCAGCGTCTCTTTCGTCAATGGTGAATTGTGAATTGTCAATAGGTTCTTCTTCATCGCCTATATTCTTCTTTTTTCCCACTTTGGCCGGTGGCAGGTTGACTATTACCAGCAACGAATCAATGGTTCTTTTTAAACTGTCAATAGTTTTTTTGCTCCCATCAGTAGGTTTTGGTTTTTCCGGCTCAGGTTTTTTCTCCAAATGATATGCGGCCCAGCCAAAACCTTTTTCAGGTGTTTTATACGTTTTTACCTTAGCTACTTTATAAAGACTATCCTTTCCCAACTCGACAACTGCAAAGGAATCCTTCGGCATGTCGTCCG
>DASTZB010000294.1:0-8740 GCA_035764525.1 Chitinophagaceae bacterium | reverse complement strand
TGTGTCGCAGGCTGTTTGCAGTGCATCACGTTCATCTTTCTTAACTGGTTGTTATCCGAATCGTATCGGCATCAGTGGTGCGTTAAGTCCATTTGCAGAAATTGCTTTGAATCCTGAAGAGGAAACGATCGCCGAATTATTAAAAGCAAAAGGATACAAAACCGGAATGGTTGGTAAATGGCATTTGGGATCCAATGTACCGTTTCTTCCATTGAACCATGGCTTCGATGAATATCTTGGTCTTCCAGTTTCACATGATTATTGGCCGGTGAATTATGATGGTAAACCTGCAGACACAAGTACCACAAGAGGTAAATGGCCTGTACTGAAACTGATAGAAGGAAATGAAAGAACAAAAGCGATCACTACATTAGATGATGCAGCACAACTTACAACGATGTACACAGAAAGAGCCGTGAGTTTTATAAAAAAGAATAAAAACAATCCATTCTTTTTATACCTGGCGCATAATCTGCCACATGTTCCGTTGGCAGTTTCTGATAAATTTAAAAATAAAAGCGGCGCAGGTTTATATGGTGATGTGATGGAAGAACTCGATTGGTCTGTTGGTGAGATCATGAAAACTCTCGAAGCAAATGGTCTTACAAAAAATACAATTGTAATTTTTACCAGCGATAATGGTCCATGGCTCACTTATGGAGATCATGGAGGAAATACCGGTGGTTTTCGTGAAGGAAAAGGAACTGCATGGGAAGGTGGAGTAAGAGTTCCATTCATCATTAGCTGGCCCGGACAGATCAAAGCCGGTTCTGTTTGTAATAATATGGCAGCAAACATGGATCTGCTTCCAACACTTGTTACAATATGTAAAGCGAAAATGCCGGTAAAGAAAATTGATGGAATAAATATTCTTCCATTATTAAAGCAGGAAAAAGAAGCTAACCCCCGTGATGAGATTGTTATTTACTACGACAGGAATAGCTTAAAATGTATAAGGAAAGGTCAATGGAAATTAACTTTCCCCTGTATTTCTCAAACATATAAAAAAGCATCTGCTATCGGTCATGGTGGCTGGCCCGGTAAGTATGCAAGTGATAGCGTAAGATTAGCTTTGTATGATCTGAGAGCAGATCCCGGCGAAACTTTGGATGTAAAAGAATATCATCCTGAAATTGTTGAACAACTTATGACTATTGCAGATAAATATCGAAAAGAGCTCGGTGATGATCTTACTAAACAAGTGGGAACTGAAGTAAGACCTGCAGCAAAAGTAAAATTGTGATCCGCATTTATAAATATTAAAAGATATTAGTTTAAAATATTGAACTATGAAAAAAGTACTTGGAACAATAATGGTGTTATTGATTGCAGTATATTATTTATCTGCACAACAAAACAATCGTCCAAATATTATTTATATCATGAGTGATGATCATGCATACCAGGCGATCAGCGCTTATGGTTATGGATTGAACAAAACTCCGAATATTGATAAACTTGCTAACCAGGGAATGCTGTTCAATAGAGCATTTGTTACCAATTCTATTTGTGGGCCAAGCCGGGCTGTGATGCTGACAGGAAAGTTCAGTCACATCAATGGATTTATAGATAATCACAGCACATTTGACGGAAGCCAGCAAACGGTTGCCAAACTTTTACATGACAATGGTTATACAACTGCTGTAATAGGTAAATGGCATCTTATTTCCGATCCTCAGGGATTTGATTACTGGAATATAGTTCCCGGGCAGGGTGAATATTATAACCCGGATTTTATTGAAATGGGTGTTCGTAAAAGAGTGAATGGATACATTACAAATATTACAACTGATTTTGCCATCAACTGGCTTGATCAAAGAGATAAAAGCAAACCATTTTTCCTGGTATACCAGCAAAAAGCGCCACATAGGAACTGGATGCCGGAAGAAAAATATTATCACTTGTTTGACAGTACACAGTTTCCAGTACCCGCAAATTATTTTGATGATTATAGAACAAGAACAAAAGCCGCTGGCCAACAGGAAATGGAAATAGCAACGGATATGCATTTTGGATACGACCTGAAAATTCCGGTTGACTCTGCTCTCGAAAAACAAACAGGAGCTGGCCCCGGGTTACAAGGACCGCTCAATCGTCTGACACCAGAACAACGAAAGAAATGGGATGATGCTTATAACCCAGTTATTGAACAATTTAATAAAGGGCATCTGAGCGGAAAGGATCTCGCCATATGGAAATACCAACGCTATATGAAAGATTATTTGCGTTGCGTTCAAAGTGTGGATGATAATGTAGGAAGGTTGATGGAATATTTAAAAGCAAATGGCCTTGACAAGAATACGATCATTATTTATACTTCGGACCAGGGATTTTATTTAGGCGAACATGGCTGGTTTGATAAAAGATGGATGTATGAAGAATCATTCAGAACACCATTGATCATCAGTTGGCCGGGTGTTACGACAAAAAAATCTGTAACAAATAGTATGGTACAGAATCTCGACTATGCTGAAACTATTCTTGATATGGCGGGCTTGCCTGTACCTGCAGATATGCAGGGCAAAAGTATTGTCCCGGTTCTTAAAGGAAAACAAAAGGGAAATCTGCATGATGCATTGTATTATCACTTTTATGAGAACCAGGAACACAAGGTAGCTAAACATATTGGTGTAAGAACCGACAGGTATAAGCTGATCTGGTTTTATGAGAACAATGAATGGGAATTATATGATCTGCAAAAAGATAAAAGTGAAATGAATAATGTTTATGGTCAGTCAGCATACAAAAAGGTGCAGGAAAAGATGTTGAAAAAGTTGAAAGAATTAAAAGATCAATATAAAGACACTGAACCTGTAGTGGACTCAACAAAGAAAAATCAAACTGCTAAGCCTTTTTAATTTTTACTAATGATGGTTTCTAATTATCTCAAAAAAAATTTTGTCTCTTGGCTGGTAATTTTGTTTTCAGTTAATTTATCAGCGCAGGTCTCTTTTCAAACCAGGCAATTCAAAATAAGTTTTGATCAAACAGGTAAGCTAACAGAACTACTTGCGAAAACATCGAATAAGAATTATTTGCCTGCCGGTGAAACTGCATTCTTGCTTGGAGTAAAACGCAATGGCAATATTATTTATCCGGAAAAACTGCAATGGAAGAAAAACTCGTCTGAGATCATTCTTGCTTATGCCAATAATAATACGGCTACAATAAAAGCAAATCAAAATGGCGACTACATCAGTTTTGAACTAACACAACTTACCAATGCAGCTGATGCAGAGCTGGTGTTATGGGGACCATATCCAACAATTATCGGAGACACTATTGGTGAAGTAGTTGGTGTTGTCCGCAATAAAGAATTTGCCATTGGTATCCAGGCGTTGAATGTAAAAACTCTCGGAGGTTATCCTTCAGCAGAAAGTGATATTCAACCATCATACGATGTGTTTGCTGGTGGAAATAAAGTAGATGTTGTGAAAGATGATTTGAATAAACAATTATTCAGAGGAGATGTTGCCCGGCACATGCCCTTTGGTAGTTCATTGCAGGCCTATTGCCGTAATAGAAATAAAGATCGGGTCATTGATAACTGGAGCCACTCAAGATATTTTGCACCTGCTTATAAGGAAGATGGTGGTGTTATCGGAAGTAAACTGGCAATATTTGGTATAGCCACACCTGATCTATTGGCTGTGATTTCGTCAATTGAAGTAAAAGAAAACTTACCCCATCCATTGATCGATGGAGTGTGGGGTAAACAAAATCGCAAGTCTACCGAATCCTATTTGATCATGAGTTTTGGTGAAAGCAATCTGCAGGAAGCAATAGACTTAACCAAACAAGCGGGTTTGAATTATTTATATCATGAAGGTCCGTTTGAAACATGGGGACATTTTAAACTCAATAGCAAAGAATTTCCAAATAACTGGATGAGCTTGAAAAACTGTGTTGAAAAAGGAAGAGCACAAAATATCAAACTAGGAGTACATACTCTTTCAAATTTTATTACAACCAATGATCCCTATGTGACTCCTGTTCCTGATAAAAGATTGGCCAAGGTGGGTTACTCATTGTTGACAGAAAACATTGATGAGTCAGCAAGGGAGATCACTATCAAAGATCCGGGATTCTTTAACCAGTTTGAAAATAATACATTGAAAGCAGCAGTTATTGGTAATGAAATTATTCGTTATGGATCGATCTCAACTTCTGCTTCATGGAAATTACTGAATTGCCAGCGTGGCGCTTTTAATACAATAGCAGCCACACATATGACAAACGATAGTATTGGCAAACTGATGGATCATGGATACCAGGTTTTTTTAGGTAACCATGAACTGGACCAGGAGATCGCCAAAACAATTGCCAACTTATTTAATGAGGCTGGTCTTATGCAGATCTCTTTCGACGGATTAGAAGGTTGCTGGAGTGAAGGCATGGGTGATTATGGTAAACAATTATTTACTATGGCATGGTTTGATAATTTAAGACCTGAGCTAAAGGGAAAAGTGATCAATGATGCAAGTAACCCTGGTCATTATTTCTGGCATATCTATACACGAATGAATTGGGGTGAGCCCTGGTATGCAGGTTTTAGAGAAAGTCAGTTACAACTAAGGTTAAAGAATCAGCAATTTTATCGTCGCAACCTGATGCCATCAATGCTTGGTTGGTTTAGTTTGAAGCCGGAAACATCTTTAGAAGATATCGAATGGATGCTGGCCCGTGGTGCCGGCTTTGATGCAGGGTTTGGTTTATCAACCAGTATTGAAGCGTTGAAAAAAAATGGACGTAAAGATGAAATTTTAGCTGCAATAAGATCATGGGAGAACGCAAGGCAACAAAGTCTTTTTACAGAAGCTCAAAAACAAAAATTACAAGACACGAAAAATGAGTTTCATTTGCAAACAAATACCAATGTTGGATATGAATTAGTGCCGGTTTACAATACTTATTTTACACACGAGCAAAAAGTAATGCAGCCAGGTGAACCGGTATTTTCAACTTTTCACTTCAATAACCCTGGAATTGTGCAGCCGATTGCATTTATCGTCACCATGATTTCGGGCAAAGAAGGTGATGCGGATGTATCGTTTGATAATCCTCGTATTGCAATCAATCAACAAAATGAGTTGTTACTTCCTGTAAGTTTGAAGCAAAAACAAATTTTGTATTGCGACGGTAAAACGATAAAGCTTTACAATAATCAATGGCAATTGCTGCAAACTCTTGAACTGAGCAAGCCTTTGCCTTTATGGGCTCAGGGGAACAATGAGATCAGGTTTGATGGAAAGTACTCAGGTGAAAATGGTGCGAATATTAAACTGGAAGTTCGTGCAAAAGGGGTTTCCGAAAATTTAAAGTAAATACATTAATAACTACCAGGTTTGTTTAGTTTAATCACTATCGAATATGATAGTGAATCGGTCTTTAGTTTTTGCTACTTTAATCAAAAATAACCTAACCATCGATACACAGGTTGATAGGCCTTTTTATACTTACTGAACCATTTACAAAGCGGATATAGAAAAAGGACAAGGCATATCCATATCAAATAAACATCGGTCAAACTAAATCCATATCCTTTTAATGCAGTCGCATTAAAAACACTGGTCTTTAAAATGAGCATTTCAGGGTAACCAGTCATAAGCGCTGCTATTGAAGCCAAAATGTGAATGAAAAGAAGGTGGACCATGTAGTAGAACATGGGTACATTCCCAAATACAATTATCTTTTTACCGAATGATTTGATCGGCCTTTCTGAAACGGACAGAAAGATCAGAGCTGGGCCCAACGTTATAAGTAAGTATAAAAGTGAAGGCGGATATTTAGTTACATTTATAAAAGATAAAAAGCTGAAAAGCATATTTTTTTGGCTTGACCAATTAGCTGCATCTCCATACAAATTATTTACACGCAAAGCAATAAAGAGGACGATCGCACCCAAACCAATGAATAAAAGTGATTTTCTCCTTTGCTTTTCATCAAAACCATTTGTGTATAAATGGCCACAACAATAACCTAATGCCATGACTCCGATCCATGGCATTACCGGGTAATTAACAAAAATAGAAATGTAACCAATCTTAAAGACCTTTTGCTCATGCATTATCGCCCAAAGAAAAGAACCAAAACCATTTCCGCTTACATGCACATTATCCAATAGATTATGCCCCAAAACCAAAGCGAGACCAAGCACCAGGATATAAGTTTTTTTTATATAGATCAGTCCCGAAAGAACAATCATGCTTAGACCAATGGCCCATATGACCTGTAAATTCAGGTACGGATAGGAAGGGTTGAATGTTTTGAAAAGAGATAAAATAAATAACTCGGCAAATACCAGCCAGAGACCTCTTGTAAACAGAAAAGAAGATAACTCCTTTTTACTTTTTTTTGTCCCTGACAAGAAAGCTGAGGCACCGGCAAGAAAAACAAATACCGGTGCACAGTAATGAGTTATGAATCGTGTAAAAAAAAGAATAGCCGAAGTCTTTGAAAGGTCCGTAGGGCTATATAAAAATGCATCATAGTGAAAATAGTCCCGAACATGATCTAATGCCATAATGATCATCACTATGCCTCTTAGCAGATCTATGGATTGGACGCGGATTGTTTTACTTATATTATTTAATTGTCCAATCGTTGTCATATCGGCAACATGAATTACCGGTGTCGTTAGTTGTTGTCCTCTAATTCTCATAGTTAGTCAATTGATTAAAGCAAATCATTAAATAGCGATCAATAGATTGAAAACTTTTCACTTGCTTGTTTCAAACCGTCAATTTCCATTGTCATATACTTATTCGCGATATCAGATATCAGCGGGTAAACAATCTTTGATAAAAACCCTTTGTATGTAGTAATTAGTAAAACTTTTGATGAATCGCCACAGTTTTCGATAATGTGTTTCGCCGTCACATTTAGTCCTATTGAATTTGATACCCAGGTAAAAGACTTGTCGCTCTGAACTTCTGTTATTTCCCAAATAACAGGACGCAATTTTGGTTGTATGATTTTAATTTTTGATCCAACTGCAAACGTATCTCCTTTGATCAACCTACTCTTTTGTACTGATCCAGTCCATTTATTCCAATTTTCGACATCAGCCAAGACTTTAAATATTACCGCTGCCTTTGCATGAATGATTAAACTTTTTTTGATCTCTAAAATCTTATCCATGAGGCTATGTATTTTATTGCGAGACTATTTTGGCATCAACAGATACATTCTTATTGAAAACTTATTTTACGTATCCTATTGTTATTGGAGTCTGCCACGTAAATATTTCCTTTCTTGTCTATCCCTAAGCCTTTTGGTTCATTAAATTTTGCAGATTCTCCATAACCATCTTTATAGCCCGGGGAACCTCCGGCTACAATTGATAAGGATCCATCAGGAGTCATCTTTAATATGCGATGTGCCTCGCTGAAATAAATATTTTCCTGGTCATCCATCACCAGGTCTTCTATCTGCGAAATTTTTATCGTTCCAGGTATTCGATCTGAATGTTTTTTTATACTTGCCTCGGTAAAAGTGGAAACTGCTCCTGCAGGCGTTATTTTATATATACGATTAAAGTCAGCTGCAAGCAAGTTCCCATTTTGGTCAATGGCTAGGCCTTTCAAAAAAAGGAATTTTATGGTACTCATAGAGTTTTGTAACGATCTCCTGGAGCCTGCACCTGCAATGGTGTTGACCCGCTTATCAAAGCTGATTTGCCTGATACAGTCGTTTTGAGAATCTGCGATGAAAATATTTTTTTGCGCATCAACAATGACGCCGAAGCTTTGACCAAATTGTGCAACGCTTGCATCGCCATCCCGGAATCCGAAAGTATTTGTTCCGGCATAAGTCGATACAACAGCTTCGGAAGTTATTTTACGAATGCGTGGATCGGCTGCGTCAGATAAATAAAGAGTTCCTTCGTGATCTATAGCAAGCCGGCATGGGATTTTGAAACGGGCATCGGTGCCAATTCCATTTTTGATATTCGCATTTCCGTTTCCTGCAAATGTGGTCACTTCATTAGCCATTATCTTCCGAATACTGCTATTGAAACCATCCGCTACATAAACTGCACCATCGTTGGCAACCGCTACATCAAGCGGCGACTTAAATTTTGCTTTCAATGCAGGACCATTTGCGAGACCGGGAGCACCATCGCCGGCCACTGTCGTTACTAAAGCTTTTTCTTCTCTTTTGAATCTTATTTTATTAAGATAATTTTCAAACGATTTATTTAGAAAAGTAGCGGATGGTACCTTTGTTAAGGACATTTCTGTTTCTTGCATTTGAATTAATATTATTTCATAAAAGATTTAATGGTTAATGAAACAACTGGTGACCCCCGTTGCCAATAGCTTATATTACAAAGAATCGGCACTGGAAGGATCAATGACCGTCTTGACTTCTGAGATGGTATTTATGGGAAACTTTCCAATTTTAGCATGTTCGAGAATTACATCTTCGCTCTCAGCAATGTGAACACAAAAGATCTTGTCGCCGGTAATGTATGATTGCACCCATGTATATGGTTTGTCCAGTTTTTCAATTACATCATTTGAGGCTTTTGAAAGGGACTGTAATTCTTCGGCAGTCATATTACCAGCGCCGGGGAAATTTCTTTCAATTACAAATTTTTTCATATAGGCAATTTTTATTGATGAATAATATCAAAGTTGAAAAATGGTAATGAGTTCAAAGTAAGAGACGTTCCCTATTTAAGGCATTGGTGTTCCCTATTTTACAAAGGCGGGAAAATTGTTGTAGTACAGTTCAT
>DASTZB010000293.1:0-6978 GCA_035764525.1 Chitinophagaceae bacterium | reverse complement strand
CCAAACGTGAAGATTATACAGCAGGCAAAGGAGTTCCTTCAGGTAATGGCAATATTGTTTTTTTGTATGCAGTGAATGCACAAAATGCTTCGGTTGAAGGAAAAGGAACAGTGGATGGAAATGGTCTTGCTTTTTACAATGGCAAAGGAGATAATACTGGACCGGGACAAGGTGGTCTGGGTGGAAATTTTGATCGTCCCCATCTTTTTATTTTTTACCAGTGTGATAACCTGCATTTACAAAATACTTTCTTTAAAGCCAGCGCTTATCACTGTGTCCGGATCTTAAAATGCAAACAAGTGTATATTGATGGTATCCGGATCTATAACCGTGTGAACAGGAATAATGATGGTTTTCATTTCAATGATTGCGAGTATGTACATATTATAAATTGCGATGTGCAATGCCAGGATGATGCCTGTGCTTTGTTTGGCAGTAATAAATTTGTTACTGTTACCAATTGCAGTTTCAGCACACGATGGTCCATCTTTCGTTTTGGTGGTGGCGAATCGCAAAATATTGCGGTGACCAATTGCCTGATCTATGATACCTATGGTTGCCCTATAAAGATCAGCGCAGGAAGAGCCAGCATCGAGAATTTTACTTTCTCAAACATCATTATGCGCAATGTTACGGGGCCAATAGGAATAGGTTTTAGTGGCCCATCTGATAATTCAAACAATAATGCCCAGAGTACCTCAAAACCTTTTATCCGCAATATTGTGTTCAATGCTATAAGAGCTACTGTTGTAGCTAAACCGGTTGATCACCAGGATATTCATTTTGGCGTATCAGTAAGAGAAGGAGAGAAGAATTCATGCATTACATTAAATGCGATGGGAGCTTATTATTTAGAGAATATAAGTTTTACCGATGTGCATGTAAAATATGCAGGTGGCGGCACAACAGAACAAGCTAATAAAGTTGTACCAAATGAAGCAGCAGAATATTTTGGTGTATGGAATTATCCACCAGGTGGTCCTCCTGCATATGGCATGTATGCCCGCAATGTAAAAGGTTTGAGTTTGCAGAATGTCCGCTTTGAATATGATGAGCCTGATGCAAGACCAGCGATCATTTTTGATAATATAGAAGATGCAACGATCAATGGATTGAGTGCAAAAGGAAATTCAGGAAATGAGTTGTTAAGATTTATAAATTCAAAAGATGTTTTGCTTACCGGAACAAAAGTGTTGACACCGGCAGCAACTTTTCTTCGTGTTATGGGATCATCAAGCGAATGTATAGTGGTTGATGGCGGTGACATAAGAAAAGCCAGCCAGAAAGTCATTTTTGAAAATGGCGCGACAAAGACAGCTGTAACACTTAATACATAATTTTCTCGTAAACATTTTAGATTATTACCTAAAAGTTAATTGGTACGTAGAATTCGACTCCTTATTTTTTTTGCCGTTGTTAATATGAGGCATTGGGTATATAGCATGTCTACCAACAATCCGAAGACAAGAAAATATTTTTAAATTCGTGTTGTTAGTGGGAGAACTAAAACTGAGTAAGATTTATTTTTGAACGCCAGCAACGCAAAGTAAAATGCAAATACAATTTCATCATGTTGAACCTCATTTTTTGCTAAGAAACTACATCGAAAAAATGTGGATTTTTGAAACCAGCGGGAAAATGCCTGTTGATGATATGAAATTGGTTGTACCGAACGGGAATATCAAACTCACGGTGTCTTATCAAAATGGAATTGTTGCTGCAATGAACGGAAAAACATTTGCATCAAAAGAACATGACATTACTTTGACGGGTTTGGTTGATGTGCCAGTCATATTAGACGTTGATGAAGATGTTGCTACAGAAACTATCGGGATTGAATTTAGTCCGCGAGGGGCCTATCGTTTCTTTCATTTCACTCTTAATGACATTCAAAATCAAATTTATTCTCTGAGTGATCTGCTGGGAAACATAGGAAAGCGACTGAAAGAGCAAATTAATAACACAACCTCGGCGCAACAAAAAACAGTTTTATTGCAAGAATTCTTACTCAAACAACTTTCGTTAAAAAATGAAGATTTGATTTTTGAGTATTGCGTAGAAAAAATAATATCGTCAAAAGGGAAAGTTACTGTTAAAGAATTAGAAAAGAAAACAGGTTATAGCAGTCGTTGGCTGAACATGAAATTCAATGATAATTTAGGCATAAGCCCTAAAAATTTATCTTCCATTATTCGTTTCAAGCAATATTATCAATCATTTATCAGCGGTAATGAAAAATCATTTTTCAAGAATGATTTTTACGAATTGTATTACGACCAATCTCATTTTATCAAGCATTTCAAACGCTTCACGGGGTTACCACCTACAAAATTTGAAAAGCAAGCAAACAATTTCGGTGAAAGTTATTACAAAGAATAGCACTTCCGATTTTTACAATGTCATGTTGATTGTTTTATCTTTTTTTGCATTACAATTAAAATAAAACAAGATGTCAAATAAAAGTTACACTACAACCATTGAGGTTGCTCAATCATCAAAAGAAGTTTTCAATGCCGTCAATGATGTTACAAAATGGTGGAGCAAAGACTTTGAAGGCAATAGCACAAAACTAGATGATGAATTTATCATTGAGCACCCAAATCAGCATTATTCAAAACAGAAATTGGTTGAAGTTATTCCCGGCAAAAAAGTTGTTTGGCTTGTTACAGAAAGCAACCTGAATTGGATTAAAACCAATAAGGAAGAATGGACAAACACAAAAATGATATTTGAGATAAGCACCAAAGGCGATAAAACGGTTCTTCAATTTACACACGAAGGACTTGTTCCCGAAAAAGAATGTTATGCAATGTGTGAGAAAGGTTGGGATATTATTATTAAGGATTGGCTGTTCCACTTTATCACAGTGGGTATGCCATCAGGGGAAATGGCTAAAGCAGCAGAGATCAGGAATCAACTTTTGAAGGATAAAAAGTAAATTGCAATGAAAGATTTTCATAGAACAATTACAGTAAATGCTTCCACAGAAGAAGCAATGAAAAAAATCAGCCAGGTAAATTTTTGGTGGAAAAAAGATTTTTCGGGCAGTGCTGAGAAATTGAATGATAAATTCACCGTTCCGTTTGGAGAACCTTCTTTTGTTGATTTTGTTATCAGCGAATTTGTGCCCAACAAAAAAGTGGTTTGGGAAGTTACTGATTGTTATTTACCCTGGTTCCAGGACAAAAAAGAATGGAATAATACCGAAGTTGTTTTTGAACTTTCGGAAGAAAATGGTAAAACAAAAATTGATTTTACTCATGTTGGCCTGGTTCCTGAAGTTGAATGTTATGAAGTTTGTGAAAAAGGGTGGAATGGTCATATCAACAACTTAGTGAAATTCATTAATGAGGGAAAAGAACTGCCTGAATAATGAACGTACAGAAAGGCTTATGTTGCTAACAGGGTATTTGCATATAAAGTCTTCCATCAGTAAGATCATAAAAAAAAGTACACCACTTTCATGATGTACTCTGCTTACTAACTCTTATGAAAAGAAAAAAATTTTGTAGCTCTCTATCGTTGCAGCTCGCCCTTTTCTGCTTTCCCTTTTTCATCCAGCAATTGTATGTTGGAAGAAGGACCCAGGTCAGGATCATTCCATTGATGCAAAGCCCAGACAACTTTTTTACCAGGAGTAACTTCAATCACCTGCACTACTTTATCCCAATCTTCTTTACGTAAAGAGCCACCCCAATTGCTTATAACTGTGTTACCATTAGCGAGACGATTAAGGCCCTGTACGGTATAAAGTGGAAAGCCCACAAGATCATCTTTGTTTATTTCCCATACTATTTCTCCTTTTGGATTTACTTCACGAACATAACCGTGTTGGTTTCCGCTGATCAGTGTATTGCCATTCTTAAGCCGTATTGCTAACCATGTTGAAGGAGCATTCACAGACCAGATAACATTCCAATCTTTATCATACTCTATTACCTTTCCCATATTCAAATGAGCCAATAGATAAGTGCCTGCATTGGTCATGCGGATATTGCGAAACTGACCATGCACACTTTTTGGATCAACAGGTCTTGCAGTTTGAACCACATGTTCCATTTCTATTTTCCCTGTCTTTTTATTGATCAAAAAAACTTTAGCCGGTGTCCCATTCTGACATAAGAAAACTTTATCTAACCCGATTGGTTGTGCAGAATGACATTCAGTTCCGGTTGGGCATTCATAACTCCAAACTATTTTTTTTTCTTGTGTCACTTCAGCCGCACCTGTTTTACAGGCATACAAAACATTTCCATTAGATAGTTGGTGTATATCACTGAATTCACTTAGCTGACCATTATGATCCTTAATCGGAATCGACCATGTCCAAACAACTTTGCCTCTCTTTACCCGGAAGATAGTTTGTGTATCTTTTCGTGTATCCCATTCACCTGAGTATAAAAAATCATGTTCTGCTAATCCATTGCCGGGTAACATATCCGGCACCGGAGCCCTTGCTGCAGGCCGTTGTGATTTTGATTTAGCAGCGCTATCAGCCGGTAACTGCGCAAATGAAAATGAACAGATCAATAATAAAAACAGGACCGGTAATAAAAATATTACCGATCCTTTCTGCTTAATTCTACGAAAAACTGCCTGCTTACTGTATAAAAAGAGCCACCTAACCATTTTTACCATCCGGGATTTTGCGGGTAAGGAGCTCCGGTTGTTACTGCATCTATCTGTGCCTGCGGTATTGGCCGGAGAATATGTTTATTCTGAATGTTTGGAGATGCTTCCTTGTTATGTAATCTTACTCTTTCTAAAAGTTTATTTGTTCTTACAAGATCCAGCCATCTCATATTTTCACCTGTTAGCTCTCTTGAACGCTCATCTAAAATGAAATCAAGAGAAAGATTAGCTGAAGTAATATCCATTGCCGGAATACTGGCAGGCGATGAGGCTGCTCTTTCACGAACGGTATTGATTAATGATACCGCTTCAGGAAGTTTCCCTAAAAAATATGCTGCTTCTGCAGCCAGCAGGTAAGTCTCGGCCAACCTGTAAACAATAACCGGCCGGATAGAAGGTGCATTTAAATCAGCACGTTTGGTATCGAAATATTTAGTCATTGTAGCCGATAATGTATTATCATATTTACGGGGAGGAACGAGCAGGTACGGCGTTGCGGCTATTTTAGCATCAGTGACATCTACACCCGGCATATAAATAGCAGTATCACCAAACTTGAATTTAGGCTGACCTGGAACAGCGCCGGGAGGGGCGCCTGCCGGTAATGGATTAGGCCAAACTGGATAACCGCCCGGGTTCGTGTTGTTTGCATACCACACCGTTTGAAAAGTTTTGCCATATCTTGAATCATTCACTCTTTCTTTAAATACCGTGTCCGTTAACCATCGTGTAGGAGTACAACGAATATAGGGACGGCCATAAAATACGTCACGTACCATACCGGGTCTTTTTTCATATTGCCCTACCCACATATGGTTTAAAACATTGTCAGCGCTAAAATTTGAAACACCGCTGTTGTTAGGACCATTATAGGCAATACTTGAAGTATGTTGAACAGTCCAGATCACTTCGCTATTTTCTTCATTGCCTTCAGCAAATACTTTTGCAAAATCGGGCAACAAAGACAATTGTAATGCTCCTTTGTTATCAATAATATCCATCGCAGTATTGTACGCATCCTGATAATCGTTAGGCTGTTTTGCTGAAGATCCTGCTCTTGCCAGGTAAACCTTGGCTAATACATGTTTGGCCGCCGCTGCAGAAATCTTTCCTGGCAACATACCACTGCTTTTAGGACCTGCTGGAAGACTTCCAATAGCATCTTTTAAATCCTGGATAATAAAGTTATAGACCTCCGCAATCGGTGTACGTGTGGCGGAGGTGGTTGCGGCAGACTGAAAATTTTTATTGAGCGTAATGTCGCCAAAAAACTGGACGAGGATAAAATAAAAATTAGCCCGTAAAAATTTTGCTTCGCCTATCATGCGGCTTTTAGTTGCCTCCGAAAGATTTACAGCAGGCGTATTATCGATCACAGCATTTGCTGTATTGATAAATGTATAAGCATTTCTCCAATTAGCATTCACAGTACCATGTGCTGGTGTATAGCTGCTGTTGTAAACATTAATATCATTGTTGCCATCAACTCCCCGCTGATATTCATCGGTACCAATAACAGTAATGGTAAAGAAATCCTGGTTCCCCCAAAAAAGACGAGTACCTGCATAGGCCGCATCTAATGCCATCTGAACTCCCTGGGCAGTATTCAATGCATCCGGAACCAGCGTTGACCTTGGTTCTTCAATAAGCTTCTTATTACAGCTTAAGAAAACTGTGAACAGAAGTGCCAGCAAAAACATTACCCTTTTCATATAATAGCTTTTAAGTATTAATTAAAATGACAGATTAAGGCCAAAGGTTAAAGTCCAAACAGGAGGCGTATCAATCCCAACAGTTCCCGCTCCTTCAGGATCAATACCACCTATTTTACGATACGGTGAAAAAAGTATAAAAGGATCAGTTACAATTGCATAAACCCTGAGCGACCTGCTCCCGATTTTTTGTATCATTGATGAAGGAAGATTATAACCCAGGCTCATACTTCTTATCTTAACGAAGCTGCCATCAAAGTAACTCAGCACTGACCGGTTTACTGGATTCGTATTATTAGAATTAGGTTTTGGATTTTCGTTTTGATGATTAGTCGGCGTCCAATAATCTGTTTTTAAATTATTATAAATTCCCTGGTAGGTATTTACAAAATTACCTCCGTATAAACTGCTGTTCAAAGTGTATCCCCATCTTGCAAAAGCAACAACAGTAAAGTCGAAGCCTTTGTAGTTAAATCGTTGGGTTGTTCCTGCTTCCCATTTGGGCTCGGCGGTACCAACAATGAGGCGGTCATAAGTTTGATCGATCTTGCCGTCAGGTTTACCGGCGGGTCCACTTATATCTGCCACTCTAATTGTTCCGATCACTGAGCCGCTGCCTGTGACAGTTAATCCC
>DASTZB010000292.1:0-3862 GCA_035764525.1 Chitinophagaceae bacterium | reverse complement strand
TAATTCATTCAGAGTAGTTGAGTGAAAAGTGAAACGTGGAAATGTCAAACACTATTTCACGTTTGATGATTGACATCTCACGAGTTAAGCCAGCTTTTAGACTTTACCATTTTCTCCATCTCATTTGTTCTTATTGCATATTCAAATCCGGGGTGAATAGCAAAACTTCCCACCTGCCCTTTTTTATTCACTGCAAGAAACGCGACCTGAATTTCTTTTACTTTCTCTCCTTTGATCTTTACAATACGTTCTACAATTTTCTTACAAGCTGCTTCTGGTGATATACCTTGACGCATTAATTCAACAACTGAATGCGAACCTGCAACACGAATCACATCTTCCCCTTGTCCTGTTGCTGTACAAGCGCCGACTTCATTATCGACAAATAGCCCCGCACCAATAATTGGAGAATCTCCTACCCTTCCACGCATTTTGAAACCAGCACCACTTGTTGTGCAACTGCCACTTAAATTTCCAAACGTATCCATTGCCACCATTCCAATTGTATCATGATTCCATTCTCCACTTTCTAATTTAGTTGGTGCAAATGGTCCGTGACCTTGTTTGTTTTCTACATTGATCTTTGGTGGTTTGTATTCAGATTTTTTTAGCCAGTCTTCGTATGCCTTTTTTGCATTCTCTGAAAGCTTTTGTTCTTCCAACGGAAAACCTTCAGCAACAGCAAACTGTTGTGCGCCGGCTCCAACAAGCATTACATGTGGTGTTTTCTCCATTACTCTTCTTGCAACCGAGATAGGGTGTTTTATTCTTTCTAAAAAAGCGACACTGCCACAATTGAATTTATCATCCATGATACTGGCATCAAGTGTAACGAAACCATCACGGTCAGGATTAGCGCCAAGACCAACGCAACAGTTCTGAGAATCTTCAGTGACCATAACCCCCTTTTCCACTGCATCTACAGCCTTTCCCTTTTTACTCAATACTTCCCATGCGGCTTTATTTGCAGCAAGCCCCGCATCCCAGGTGGAAATAACAACTGGTTTTCCTGTAGTTATTTCCTGCGACGAAGCGGCTATTACCTTTTTCCCTAATAAAGCTGCGAAAGAGGTAAAGGCCGACGTGTGAATAAACTTTCTCCTGTTGATCATTGTTTAGAAATTAAGTAAGCCGAAATTAAAGGATTCACCAATAAAAAACTGACAAAAACGATGGTTCAATTAACATATATCAATGCCTATCCTGCCATAAAGCCGGAACTTTGCCACAGAATTAGAAATAAGCAAAAAGGAACGGATTTTGACAAAATGCATTCATTATGAAAATAGAAATAATCTCAGGTAGCCCAAGAATAAATAGTGTGACAAGAAGACTAGCGATTAATCTTAAAAAATGGCTTGACACCAACACAGATCATGAAACAGATATAATCGATATGAAAGACTGGAATCTGCCGGCGGTACAATCAGTTTTTGTATCTGTTGACAGAACACCGGATGAGTTCAAAACACTGGCCAAAAGGATTTTCGAAGCTGATGCTTTTATTCTTGTTACTCCGGAATACAATGGCAGCTATTCACCGGCTATGAAAAACCTGCTTGATCATTTTCCAAAGCAGCATCATAAACCATTTGGAATTGTCACAGCTTCTCCCGGAGCATTTGGTGGAATAAGAGCTTCACAGCAACTGCTCCAGTTAATACCTTCTTTATTTGGTATTGCATCGCCGTATTTGTTGATCGTGCCTGCAGTTGATAAAAAGTTCGATGAAGCAGGAGATCTTCTCGATCCAAACTTTGAAAAAAGTGTACACAATTTCATTACGGAATTTCTTTGGCTATCAGAGAATATCGTAAAACAAAAAGCGGCAGCATAATTTGTCGATGGAATTACAAAAGTTGAACGGAGCGTCGCAACAAGGTTTAATAGTAGTAATTCAGTTTGTAAAAAAATAAAAAAGGAATCATCATGAAGACAGTTCTTCATAAAGCAAATACGAGAGGCCATGCGAATCATGGCTGGCTCGACAGTTATCATACTTTTAGTTTCGCAGGTTATCACGATCCTGAAAGAGTTCATTTTGGTGCATTAAGAGTTTTGAATGATGATACTGTGGATGGTGGCATGGGCTTTGGTACACATCCGCATGATAATATGGAGATCATTTCTATTCCTACCAGTGGTGATCTGGAACATAAGGACAGTATGGGTAATACACAGGTGATAAAGCAAGGCGATGTGCAGGCAATGAGTGCAGGAACCGGTATTCAACATGGTGAAAAGAATAAGAACCCCGATAAGCCGGTTAAATTTTTCCAGATATGGGTTTTTCCAAACAAGAAGAATGTCGAACCACGGTATGACCAGAAAAATTTTTCTGATACCGATAAGCATAATAAACTGTTGACAGTTGTGTCACCGCTTGGAACTAATGATGGTGGTGTTCAAATTCACCAGGATGCATGGTTTAGTTTGGGAAAATTGGATAAAGACTTTAGTACAGATTATAAATTAAAGAATCACAAGAACGGTGTTTATGCATTTGTGATCGAAGGTTCCGTTTCTATCAATGGAGAAAAATTGGAGAAGAGAGATGGGTTAGCAATTTCAGAAACCGGTGAATTGAAAATTAATGCCGATAGCGATACAGAAATATTATTAATGGAAGTTCCACTTTATAATTAAAAATATTATGAGCAATAAAAGATCAGTAGAAGCAGTAATTGCACCGCCGCCGCCACATATGGTTGGTGATGGTTTCAGGGTGCATAGTTTTTTCCCCGGCACAAAACAGATTGGGAAAACAAGAATGAGTCCATTCTTTATGCTTGACTATGGTTCAAAGATTGAGTTCACTCCTTCTAACAATCCAAGAGGTGTTGGCGTGCATCCGCATGCCGGGTTTGAAACAGTGACGGTCGCGTACCAGGGTAAAGTAGCGCATCATGACAGTGCAGGAAACAGTGGCATCATTGGTGAAGGTGACGTGCAGTGGATGACTGCAGGTTCAGGGCTTTTGCATAAAGAATATCATGAAGAAGAATTCAGTAGGAAAGGTGGCCCATTTCAAATGGTTCAGCTATGGGTGAATCTTCCGGCAAAAGATAAAAAGACAGAGCCGAAGTACCAGGAAATTACCAATAGCAAAATGGGCAGGTATCAATTACCTGATAAAAAAGGTTTAGTTGAAGTGATCGCCGGTGAATTCGGCGGAGTTAAAGGCCCAGCAACGACATTCACTCCTATTAATGCTTATAATGCAAGATTGAAAAAAGATGCGAAGCTGGATCTGAGTTTTCCAACAGAATATAATACCGGGTTGTTGATAGTAGAAGGAAATGTAAAAGTAAATGGCATTAATGCTCATGCCGATCATTTTGTTTTACTTAAAAATGATGGAGAAGACTTTTCTATTGAAGCAACAGAAGATTCGATCATATTAATCTTATCTGGTGAGCCTATCAATGAACCTATTGTTGCGTACGGACCTTTTGTAATGAACACCTGGGAAGAAATTGAAAAGGCGATAGATGATGTGAATGCAGGAAAGTTTGGGGTGCTTGCGGATTAAGCAAGAAGGTAATAAGTATAAAATGTATTTAAGGTATATAGAGATTCTTACTTTATATACCTTTTTACGTATATACTATCCCTCTGTTTTCCTTTCCATAAAATTCAAAAGATTTTTCCTCGCATTTTTTTGTACAGCTCTTTTCATAAAACCAGTCCAGCCAAACCATACTCCCTTCCATCCAAGTGCCTGGCCGAGCCATGTACTCAATCTAAAAGCATCACTGTGTTCAATAATTTTTCCATCCTTTATTCTCATAAAAGCCTTGATATTATTGGTTACCCTATTTCCTGTTTTTGAAAAAGTATAGTTGGCTACCCATTTACAAGT
>DASTZB010000291.1:0-23079 GCA_035764525.1 Chitinophagaceae bacterium | reverse complement strand
TCACAGAAAAATGCTCAGGAGCGAGACAGGCGTTGAAGAGTGCGACGCAACGAAAGTTAAATAGTAATAATTCAGCTAAGTATATAAAAATTAAAAAATGATTCTTTCTGATAAAAGAATTCTTGAAGAAATAGAAAAAGGGACTATAAAAGTTTCTCCGTACGACAGGGAATGTTTGGGTAGTAACAGCTATGATGTGCATTTGGGAAAATGGCTGGCCACTTACAATGAACATATCCTTGATGCCAAAAAACATAACCAGATTGATTACTTTGAAATACCGGAAGAAGGGTTTGTTCTTTATCCCCACATTTTTTATCTCGGTGTGACGGAAGAGTACACGGAAACTCATGCTCACGTTCCTTTTTTGGAAGGCAAATCATCAACAGGTCGGTTGGGAATAGATATACATGCAACGGCCGGTAAAGGCGATGTTGGTTTTTGCGGACATTGGACCCTGGAAATTTCTGTAAAGCAACCGGTAAAAGTTTATAAAGGAATGCCGATCGGACAACTCATTTATTTTTTGGTAGAAGGTGAAACGGAAATAAAATACAATCAAAAGAAAAATGCGAAGTACAGTGGCCAGCCTGATAAGCCAATTGAAAGCATGATGTGGAAGAATAAATTCTAACTCCCTGTCCCCCTAAAGGTGTGACTTAGATCGAATATATTTTTAATTTGTTGACGTCGTTTAATAAGAGAGTTTATTCAGAAAAGAATAATCTTTCTTAGCACTAAGGTGTTAGAGAGCTTCTTTGCCGAACTTCTTGTAATAAGCAATTAAGAAAGCGACCACCTGGTTGTAAGACCTTTTACCTTCGGGCTGATCATTAGCCTGGAGATACCCATCATAGATCCAGCTTGTGATCGGCTCTACAGGATTTCTGTACCTTTTTAGAAAATCTCTATAATTTTGAATATCTTTTTTTGCCTGGGGATTTAATTTTTCGAAATACGATTTAGCGAGCAGGGAATCTTTTCTTCCTAATTCTGTAACAGCATACAAATACATATCGAAATACATGGAATAGCGAAAAGTAGGATTCGGGTAAGATCTGCAGGCAATGAACGCTACAAAATTGGCTTCATTCTCTTTTGCATAACCAACTTGATGAGCCGCTTCATGTGCGCTGACAAAAGGTTCCAAAAACCGCGGGATGGTGGTATTGACCTGACCCTCTCCGGAAAAAGGATTATAGTAACCCTGGAATCCAAAATAATTTCCCAGGTAACTGAAAAGAGATGGTTTTAAGGATTGAGGATCGTATCTGAGAAATGGATAGAGATTATTGGAATAAAGATATGCCTCGGTTGTTTTTTCAAACAGAATCCTTTTTCTATTAAAGCTATCTCTTTGCTTTAGATCGATCGTATCGGCATAAAAATTCAATCGTTGCTGAAGCAGATCTGTAAGGGTATCGATCTCTTGAACTGAATATTTCTTCATCTCAAGGTTTAGTTGGTATGAGATCCCTTTCCTATTGTAATTCAAGCCCCAAAGGCCATAAAAAAATACATAAACAAACAGGAAAAAGAATATAACCTGCTTTAATCCACTTAATAAATATTGACGGTTGACCTTCTTCTTAATAAGGTATTTTATAAACTGGACAGTTTTAAAAATTATAACCAAAACCAGAAAGGCATAAAAGAGATCGCCGATACTAAAAGGTATCCATCCAAATAAACTTCGTTGAATTTTTGATATAAAAGGATAAATGCCGTTGGAATAGTTTTCTTCTACCCAAAGTGGCTGCGTGGAAGCAAACTTTATAATGATAACCACGATGATCAGGAGTATCCAACTCCATGCTTTCATCATCCTTCCAAAAAGCCTGGTAAGAAAATGCTGCAATCAGTTCGTTTTAATAATATTAGTTTTCCGGATTACCGGTATTGACCGGGCTAAAAATAATTCAAAATCAGATCAAATCTTAAGGATTTTCCGCTTACCTTTGCGCCCCATCCTGATAGACGGAAAACCAGGAAAAAAAATTGTGCCATGGCCCATCGCCGGGAATTTGAGATAGCATTTGTGGGGCTGAAACCCGGAGTTCATGAGTACGCTTATGAAATTGCCGATAAGTTCTTTGAGCCGTTCCAGCAACAGGATTTTCGTAACTGTAAAGCTGATGTGAAACTTCATCTTGATAAGAAAAGCAGCTTTATGTTGTTGAAGTTTGAGATCGGCGGCAGCCTTGAAGTGGTTTGCGATCGTTGCAATAACTACTTGCCGCTGCAGCTGTGGGATGAATTCAATATCACCGTTAAAATGGTGGAAGAACCCGAATTGGCAAATGAGCAGGAAGAAGATCCGGATGTTTATTATATCAGCCGCGGCGAAAGCCATATCGATGTTGCTAACTGGATCTATGAGTTCATCAATCTTAGTATCCCGATGCACAAATCATGCAGCTATGAAAAAATGGATGGACCTTATTGTAATCCAGCTGCCATGGATGTGCTGAAAAAACTGGAACCCGAAGAAAAAGAACAAAAAGAAAACCCGATCTGGAAAGGATTGGAAAAGTTTAAGAATCTTGAAGACAATTAGTGAATGGTCAATTGTGAATAGTGAATGAGTAACTTTAAGATTAACAATTCACCTTTCACGACAAAATTTTTGAATATTTAAATTTTAAGATATGCCAAATCCGAAACGCAGACATAGTCAGCAAAGAAGTGCCAAAAGAAGGACACACTACAAAGCAACAGAAGCTACTTTAAGTACTGATGGTACTACTGGTGAAACACATGTGAGACATCGTGCCCATGTAAGCGAGGGTAAGCTTTACTACAAGGGTAAGGTAGTCAGCGAGAAATCTCCTATTAAAAAGTAGTCAAAATAAAACTCCGGATTCCAAATTCCAATTGAATGATTTCATTTTGGGATTTGGAATTTGTTTTTGGCCGCCTGACGCGGACTCCCTTGGAACAATTTTTTATTTCTTTACATTGCAATCGTTATGACGATCGGACTTGATATGATGGGTGGAGATTTTGCACCGTTAGAGGCGGTGAAAGGTGTGTTGGAATATTTTAATCAAGGAGATCAACAAACGACGCTAGTCATTATTGGCGACGAATCGAAACTTGAACCTTTACTTTCAGAATATAAGATACCTGAGGATAAAATAAAGATTGTTCAGGCAGATCAGGTGATCGATATGCATGAACATCCTACCAAAGCATTAAAAGAAAAACAAAAATCTTCCATTGCTATAGGATTCCAACTTTTGGCCGCAGGAAATATTGATGCATTCATCAGTGCTGGAAATACCGGGGCTATGCTTGTTGGCGCTTTATTCAGCATTAAAGCATTAGAGGGTGTATTGCGACCAACTATTTCAACTATTATCCCAAAGGAAAATGGCGGCACAGGACTGTTGCTTGATGTTGGATTAAATGCAGATTGCAAACCCGAACAGTTAAATCAATTTGCAATAATGGGTTCTGTGTTTGCGCAAACCATCCTGGGCATAGAAAATCCCAAAGTAGGTTTAATGAACGTTGGAGAGGAAGAAGGAAAGGGAAATATTCTTTGCCAGGCCACATATCCCCTCCTTAAAGAAAATAAACATATCAATTTTATAGGCAACGTGGAAGGCCGTGATGTATTCATGGATAAGGCCGATGTGATGGTTTGCGAAGGCTTTACAGGAAATATTATTTTGAAGCTTGCCGAATCACTTTACGATATTACACAAAGCAAAAAGATCCAACACGAATATTTTGACAGGTTTAATTTTGAGAACTATGGCGGCACTCCTGTTTTGGGTGTAAATAAACCTGTTATCATCGGTCACGGCATTTCACAGGCAAAATCATTTAAGAACATGATTGTGCTGGCGCAAAAGATGATCGATAAGAATGTGATGCAACGAATGAAGGATGAACTAGTATAAAAGCTGCACCAACGATGGTTCATTAATTGTTTACTGCGATAAAAAAATATCCGGTATGTTGACTGCGAAACCGAACACGGTAAAACTGAGCAGTATTATGATATGATGAAAACTCTTGCAGCAGCTCTCCCCAAAACAAATAATGTCTGACTGCCAAAGTTCTAGCCATTTTTAGGGATAAAAAAATTTGTCCTGAATCAAAAGCTTCTTTGTATATTTATTCATCTTCTCCGCCCTATAAATCACTTCTGATTAGCAAGCCAGTTCGCCCTTTGAGATCTCTTTAATCTGCCTATTATTTTTAGGAATAAAAGTAGTCCGTCAAACAACCTGGTTGGATGACCGATTACCTTGCCTTTTGGAATCTGCCATCATCTTTGTTAACAAAATTCGTTTGCAAAAATTTTTTGTAAACAGCGAACTTTTGAAGCCTTAATATCATTATTATGAAATTTAATTTAACTGCACGAGTCTTATTCCTGGTGTTGGGAATTTCTTTAGCACATGAGAAATTATCCAGCCAGTTGGCACCGTATGTAATTTTCTCCGGTCCCGGCCCTAATCCTGATGGGACGGCAACTGGAACAGGCACGTCATTGATTGGATCGTCCATAACAATAAACGGAGTTTCTCCGAACGGTTTTAAAGGAGCTGTAGGCGGAGTAAATTTGGTGCAAACAACCGGAAGCGCAGTTCTCAAGTCTCACATTTATTCATGGGATAAGGTAATTATCACCAACAAGAATACTATTGAGGGTAATATCGCTGCAGGTAACTCATCTGGGTCAACAGGTACGGTTGTATCTATTGGCTCTAACGTTAATCTTACAGGAGATATACATTCACTTGGAAATATTGTTTATGCAGGAGGAACATTCATTGGTAGTGTCCATGTTTCTGGCGGAACTTATTTGGGCGGACCTACTCCAATTTCTTCTGATAACAACCCGCAAATTCCCCCACAGCCAACTTTGCCTGTTCCAAAAAATCTTAGTGGTTATTCGTCAACGACAAATTTTACTACTAATGCCGATGTCTATCCAATCGAGGCAGGACAGGGAGTTTACAATAATGTCACATTTACTGGAAATAAAACACTTAAGTTTAATGGACCTGGCACTTATGTTTTCAACAGTATCTTAATGACCGGTAACACCAACAAGATAGTATTTGATTTCCAGGGGAGTTCAACGGGTAAATTTTATGTGTATATAAAACAAAATGCTGATCTGGGAAAAGTGGATGCCAGCACTATTGGTGGAAGTGCCGCGAAAATTTGGATAGAAGTACAGGGTGACGGACTCGGAACATCCGTGGCTAATAGCAGCTTCATTATTGCAAATGGATCCGGTGGTGGCTCAAAAATACAGTCAACTATTTACGCAACAAAGGCAGGAATAACTATTGGCTCAGGTACTGGCAGTGGCAGTACATCACTTTACGGAGCATTATACAGCAAAACTGCAGTCAACATTCAAAGTGGTGTAACTCTTAATTATGTTCCTTTTGACGATTGTACCCCAATTGCTGCAAATGCAGGACCTGACCAAACCGGCGCATCTACCTGCGGGCTCACAACAGTTACTTTGGCAGGCAATAATCCTTCTCCAGGTACTGGTCAATGGTCAATAGTTTCCGGAACAGGAGGCTCTTTTGGAAATAATTCGAGCCCAACTTCAACAAGCCCAACTTCAACATTTAACGGTATTGCAGGCAGCACTTACACTTTGAGATGGACCATTGCAAATAGCACCTGCGCTTCCTCTGCAGATGATGTTGTTATTACATTTAACAAACTTCCTAACTCTGTCGATGCCGATCCGCTCAACAAAATAAAAATTCCTCTTGATTTTACAGGACATGCAAGTCTGACTGGCGCTGTTTCATCTGATGTTACTTCAATTACCTGGACATCAACAGATGGTGTTCCCAATTCAGCCACAACTCTAAATTTGACCGTTGCTTCGGCTGGCCATTATATTTTAACCGGGACAAACGCAGTTGGATGTGTGAAATCTGACGCAATTGAAGTAACCAGCAAACTTAAAAGTATCATAGGTTCTGAACTACAGTCCATCTATGATAATTATGCGCCCGGAACATTCAACACCGTGGATAGTTTCTTTGGACTTAAAAGGATCAATGGTATTGATTATGTCACCATTGATATAATCTGCAAAATTGATACGGGTCTTGTCATTAAACGTTTAACTGATAATGATGGAGGTGCGGATCCTGTAGTGTATGGACTAATTAATATTTTGCCAAACGGCTTAAGTAAACATACTGTAACCGGAGACTTTCCCATATTAAACCTTCCGAAGCTGGATGCCTTAATTAATATCTTAAATTATTGCAGGCCTTATTACCGACCCTTTAATAATATTGGCGCTGTTACTTCGGCTGGAGATACGACGATCCGATCTAACCTTGTTCGAAGTGGTTATGAATTAGATGGAACCGGAATAAAAATTGGAGTCATTTCGGACAGTTATAGAACAGTCACTGATGACGACAATGATAATTTCACTATATCTGAACCAAGCAATGTGATTGCCCTGGATGTACCTGCTCTCGATAACGATCACGTCTCTGATTATCTTTTCGGTAAAAGAACGGATGAAGGAAGGGCCATGATCCAGATTATACATGATATAGCTCCTAATGCTGAACTCTTTTTTGGAACCGGAGTTTATACAGCGGGACATTTTGCAGAAACTGTTAAATGGATGGCACAAGTAAAGGGATGTAAAACTATAGTGGATGACGTCAGCTATCCGGCCGAACCTTTTTTGAAGGACGGAATCATAGCCAAAACGGTGAATGACGTAGTATCCAATAATAAAGTCGTTTATATTTCAGCCGCCGGAAATTTTGGTAAAAATGCTTATGAAAGTCAGTTTCACGGTGTTACTTCATCATACTTTCTTGGTAAGAAAGTTCACGATTTTGGCGGAGGAGACATTTTCCAGAAAATAAGGTTGAAGGGCGGAAGCAGTTATATGTTAGTGCTACAATGGGCAGACGATTTCTTTTCAAATGATGAAATTCTGGGTACCCATTTTAATGTAGACTTTTTCCTAACGAAAAGCGAGGATGGTAATGGTCTCATCGGTTTTAACAGGGATAACACAGAAGGTGACCCGCTTGAATTTATACCGATTACTATTCCACCGGGACCAGATCAGGAGTACAATGTCGTTATTGTTAATAATACACCTGGAGGCGACCCGGCAAGAGTTAAGTATATTGTATTTAAGAATGATATCGAGTTTCTTGAATCATCTATAAACGGGCAAAATGCTTCTACAATTTTTGGACAGGGTAATGCAACCGGCGCGATTACAATTGGCGCCGTAAGATTTAATCATATCCCCGGTCATCCTTTGCTTCCTTCATCACTTTCAAGTATTACTAAACCTCAAATTGAATCTTTCTCTTCAATCGGAGGAACTTATGTAAATGGAGAAGCAACTCCAAGATTACAGCCGGCATTGGCCGGTGTAGATGGAGTAAATACCACATTGAAAATGGGACCTGATTATCCGAGCAGTGCACTTGACGGATGGTATAATTTCTTTGGAACATCAGCCGCGGCTCCGCATGTAGCTGCCGCAACAGCATTGATTCTCCAAGGAATGAATAAATATCAAGGCACAAATGTTCAGAATGTGATACCTGGCGATATGAAAAAGCTAATGCAAAAGACGGCAGTAAATATGAGACCTGATAATTACAACTACAACTTTGATGGTCCACCAGATCCGACACATTATGACTTTGTAGCTGGTGCAGGTTTGCTGGATGTCGACGCGGCAATGCGAACTTTTGCTTCGCCCAAGCCTTTCGAGATAAGATTAATAAGACCAACCAACCTAATACCCTGCCAGGATCCATTCACCCTAACTATAGTCGGTGAGAACTTTAGTGATAATTCAATCGTTTACCTTGATACTAATCGCGTCGAGCCAATTGAACCCGACTCAAGTATTAAAATACCCTATAGTTATATCTCTAAAAATAGAGATACAATAAGGGTAACAATAAATACATGTATTGCGAATCCTTACATTTGGGTTTTTACAGAACCGACAGACGGACTGATTGTGCCGGATGGAGGACTCTCCAATGGCATTAGGCTTTTCGGTCAGGAGATAATAGTCCAAACTCAGACTGTCACCAAAAAATATGGTCAGAATAATCCACCTGCTTCTTCCATAACCTTTACTGCGACGCTAATTGATAATGGTGTGCCTATACCTATTGCTCCAGCTGACTTCGCCACTTATGGCCTTGACGCGGCACATTTAAAAACTAATACAGTTGCTCAACTTTATACAATAGTTGGGTCGTACCCCATTACAGTTTATCGTGATTTTATTTACCCTGTAGATACGCCATTAACAAATAAATACCGATATACATTCAAAAGCGCTAACCTGGTAATTGAAAAGATGCCGTTGAAGATAACGCCAAAAGTGAACAATTCAACGAATGCTACTGTCTTTGAGGGGGGATATATTGGCCCTGTTACTTTTAATTATGATTTCTGGAAAGAGCAGCCAGCAGAGCCTGCAGTACTGAGTGATGTAGCAAAAAAATTCCATGAAGCATTCATGCCCGGTAATGCGTTGGCAGTGGTTAAGGATTTCAAAATGGCACAAACAGGAGGTTATGTTCTTTCCGATGCTGACCTGGAAAATATGAGCATGATGACAACCTTTAAAGCCTTAAAAAACTCAAGGAAGTTTAAGATTGAAAATAGTAAACTGGTGCCTGAGACTGATCCCAATTCACTTACATCACAATACCTTGTTGATCTTGCTTCGAAATCTATTTTTGATTATACAATCAATCCAAAGCAAGCTACCTTCTACGAAGGTTATCCAGGCATTACAAAAAAAGCACTCTTGAGTAAAACAGCACTAGAAAATTATGAGGGCCAGGTTCATCCAATTATAAATGGGAACAGCAGTCCGACTCTTGTTTCCTTGCTTAACGGTTCGGCTTCTGCTACCCTTGCTCCTTTGTTCAATGGGGGTAGTACGTTGGCACCTTTATTTAATGGAAACCAGGTAAGCATTATTGATGGTAAGCTGGCAACATTAAGTGGTGGAAAATTGGTGGCTGTACCTAATAGCCCATCCATTCTATACGTGAATGGCACGGGTGGAGTAGGCAGCTTGGCTTATATCATTAACGGATCGACCAGCCCTACATTGGCACCCCTGTTTAATGGTGCTAAAATTGAAATGTTAGATAAATCAACTATTACTTTAAATTCTGCGAATTCATATATTAAATTCGAGAACAATGATTCCGCAGGTTTATATGCAGGAAACTTGCAATCTATGAATAATGCCATAAGCGGAACACTTGCATTCATCTTAAATGGAGTTCAGGCTCCGCTTCCAAACTATAAAGACCTTCAAAACTCAAATGGCACCCTTGTCAATGGCAGTAACACACTGGCCCCATTATTCAACGGTTCATTTATAGCATTAAACGGAACAGGTGGTGTAGGTGGCCTTGCAACATTATTAAATGGTGGCGGCGTAGGAGGACTGGCCATTTTATTAAATGGTTCATATTCTGCAACCCTGGCGCCGTTATTTAACGGTAACTCGACTTTAGCTTCTCTATTAAATGGTGGCGGGTTTACTACATTGGCAAGTATTATAAACAACATTAGCTTACAATTTACCAATGGAGCAACTTCTGCTACGTTGGCACCTTTATTCAATAGTTCAGGAGGTGGCGGTACAACTATTACTGATAATAACGCAGTAATAGTCGATCAAACAGATGTTGACCCGGACAATGCAAATTACCTGGGTGCTTTGTTTGGTATCAACATGATTACAGGATTGGAACTGGGGCAACAAACTGTTGTTCCTGGTGTATTGATCAATCCAAATTTTGATATTACTTATGTAAATAGTCATGTTACTATTGTGGTAGATCCATCTTGCCTCCATACACTTAGCACTGGGAAAAACTTTAGCAGTACTACGAAAGTTCCTACATCGTTGTGGTTAAACCTGACCACCAAAGTAAGTGGCCAGCTTAATGCTGATGGTAAATACCTGCTATTCCATAACGGAACGTTTGAGCTAAGTAGCATTGATTATACACTAATCACCGGTGGTAATCTTAATATTCCGGATGGAATAATCATTGCAAAAGATACGTCGCAATCGCCATGGACACGGTGGGACGGAACTAAGTGGATCACTACAGTACCTGTTAACTTTGCCAGCAATTCAGATATATTTATTACAGGAAAGATCCTTAGCTCGTCTAATGGGTTTGTGAAAAAGAACAATAATGCAACTACGGCGGTAAAAGGATATTTCTATACCAATTCAACGTTTTCTGATCAATGGACATATGCCATGGCAACATACCAACCTTATTTCGACTACACAGACATAGATGGAACAGGCGATGTTGTTTCAATAAACGGTAACTATCGAGCAGGAACTCCTTTGGCGATAGTGACCAATAATAAATGGAGTTTGGTGCCGGGCGGTAGTGGTGGCGGCGGTAATAATTATACCGGAAGTACTTTGTCCTGGGGAAAATTGACAGCTTGTCCTGTTACAAATTCAGTCATAACCAGCAGTGCAAATTCGATGATCATTACCATGATGGAATCGCAATCAACTCTTGACAAATTATCATCGTTTAATCTATATCCTAATCCTGCATCTAACCGGATAAACATTTCATTTGTTCCTGAAGTATCTGGTAATTCAAGAATAGTTCTTTATACAATGGATGGTAAAAAAGCCATCGAAATAAATAATGGTATTGCAGAGGCAGGTAAATCGTATCTTAGAACTATTGATGTAGGCAAATTAAGCAGGGGCGTGTATTTGGTACAGGTCTGGAGCGGCAATAAAATAAGTGCTGGAAAAGTTGTGATCAACCGTTAATAAATTTGGTTCATCATACCGATTAGTAGAGTAAAATTTATAAATATGACCAGAAAGACATTTTGTTTATTCATCATTTTTATAAGTTTTACTCATTTTATTTATGCCCAACCTCCAATAAAAGATGAAAATGAAAATGACACTGCTTATATTAATTCCTTAATTAAACAAGGATTGGCAGTCTGGCGTACCGAGCCTGAAAAAACCATTTCACTGGCTACAAGGGCTAAGGAATTATCTGAAAAAAATAATTTTTTGCAAGGAGTCGCTTATGCGTACAAAAATATTGGGATTGCCAATGCTGCCCTGGGCAATTATAGCGAAACCCTTAATAATTGGAATGAAGCTTTAAAAATATTCGAACAGTTAAAAGATGAAACTGGAATAGCCAATATGCTAAGCAATATGGCAGCTATATATGGGGAACAGGGAAATGAAGAAAAAGGCCTGGAATATTCACTTCGTTCACTTGCAATTGCAGAAAAACTTGGAAATAAACTTCGGATCTATTCTGCTCTTAATGCGATTGGCAATATTTACTACCAAAAGCCAGCAACAAAAGCAAAGGCGCTGGAGTATTTGATACACGCCTTACCCCTTTGTGTGGAACTAGGTGATAGTTCCGACTTGGGGAACATTTCTGAAAATATTGGCGAAATTTATATGTATTTTGGAAAAAACGATAGCGCTAAATATTATTACGAAAAATCAATCGCTGCTTTCCCGAATAATAATGCCAATGTGTCTTTTGCATATAACGGGCTGGGAAAATTAAGCAAACAAATGGGAAAATTTGATGACGCCTTTAAATATCACGAAAAGGCCTATGAAATAGCCAAAGGTCTGGAAAGTAAAACTCATATGGTGAAATCGCTGGACGGCATTGGAAATGTATATGACACGCTTAAAAACTACCCTTCAGCATTAGCCAATTTCCTTCGAGCTTCTTCAATTGCAAAAGAAATCGATGCCAGGCCCGACATGAAAGATTTGTACCAGGAAATAGCGATGGCTTATTCAAACATGCACGATTACAAGAATGCATATAAGTATCATGAACTTTATTCTACTTTAAAAGATACTCTTTACAATACCGAAATCGATAAAAAATTAGGTCGTTTACAATTACAGTTTGATCTGGATAAAAAAGAAGGAGAATTGGCTCTATTATCAAAAGATAAAGCACTCACCGATCAAAAACTACAAAAGCAACGTCTCGTAAAAAATGCTTTCATGATCGGTTTATTACTTGCCTTCATCATTGCTCTTTTAATTTTCAGAAGTTACCGGATAAAAGTAAAGACCCACAAAATTCTTGACAAGCAGAAAAATGAAATTGAGGGTTTGCTTTTGAATATTCTGCCGAAGGAAGTTGCCGGAGAATTGCAAAGAACGGGTCATGCTACTCCAAAACATTATGAAAGTGTTTCTGTAATGTTTACCGATTTTAAATCTTTTACAGTGATTGCAGATAACATGACGCCGAAAGATCTGGTAGAAGAGTTGGATGCCTGCTTTAATGCATTTGATGCGATCATTGAAAAATACAATCTTGAAAAAATAAAAACGATCGGTGACTCTTATATGTGTGCAGGAGGTATCCCTAAGACTGATGAAACCCACGTTTTAAAAATTGTAAAAGCCGGGCTTGAAATACAACAATATGTTTCTGAACACAATCAAAGAAGGCAGGAAAAAGATTTGGAGCCATGGAATATAAGAATTGGCATACACGTAGGCCCGGTAGTAGCAGGTGTGGTAGGTAAAAAGAAATACGCTTACGATATTTGGGGAAGCACGGTAAATATTGCCAGCAGGATGGAAAGCAATGGCGAGCCAGGTAAAGTAAATATATCCTCGGCCACTTATGAAGTGATCAAAGATTATTATGAATGCAGGCACAGAGGAAAGATCAGTGCAAAAAATATTGGCGAGATTGATATGTATTTTATCGAGCATGAGCATACCATACCTAAAAGCCTTTTATTAAACGAAAACCTGGAAGTCAAACAATAGAATTCTCCACAAAGCAGTGCTGATGGACATTGAAATTTTTTCCCGAAATTTCTTCCAAATTGCTAATTATTGTTTATTCGGCAAGGCAACCATTAAATCTATGCATGCGATAAGTGATTTTAGGAAATGGATTGATAGGGGCGTCTGTCAATCCTGGCCACCCTTACGGTTACGTATTTAGCCTCTGTAATATTCAGAATAGTAATTGAACTCAAAAGAAAGCATATTAAAAGTACTTGTGTATTTCGATATTTTTCGTTACCCACTTACACGAAAAGAAATCGAATCATTTCTTGATACACCTTTCCCCAAAGATGAATTAAGTGATTCACTCCAGGATCTATTATCGTCCGGTCGTATTTTTCAACTTGATGAGTTCTATTCCTTGCAAAAAGATATGTCGCTGGCAGAAATAAGACGAAAGGGAAATGCATATGCTGACTTTTTGGTAACAAAGGCAAAGGAGTTAGCTAAGCTTCTCTATAAATTTCCATATGTAAGGGCCATTGGCTTATCTGGTTCTGTATCAAAAAACTTCGCAAATGAAAAATCCGATATTGACTACTTCCTGATCACTAAGGGCAACCGTCTTTGGATAGCCAGGACATTTCTTGTCTTCTTCAGAAAAAATCCCTTCCTGAAAAATCGTAATAAGTATTATTGCATGAATTATTTTATCGATGAAGAGGATCTGGTCATCAGAGAAAAAAATATATATACAGCAACTGAATTATTTACACTGATCCCTTTGGCCGGGAATGGGAGTTTTAAGAAATTTTTTGAAAAAAATTCCTGGTCGTACAGCTATTTCCCTAATCGGACCCTTCCAATAATAAAGGAAGAAATAAATTTTCCAGATCCCTGGTTTAAGAAATTGATTGAATTTCTTTTGAATAATAGGTTGGGCAATTGGTTTGATAATTATTTTTTTAAACTGACTACAGCCAGGTGGCAAAAGAAAGAAGAAAAGAAAAAATTGAATGGAAAAGGCGAAAGAATGGGGTTGACAACAAATAAACATTTTTCAAAACCAAATCCTATTTTTTTTCACAATGCATTTATTGAAAACTATAAGCAAAGAATAAAAGAGGTAGAAGAAAAACAGTTGATGAGTTATGTATCTGATTAGAACTTTCCTTTTTCTTTTTTTCTGAGAGAAATGATAAAATAATCTCCAATGCTTCTCCACGGCCATTTCGCTTTCCATTTATTTTCTTTCTCCTTTAACCAGTTAAATAGCGAAGGTCTTTTCGTTGGAAAGTTTTCAAGGTAAGATGGAGGCACCAGTGTACAAAGCCCTTCCACTGACAAGGTCTCATATGAATCTCTCATATTATTAACGACATAAGAAGGGTTGTAATACCAGCAAGTAAAATACTCCCCCTCGATATGTGCTTTCACCCCTTTCCTGCTCAAGAAACGACGAAAAGCAGTTTTAAATTTTCCTTTTAAAAATAGCAAGCTTTCCCATAAGCAAAATTTAGGAAGAATTACAAGTGTCACGATGCCATTGGCCTTAAGTAATGGAGAAAGCGAGTGAAGAACTTTATCTAATTCCCTTGTACAATTCAATCCTGCAAAATTGGAAAAGATCAGATCATAGGGTCCTTTATTATTCAGCTGTTGTAATTCTGTAAATGAACAGAGTTCTTGAGTTACTTGCAATCCTAGTTTGTTTTGCCGAACTTTCTCTGCTAACTTTTCCTGCATTCCTTTTGAAATATCGGTAGCATGAACTGTATGCCCCTGCTGAGCGAACCAAACTGCATCTTCTCCCGTCCCTGCGTTCAATTCAAGAATTTTACTGCCGGGTCTTAACCATTGCGACACATGATCTCTGACCCTTTGCCGTTTATATTGAATAATTAAATTGGAAGAATAAATGTCATCAAAAAATGTAGATTGTTTGCTAAAAGCTTTTTCTATCGCTTGCTCGTTCACACTATGTGTAGATCCATTCACGATGCAGCAGGTTTTTCAAGAGCATTTAATTTTATTTTGGACAAAAAACTTGCAGGGAGATAATAGAAATAGGAGGCTGCTTTTTTTATTTTTTTCAAAGAGGTTTTTGCCGGATGCGAAAAAAGTTGCCTGATATTTTCTAGTGCAAGGTGCATGCGGTAAGTTCTGTGGACGTACCGATATAATTGTTTATAAAAAGCCGGTTGATAAGTATTGCGAAACATTAATGCTAATTCATCTGAATCTGTCCAGTTTGTTTTTTCTTTCAGATCGGATTTTACTTTCTCATAAAACCCAGTGCCTGGCAAAGGATACGAAACAGATATCCCGATTTCATAAGGTAATAGTTGATTGATCATCTTTATCGTTTTCTTTATATCTTCTTTTGTTTCACCGATATATCCAAACTGAATAAAGTACGAGGGCTTCATTCCGTACTTACGGATGAGTTTTGTTGACTCATGAATCTGTTCAACAGTTGTGCCCTTATCCATTGCATCTAATATCTTCTGCGACCCACTCTCCGCCCCCATCCAGATATTATCGCAACCAGCTCTAGCAAGGTCACGAATATAATTTTCCTGCAGTAGTAAGTCGGCCCTTGCCTGGATCTTAAATTTAAATCTCAGGTTTTCTTTTTCAACAAGATCAGCAAATTCATCTACCCAACCGGGCTTTAATCCAAATATGTCATCACAAAACCAAATATGATCGAATTGAAACTTTTGTTTCAGCATTTTTAATTCCTTCATCACGTTTTGTGGTGAACGGGAATTATAACGATTTCCATAAATAGGTTTGGCACACCAGTTACATTTAAATGGACAACCTCTTGTTGTGGCTATGTTCATGGAAAAATATCCTTTATGTTTCAGCCATGTATTTCGGTAAACATTTATATCAACAAGATCCCAGGCAGGGAACGGAAGACTATCTAATTCTTTAAGAACATTTCTTTTTACTGTCTTTATTATAGCGTCATTTTGCTTGTAAGCAAGCCCGGCTATAGATAGAAAATTATTTTGTTGCTGATCAATGGCAGTTGTTAACTCCGAAAGTGTTTGTTCTGCCTCACCCAATATGATAAAATCAGCTCCTTCCTGCAGGTATTGTTCATAATGATCGGTAGAATCGGAACTGGAAATAATAACAGTACAGCCTTTTTCCTTAGCAAGTTTAATCATTTTAAACGCGGCTTGACGCATATTGGTCAGGCACATTTTTGTCAGGTAATTGAAGCCGTCGTCATACAGTATGAGAAAATCGGGATTATGCTTTTCTAATGATGGAATAATATTTTCGGGTGCATGGGCAAACATTGTATCAAAAAAAGAAATAGTATACCCTTTTTCTCTCATTAACGCAGCCGCATATAAAGTGCCGATAGGTGCATAGGGTTGCCCGGTGGCCCATTGTTTCGGATCAAAGCGTAAGAAATAAGAATGTGAGAAAAGAATACTACCCGCTCTGCTCATATTTAAACGTTTATATCCATACTGGGGAACTCAACTGTAAGCTACCAAAACGTACCGAAAGGTTCAAGGGTTGCTTTCCGGATTTCCGGGTTTTTTTATACAAACCCAGAAAAACGGATATTTGTTTCTACTAAACTTATGCATCCATGAGACCGGGTCGTATAATATTTTGGCTGAAAAATTTTTAAGGTCTTCAATACAATGATGATAATAATAATCGGTCGCTCCAGGAAAGCCTAGCGTGGCATAATAATCCTTTGTTCGTTGTCTTGCAGCATCCACATTATTCTTTTTGTAAAAGATTGTATCTAAGATATGAACCTCTCCACCAGCTCGCAAACATTGAAATGCAGATTGCATGATTTCATTTAGAGAAGGGAAATATTGAAGCGAAGCAGCAAAAACAATTATATCAAAACTGTTATGCTCCAGTTGAGCGAAACGAATATCGCCCGAAATAAATTTTAAATTTGAGATATCTCTAAATACTCTTGCCGCCTGGGTCAATTCTTCTTTGTTTATATCCATGCCCACCACCTGTCCCGAAGTATTTGTTGCTAATTGTGCGGAGAGCCAACCATTGCCGCAACCTATTTCAAGAATATGTAAAGGTTTGTTTTTTTGATCAAGGTATTCTATTAGCCGGTCGCAGGATCTCTTCCGCATCATCCATTCTTTGAAATGAAGATGAGTAGCAGCAATCTGGGGCAGGTTCCGTACCTCCTCATCGGTATACACCCTCTGTTCTTTTTTTCGTAGCTGCATATAAAGTTTTTCGAACGCTTCCGCATCTGCAGAACCATCACCAGTTTCATTTTTTATATCTAAAGGGGAATAGGACATGTGTTAGCAAAATGGAAAAATAAAAAATTGTCAGAAACAAACTAAGCCGAGATTTCTGTGATTTTAAAAACTATATTTATGTTTTACTTCTAAATGTACAATTTTTCATCCCTGCAAAAGTTATGATAAATATAATTGTATCGCAAACTTCATCAGCCAGGGTGAAACTTTGGGCTGTATTTTTTTTATATGTTATTGTAGCAGGATTTGCTATTGCCCATCATGAACTTTGGGGCGATGAAATACACAGTTGGAACATTGTAAAAGCAAGCGGCAGCATTTCAGATCTGATAAATAACACCCGGTATGAAGGGCACCCTCCTGTTTGGTATCTTATTCTTTGGAGTATTTCAAGATTTACGCACAACCTCGCATATGTTCAGATCGCTCAACTGATCATTGCCAGTTCTGTAGTTTTTATGGTGCTGTTTTATTCATCGTTCCCTTTTCTCCCCAGAATATTAATCCCTTTTGGTTATTATTTTTTGTTTGAATACGGGATCCTAAGTAGAAATTATGCAATCGGCGTGTTACCCGCTTTCTGTATTTGTTATATTTTACAGAAAGATTTTAAGTATAAAGTTCTTTTGTATTATGCTTTACTGCTTTTCATGTCCAACACTCATTTGATAGCACTGATTTTGGCAGGCAGCCTGCATTTTTATTTTCTGCTATTAAACTTTGAACAAAAGAAAAAGATAAGCAAGCTTTTTCCGCACATACTATTGGGTTTACTTGTATTTCTTCCTGCTTTATACTTTATTTTTCCGCCATCTGATAGCGGGCTGACTGTGAGTTTTTTGATAAGCAAATTTCATAACCAGCACCTCGGGATCATCGCTAAAACACCGTTACGTACATTTATTCCTGTTCCTGCCTGGTGGGAATATAATTTTTGGAATACCCAATTTTTATTGACGCTACAGGGGAACAGCAGTATGATGAAACTTCTTACGCTTCTATTGTCAATAGGAATCTTAGGGGTTGTATGGCTTGTTTTAAAAGACAGTAAAAAAAGTTTGGCCCTCTTTGCTGTCAACCTGTTTTTAACTTTCAGTGTAGCTGTTATTTTTCCATTAACCACCCAACGGTACATAGGGTTTATCTATATTGGTTTTATTGCAGCCTACTGGTTGCGTTGTTATGAAATGCCGGCTAACAGAAAAAACACCTGGCTTATTAATATTTTATTGGGGATACAGGTAGTAGCCGGCGTTTTTACAATTTCAAAAGATATTCGTCTCCCATTTTCTAATTCCTACCGGGTGAATGAGCTGATAAATGAGGTTCCCATGAATGAAAAAATTGTAACAGACTATTGGTGTGTAAATACTATTTCAGCTTTTACTGATACAGCATTTTATTGTATAGGGCTTGATAGTATGCCTACGTTTCTTCAGTGGAAAAAAGAACTTAATACAAGGAATCCAGGGGTTTATTTAAACAGCATAAAAAAAATATTTGAAAAAGAAAACTTAGAAAAAATTTATCTGGTCTCAACATATTCGCCACCAATTATTTTTGAATTAGATCCGCAATTGGAGAAATCTTTTCACCTTAAAATGATTGACAAAAGAGGGGGTGCAATAGACAAATGGAGCAATTTATACCTATATGAAATCAGTCGTTCAATCCAGCCTTAATGAAGCATAGCAACTACCTAACACAACGACGGTTTTTTTATTGTTAAGCATATAATCTTAACCGACTTATTAAACAGATGGGTTTTAAGATCAATTTCAGGGAGAATCAATTCATCGCTCACGGGTTATTTGATAAATATAAAGATATTCCCAAGCTGATTTTTTTGTAATTTTTTTTTGCATGTAAAAGTTGTGGCCGGAGGCTATTTCGCTGATCATTTTGATGTCGCACTCTTCAGAAAGCACCATTAACACGATGGAATTTTTATGAATATATTTACCCAGTTTAATAAACAATTGCTCAAAATATTCTCCATTTTCACCACAATACCAGGCATGATCGGCAATAGTTTTAGGTTGTTTTTTATAATACGGAGGATTGATGGCAATTATATCAAATGACTGTTCTGGTATACGATCAAAAAGGTCTGATAGAATAATTTCCGACTTAACTTTATTCTGATCGTTGTTCGTTCGAAGGCATTCAACAGCAACAGGATTAATATCGGTAGCAGTAACTGTTGCTCGATTTTTTGCAGCATATATAGAGATAAGACCACTACCAGCCCCTAATTCTAAAAACCGTTGCCCTTCTAATGATAATGCTGAAATGTATCGCAATAATAATCTCGTACTGAAAAAAAAACCTGGATGAAATACTTGTGGGGGTATCTCTAACCGGATGTTGCCATAGTTGTACATCCTCGTTTTAGAAAGATATTTTGTCAGCAAAGGTTTATAGGTTCGGGCAACAATATGTTTCAATAGAAGTTTCAAAATCCTTCAATTTCAGGTTGGCGGTATTTCCATAGAATTTGCAATGCCCTTAATTCATAAGGCTTCCAGAAAAAGCCTGTCTTATAGCGGAGGGAAGAAAGTGTACGTAACATTTTTCTTTTAAATCCTGTTAGCCTTACATCAGATATGGTAGGATAGTAGCCGTTCAATACTGTTTCAAAATCTTTTATTTTATTGATCATTTCGGGAGTAAGCCATGGGGTCAATGGATTTTTACGCAGGTCAAAATTTTCCCATTGCGGGCTTATCCAGTCTTCCAATTTTTCAGGAAAATGAAAACCACTTTCTAATACTTTATTGTACATATCACTACCTTCAGTAGGTACGGGGCTATATACATAAATGATGATCTCGGTTCTTGGATTGATCGCTTTAATTTCTTTGATAAAAGCAATATCCTGGTCTATTTGTTTCATCACTTGCTCAGGAGTATCACCGGGTATGCCAAGTACAAATGAATATTCAGGGATGATATCAAATTTTGCCATTCTTGCAGCAAAACTCCTTATTTCCGCAGCAGTTTGTGTTCCTCCTTTATCCATTTTTTTCAGTATCTCATCATTACCTGTTTCGGCGCCGAAGAAGATCATTTTACAACCGCTTTCTCTCATTAATGATAATGATTCATCGGAATATTTATCAATAGTATCGATCCTTCCTTCGCCCCACCAAACCATTTTCTCTGGTTTGATCAATTTGGCAAACTCAACTGTTCGTTTTTCAGATACAAAAAAATTATTATCATGAAATTCGATAGCGTTACCACCATAATTTTCTCTTAAATACTTTATATCGTTGTAAATAAGCTGAGCTGATTTCCCTTTCCATCTTGCATTGTAAATAGGAACAACTGCACAAAATGAACATTTGAAAGGGCAACCCATGCTGGAATGATATGCAATGGTGCGATTGCCGAGATAAGTTTTTCCTAAATATTTTTTCAATGAATAAAATTGATCCAGTTTCTCATAAGGCAAAGCAGGTAATTCATCCAGTTCATACAATTCATCTTTCGGAGATTTTATGATTTGATTTCCTCTTTTATAGATCAGGTTCCGAATTAGTTCAAATGGTTGATTATTTTCAAGTGCATCAAGCAATGCCGGAAAAGATCTTTCGCCGGGCCCATTAATGATAAAATCAACAAATCCTGAATTCAAAACAACTTTTGGTTGATTGGACGGAAAATATCCGCCCCAGACGATTTTAATTGCAGGAAAAAGCTCCCTGATCTTTTTTGAATAAGGAATTGCCTGCTTAAGTTGAGGACCCGGCATCGATGTGATACCAACATAGCCAAAATTTCCTTCATTTAAATAGTGATGAATTTTTTGCCAGGGATCATCTTCAAGGTTTCCATCAACAATCACATAATCATACAATCCTTCTATAGCAGAAGCAATACTAAGAATAGAATTCGGTATCCTCGGTTTATAATTAGCGCTACGTGGATTAAATAATAATACCCTATTTATCTTCATTATACAAATTAATTATCTTTTTAAATCGCATTGAAACGGTAAATAGTTCCCTTCCAAACGATTATTAATATTGTTTTGATCATCGCCGTATCGAAATTAACAGAATAAAGGGGTATACAAATCCCTTTAAACATGGATATAACCTGTTCCCTTTCTTTCCTGGAATAGGGACAGCAAAAAATGAATATGATAAAGATGACCTGGACCATAGTTTCTTATTCCTTCATATTGTGATTCTCCCCAGAGCAACATATGGCTTCCAAGGTTCACCGTTTTCAAAATGCTGATTTCATTGTAGGTCTCTACCCATTCGGGAACAGGGAAACCAAAATTTTTGCTGGCAAATGTTTTGAAAGGTAATTGTTTCAGCGGAGGGGGCAAGGAACTATGATGGCTGCCCAATTCATAGATATCTTCTTTACGGGTAAAAGGTACTTCGGATACGACAATTTTTTTTGCAATGATAATTTCAGCCAGTGTTTGGTTGGTATGTCTTAATCCGAATACATAACGATTTGTATTGCCGATCTTTCCCACAAAATCCATCGGGAAAATATTGTAATAGCCTCCCTTTTGAAAAGATATGACCCTGACCCTCCGGGGATAGCTGAATGCAGAGACATACGAGCAGAATTTCTTAAAAGAAAAACCCGGTTTACGGTAATACGCAGAGTAAAGAAGAAATGTTTCAATTGCCGAAGTATGAAATAGTCTGCACTTATTTGCCTTTACCAATAAAAAAGTTCCATCCTGCCCGCTTATACTGTCAAAAAAACTCAATTGAATTTCAGCCAGTTTTTTTTTCTGGGTTGTTTCTTCAAAAACCAGGGTATAGCTGTTATCTGAAGAAAGAAAGAAACCAGTATGCTTATTTAACCAGATACCAAATATGATAGGTTCCAGGCAAAGTGCCCAATGATCCTGTGACACATCTATAGTATGGTCATTCGTTTTCAAAAAGACATTTTCTGAGATAGCATCATCTATGGTAATACTGGCGTACTCTTTTATTAGAACGCCTTTGTATACTATTCTTTTAAGAAAATCTTTCATTTGCGGGTAAAATGTATCAACACAAAACCTTTTTCTTTTAGCAACCGGCTGCTGCAAAAATGGAAGTAAGCTGCGGCCATTTTTTTTATTTTTTGAACAGAATAAAGATGAACTTTTTGCCGCTTCCCGTTGAATTGAGTATCAGTTGTAACGGTAGAAGCAGTAAAAAGCGAAAGAATCGCAGCACGGCGATTGGATTGCCATCTTTTTTTAAAATCACTTTTTAAAACTAGTATTAATAGATGTCCACCGTTCCGGGTGACCAGTGAAAGATTTTTAAAAAGAAGGTCTATAACAGGAATATTATTGATCACGGCAAAGTTGGCAAGAACGGCATCTACTTTTTGTGAAAAGGGAAGTTTGTTTTGCCAGGTGACAAAATCAGAAGCGGCATTCCCAAGGAAAAGAGTATCGCTGTGCGGCCCGTTATTTTGGAACAGGAGAAAAGCCTTTTCTCTCATTTTAACCGATGGTTCGCAGAAGATTACCTGGTAGCCTTTTTTAACCAGCCATTCCAGGTCTTTTCCGGTACCTCCTCCAAAATCCAATACCAGCCCGGACGCCAGCAGCTCACTGAAAACAGCTGCTACTTTTTCCCTGATAATTTCGTTGGAGAGATCACGGTCCAATATTTCATCATATTGATCAGCCATCTCATCGTAATAAGAAACATTTTGCTCAATAACTGACAACTGTTCATGTTTTAAAAAATGCTGCATAAAGAACAGGTAAGTATAAAGTTATAATGGCCTTATGGTCTCTGAAGTCATTCTATTCTTAACGTGTAAACTTTCAAAAGGGTTGTCATCAATAAGAACTACTTCGTGTAAATAATGCGGGCCCATCGAAGTTATTCAATAATTTATTTGCATCTTCATAATTAAAACTAAGAAAAAGAATTTTTAAATTGATAGATAAACTTCGCCGTAAGTGGAACTGCCTTCGACGGGATACGCATTGGT
>DASTZB010000290.1:0-2452 GCA_035764525.1 Chitinophagaceae bacterium | reverse complement strand
TGCAGAAATGAATGGTGAAATTGAAAAAGGAAATTATGATGATGTAAAGGCGATTGCGAAGGATGTTATAGATAATGAAGAAAAAATAAATCATCACGGTAAAAGAGCTGATACTATTGTAAAAGGAATGTTACAGCATTCACAAACCAGCTCAGGTCAGAAAGTGCAAACTGATATTAATAAACTTACTGATGAATATTTACGATTAGCCTATCATGGATTTCGGGCAAAGGATAAATCATTTAATGCAGATCTCAAAACAGATTTTGATGATAGCATCGGAAAAATAAGTGTCGTACCACAGGATATCGGGAGAGTTGTACTTAATTTAATAAACAATGCTTTTTATGTGGTTGATGAAAAGAAAAAACATGCTTCGATAGGCTCAGTACCAAACGGATATCAACCTACAGTTACTGTAAGCACCAAAAGAAAGAATGGTCATATCGAGGTCAGGATCGCTGATAATGGCAATGGTATTCCTCAAAAAGTATTGGATAAAATATTTCAACCATTCTTTACCACTAAGCCAACAGGGCAGGGAACAGGATTAGGTTTATCGCTGAGTTATGATATTGTAAAAGCACATGGCGGTGAGTTGAAGGTGGAAACTAATGAAGGGGAGGGGAGTGAGTTTATTATTCAACTGCCTAATCAGTAATAATGAAACGTACAATAAAAATATTACTGTTTATTTTATATCCTCTGCTGGTGAAGGCGCAATCTGATCCACCTGAAGCGTTTATAGAAAAATACAACGCGGCTAATACGAATGGAGAAAAAGGCAAATGCATCATTGATTTTATCCAAGACGATACCAGTTTCTCCGGTCCTTCGGAATCTCTTCTTGCTTATTTCATTAAACAAAATGACGAAGTTGGAATTGATTATATGAAGATGCTTATTAATAAATCTCAATCGGTAACACTTGAATATACCGGCGGTTTAAAAGAATTATTTGAAATCTTATCAAGATTCAGGAAGAGAAAAGATAAGTATGGTGAAATGTGGACTTTTTCCGGAATAGCTACCACTTTTGCGGCTGCAAAAAATTATGATACAGCTATCGTTTATTCGAAGAAAGCACTGAGCGCAGCTGTTGTTTTGGGCGATACAAATCGAATTTACAACTCATTAAATGATATAGCTTATACATACTATGATGCTCACAAACCTGATTCTGGCATTGTATACGCAAAGCAGGCAGTAAACATGTGTTACCAGTTTAAGATCACATTTTTTTTAGCGTATGCACTGAGTACCCTTGGGGAACTTTATATGGAAAAAGGCCAATACGACACCGCCTTACCAATGATAAGAGAAAGTACCCGGTATATTAGATATGATTCCTTTGCATTGGTCTCTGCATATAATGACTATGTCGAATGTTTTACGGCAATAGGCCGCAACGACAGCGTATTATATTATTCGCAGCAAGTGCGTGCAATTGCCGATAGGAATGGTTTAATAAGCAGCCTACTCAGATGTTACGAATACCTATACAAGTTTTTTGATAAATTAAATATGCCTGATAGTAGCAACAAATATTTTCGACTTGCTACTGTCATAAAAGATTCTCTTTATGACGTTGAAAAATTAAGATTAGTTCAGAACATATCGTTTAATGAACTACAAAAAAGTCAGGAGGAAATACAAAAGCAGCGGGCTCAGCAAAATCGTATAAAGTTCTATTCCCTGCTCTTTGTATTACTGCTTTTCCTGATTATTGCTATCGTTCTTTATAGGAATAATCGGCAAAAGAAAAAAGCCAATAAAATACTTCAACAGCAAAAACAGGAAATAGAATATCAGCGTGATAAAACTAATGAAGCATTGTCAGAACTTAAATCAGCACAGTCTCAGCTTATTCAATCTGAAAAAATGGCTTCATTAGGAGAACTCACAGCGGGCATTGCACATGAAATTCAAAACCCATTAAATTTTGTAAACAATTTTTCTGACGTTAATACAGAGCTCGTTGATGAAGCAGAACAGGAAATGAATAAAGGAAATATCAGTGAAGCAAAAATTATTTTGAATGACATTAAGGAAAATGAACAAAAAATAAATCATCACGGTAAAAGAGCTGATGCTATCGTAAAAGGAATGTTACAGCATTCAAGAACAAGCAGTGGTCAAAAAGAACCGACAGATATTAATGCTTTGTGTGATGAGTATTTGCGATTAGCTTATCATGGCCTTCGTGCAAAGGATAAGTCATTTAATGCAATTACTAAAACTGAATTTGATGATAACATTGGCAAAATAAAGGTGAATGCACAGGAAATAGGAAGAGTAATACTCAATTTGATCAATAATGCTTTTTATGCAGTGAATGAAAAAGCAAAACAAAACATTTCAGGGTATGAACCAATCGTTAGAGTATCTTCAGAAAAGGTAAATGGCAAAGTTGAAATAAGAGTAAAGGATAATGGTAATGGCATTCCTCAAA
>DASTZB010000289.1:0-12643 GCA_035764525.1 Chitinophagaceae bacterium | reverse complement strand
GTGATCACCTAAAAATAATGATTCAAAATAAACTATGCAGGAAAAGAGGACTTCTGAAAATAAGCTGGGGAACATGGCAAAGCGTTTTATTTCGAATTTTTCAAGAACAAGATATTTTCATTCCCTTGCTTTAGCATCCTGTATCATCCTGTATTTATATCGCTCACTGGCCTGCAACCTGTTATAAAATAATATATTTACATTCGTAAGGCATGCCATCTGAAAATATATATCGTTTAATAAATATTGACGAGCAATCCGTCACCCCGAAATACCAGCAGCTAACCAATTCTATTTTATATGCCATAGAGAGAGGCAGTATTGGAAAAGACTACCCCCTTCCTTCGATCAATGATCTTAGCTATGAGTTGGAAATTTCCCGTGATACGGCAGAAAAAGCTTACCGCCATTTAAAACAATTGGGTGTTGTGGGTTCGGTGCCCGGCAAAGGATATTTTATTTCAAAAACTGATTTCAGGCAATCGATAAAGGTTTTCCTGCTGTTCAATAAATTAAGTGCACATAAAAAACTTATCTACGATTCATTTGTCGAAATATTAGGCCAACAAGCTGCGATCGATTTTTATATTTATAATAATGACTTTAGCCTATTCAAAAAGTTATTGCAAAACCGGAAAGAAGATTATACACATTACGTAATTATTCCCCATTTTATAGAAGGTGGAGAAAATGCGGCTGCGGTCATCAACGAAATCACAAAAGGACATTTGATATTACTGGATAAAATTATTCCTGGCATCAAAAGTGAGTATAGCGCAGTATATGAGAATTTCGAAACGGATATTTATAATGCACTGAAAGAAGCGCTGCCACAGCTTCAAAAATATCAAACGCTAAAGATCATTTTCCCTTCCTATAGCTATTTCCCGGATGAAATATTGAAAGGATTTCAATCTTTTTGCCGCGATTATGCATTTAGCTATAAAGTAGTTCAGAATGTAGCCGATGAAGAAATCGAAGCAGGAGAAGCCTATATCAACCTTATGGAAGATGACCTGGTAACCTTGCTTGAAAAAGTGAAAAAGATTAAATTAAAAGTGGGTAAAGATGTTGGCATTATATCTTACAATGAAACTCCGTGGAAACAATTTATTCTTGATGGCATCACTACTATCTCAACTGATTTTAAAAAAATGGGGGCACTGACCGCTGAAATGATCCTTAACCACAAAAGAGATCATGTGCCTGTTCCCTTCAAACTTACTTTGAGGAAATCTTTGTGAGACTCTTACACAAACCGGAAAGGTATTTGCTACTGCAGAATATTCCGTGTTCCGTGCCGATCGAGTTCCGTTTCCCCGTCTGTCCAGCCCTGCTGTTGCAAATATCATGTTTCCATTAGGTCGACGATGCGACCATCTTCAAGTCTGAAAGGTCCGGTCAACGTCTTTTTTTCTCTTTTTGCCTCTTCGATTGCGTAGAAGCAATCATCAAATAACTTTTGCAAATGTTCCCGATTGTAGGTATCCCAATATTCACCTTCATCAGTTATTATTAGCTCATGAAAATATCGCTGGAAATCTTTAAAAAGTCCTATGATTTTAATGTGGATTGAAATATCAGCGAACTGAGTCTTGCAAAAATCTTGGACGTAATTATTCTCATCGAATTCCAGCCATAAAGGGTCTGTATTCTCATCCGGCTGAATTTTAATTCCTTTTACGGAGCCCTCATAATCCCAATCTTGTTCATCTTTAACTCTTAAAAGTTGTTTATTCGGCTCATTGAATAGTAGAAATGGCATATTATTATTTATTGCAAATTGCTGAGCCTTTGCAATAAGTGAATCATAGTCTGCATATGATTTTAATTGTCCTTCATAGTGAATAGTTACGCCCATGCTCTCAAATAGTAGGATGTTGTTTTAAAATTACCGCTAACAGTATTATTATTTTACCTTACTGACCTGCTCATTATAATATTTTACAGTTTGTATCACCGAAGGAAGATTGCTTGGCTGATTTTCTGCATCACGTTCAATATATATATGACCTTTGAAACCCTGTCTTTTTAATTCCTGGAAAATTGCGGGGAAATCAACAACACCTGTTCCCACCGGCACATCTTTTAATGATGGATCATCATAAGCAGCGACATCTTTCAGGTGAATGCCGATGATATGCCCGCTTAATTTTTTTACCGCATCCAGCGGATTAATGCCGCTTTTTGGCCAATGACCAAGATCCGCACAGACATAAAAATTCCGATGCCCTTTTATTGCCATCATCGTTGTATCCGTATCCCAATAATGACTAACACCTTTCCAATGTTCATGTATCGCTATTTTCATTCCATATGTGCCAGCAAGACTATCAAGTGCATCCCACATATTTAATGGTGGCTCGGTAGTTACAAACTCAACTCCTAGTTGTTTGGCAATATCAAATTGTTTTTTCCATGATTTAATTGTCGAATCTCCAACGATATAAAGTGACTCGCAGATCAACCCTTTTGCCGCGATCATTGATTTTAATTTTACGATGCCAGCAGGTGAAAGCTGTGATATCATTGAATCTTTTAGTTCTGGACCTGCTTTATGAAATGTATTTGGTTCAATGTATTTCAAGCTGGCACTGTCTACCTTATCCAAAGATTCGGGGAAATTAACTGTATGAAATGTCCATAAAGCCACACCAAATTTCCAGTCTTTGGCCGGATCAACTGGCGAGGCAGTAGTATTAGAATTACTGGTTGTTTTGGGTTCATCATTGCATGATATTACAATTATACTTATACATAAAAACATAGCGGTTGAATTCTCTTTTAATATTTGTAACATATAAGAGTGTTTATAAATTAAAATTATTTGTTCCGGGTTTCAATGAATACGTCATTCCTTTCCAAATAAATCTTCCGGAAATGTTCTCCGGTAATGTGATCTCAATTTTCCATTTTTTATTTATTAATTGATAATTTGCTAAAATAGATCCGTTTGGATGCGGCATCTTCCCACTTACATTTTTCAAATCTCCTAAATACGGTTCGATCTTTACTTTTTTAAAACCCGGCGCATCCGTATCAATGCCAAGCACGGTTCTGAAAAATTCAATATTCGGACTTGAACCCCAGGCATGGCAATCGGAACGGGCATTATCAATCTCTGAGATCTCAGCCCATGTTGTCATTCCCATTTCAATATTTTCTTTCCATTTATCGAGCCATTTTAAATAATCATTTCCCAAACCTGCTTTTATCAAAGCCATGTGCAAGTAATATTTAAAATAAATTGAAGCAGGTGCTAATGATTTGTCCGCAATTATTCTTTTTGCAAGTTCCGTCGCAGCAGCGCCTCTGATTGTATTGGTAAGTATCGCCAAGGTATTTGCATGTTGTGAATATTTATCCCTATCTCTTGTATCAGCATACATTTTTTTATCCGCGTTCCAGTAATTGCGTTGAATTGTTTGTTGAAGTTGTAAGGCCTTCTTTTGATATTCGCTTGCAATGGCAGGCAAACCAAGTTCTGTTTCAAGCTTTGCTGCAACCTGTAATGCCCATAATAATTGGAGGTCCAATAATGATGAGCTACCATCCTTTCCTATAGGACCCATCCCACCTGGCCAACCAGTCTTACCTTCCACCCAATCAGTGTATATCCAATAAGGAACATTGCGTAACGAGCCTTCTGCATTTTGGTATTTACTAAAGAACCATAGCACATCTCTTGTTCCCTGCAGTTTGTCTTTTACAAAAGCTGCGTCTCCACGATACATCCAGTAGTCATTCAGCATGCCGATATACCAAAGTGAAAATGTAGGAATTTGCTGAGGAGAAAAAGATGGATGGCGACTTAAAGTAATCCCTTCTGCCATTCTTGAATGATCCATTTGAGTAATCGCATTTCTCACCAACCGATCATCCCCACTATTATATAAAGAAACCAAGGCTTGTATACGGGTATCACCGATATATTGTAATTGTTCATAATAGGGACAGTCCATATAAGTTTCCCATGCACATGATCTTGCTGTTCGCCAACCTACTTCAAATATTTTATCCAATGTTTTATCATGCGCATCAAATGTTGCATTTAATTGAAACGGATAACCGGTAAACAAACTATAAATATCGTTAATGATCAAAGGCTCATCCTTTGTTGTTATTTTAATTTCAACATACCGAAATGTTCTCCAGTTTAACGTACTGAAATACTGATCATCTTTTCCATTTGAGATAATGCTATCTTTTCTACCAGCAATTATTTTTCCCTCGACTTCATTACGATTTCCTTTTTTAAATGTTTTGCCGGGACCGTCAGGTTTTTCGGTAAATAAAGCCTCGGCATAGGTCAATGAAATGCTTGCATCTTTTCCTTTACTAAAATCTAATTCAGGATAGGCATTTGTATAAAAAGATTGATCGAGTAAAAATGATACACGAGAGTTTGCAGGAACTGTTATTGCTTTTTGAGTTGAAGGGAATCCGTCTGGAATTGTTATTCCATTTGTTTTTCTAACTGATGCAAAACGCTGCACTCTTAATTCCATTGGTGGCAATGTTGATGGAACAAGCATCCAGTCAGCAATATCAACAACACCTTTTGGAGTGGCGCCCCGCCAACCAACTTTTGCTGCATTTGGCCATGTGTTATCATCAAAACTATTTTTCATCCAACCATCCGGCATCTTATTCATATCAACTAATTCGCCGGGGCCGGCAACATAATAAGCATTGTAGCCAATACCTGTTAACGGTGTGTATGCACTATTCTTAAAACATTTCCACGAAGTATTTGTATTAATGATCTCTTCTTTACTTGTATTACCCTGCATTAAAAAACCTGTACGATTTGATATCTGCCCTTCCGGCCTGTATTCTCCTTCATTCCAAACTGTAGCAGTAATAATATTATCGCCACTGATCAAATATGGAGCAATATCAACTGTTTCAAAATTCCAGTGAGAAAGATCATTTCTTGCAGGACCCAAGGAAGCAAATTTTTCATTGATGATTAAAACATAACGATTGTCGGCAGAAACGTGAACAATAAAAGAATCGGGCTTCTCCGTCAGCCAAATTTTTTTTCTGAAATAATATACTCCATAAGTTTTTGCAGGTGCATCAGGAGCGGTGATCCAATTGGCAGACCATGTATTTCTTAAAAGGGAAGGATTGATCGTTTGTGACTTCGCCACGCTAAAACTTATGGTGAAGAAAATAAACCCAATAAACTGTTTTTTCATAGATGAATTTTACTTCGAGATCTCAAAATGATATTTACCGGAACCAATTTTAAAAACAATATAATCGTTCTCTCTATGACCTACGCCAATTAACTCCAATTCAGAAGAAGTAAGGGGGCTTATCTTTATTACATCAGCACTGGTTGCAGGCACATATAATGTGGCCTGTGTGTTAGCCGGGATCTCAACATCCATAATAATTTTATCTCCTTCGATCTTCCATCCACTGCTTGCCTTTCCATAATAAGTTTGCAAACTTGCTGATGCATTCGTTAATCCTCCACCAATATGAGGTTGAATTCTTATATGTTTATACCCTGGTGCATCATCATAAGTATCCAGGCCGGCAACCACACGATACATCCAATCACCGATGGCGCCATAGGCATAGTGATTAAAAGAATTCATTGAAGCAGGTTCGAAAGTGCTGTCGGGACGAATGCCATTCCATCTTTCCCAGATCGTAGTAGCTCCCATTTTTACAGGGTATAACCAGGAAGGATAACTTTCCTGCATTAACAATGTAAATGCCATATCAGTTTTTCCAAAACGACTAAGCACATGACATAAATAGGGCGTTCCCAAAAAACCGGTTGTAAGATGATTGTTATAGCTTTTAATATTATCTACCAGCTTTTGCACCGCCTGTTCTCTAAGGTCTTCCGGTAGCATATCAAAGTTTAACGCTAATACATAAGCAGTCTGAGTACTTGAGATCAATCTTCCATTCGGTGTTAAATATTCCTTTACAAAAGCTCCTTTCAAATTTTTCAATAGGTCTGTGTATTTGGTAACATCATCACTTCTATTTAACACTTTTGCCGTGTTGATCATTATCTGCACAGAGTTCGCAAAAAAACATTGTGCAATCATATATTTATCCGTTACAGCTGATCGTCCATCATTATCATCAAATGGCCGGAAGAATAACCAATCGCCAAAATGAAAACCAGTGTTCCATAAATAATTCCTACTTTCTTTTTCCATGTAACCAACCCACGCCTTCATGCTATTATACTGGTTCTCTAAAATTTTTTTATCTCCGTACGCCAGGTACATATTCCATGGTATGATCGTCGCAGCATCGGCCCAGCCAGTAGATGCGCCAGCTTCCGGTTGCAAAACATTTGGAATAACATTTGGCACTTTGCCACTGGGTCGCTGATCAGCCTCAACATCACGCAACCATTTCGAAAAAAAATTATTGACCCCAAAATTGAACGCTGCTGTTCTTGAAAATGCCTGTGCATCACCTGTCCATCCAAGGCGTTCATCTCTTTGCGGGCAATCAGTTGGCACATCCAAAAAATTTCCCCTTTGTCCCCATTGAATATTATGTTGCAGTTGATTGATCAACGCATTTGATGAAGTGAATATTCCGGTTGGTTTCATATCCGAATACAAAGTAACTGCGGTAAAATTTTCAGGGTTTACTTCATTAACTCCATCAATCTTTATATACCGGAATCCATAGAAAGTAAAATGAGGCTCAAATGTTTCTTCTCCCTTTCCGGATAAAAAATAGGTAGCCGTGGCGTTAGCAGCACGAAGGTTATCGATATAAAAATTCCCGGCTTTATCCATTACCTCCGCATGGCGAATAGTTATTTTATCTCCGACATTACCATTTGCCTTCACTATTACCCAGCCAACCAGGTTTTGTCCAAAGTCGATCACCTTTTCTCCTTTTGGCGTTGTAAAAACTTTTACTGGTTTAAAAGTCTCATGCTTTTTTACTGGTTCATTATAAGTAGCCAGTAAAATATCATTGGTATATTCCTGCACTTTTACTCCCGACCAACCGCCATCACTATAATTTGCAGTTGACCATCCTGTTTTTTCTTCTCTTGCGTCAATTGTTTCACCATGATAAATTTCTGAATAGCGAATAGAGCCTGTTGATGATTTCCATGATTCATCAGAAATTATTGTAGTAGTTGTTCCATCGGTATAATTAATATCAAGTTGTAATAAAATGCCTGTTTTCTTTCCGTAACTATCTTTGTTTCCCGACCATGCTAAAAATCCACGATACCATCCGTTGCCAACCATCACCCCGATAGCATTGGCACCATTTTGAAGAAGATTGGTGACATCGTACACCTGGTATTGCAATCTTTTATTATAACTCGTCCAGCCCGGAGTTAAATACGCATCTCCCACTCTCTTGCCATTTATCTGCGCTTCATACATACCATGTGCAGTGATATAAGCAGTAGCAGATGCAATTTTTCTAGAAGCAGAAAATTGTTTTCGAAAATATTGAGCAGGCCTGTTGATCGAATCCTCTATAAAATCAGCCTCGATCCATTTTGCTTTCCAATCGGCAGGGCTCATTAATGCCGTTTGAAAAGAAGCAGGCTCACTCCATGCTGATGGCTTGCCATCATTGTCCCAAACTCTGACTTCCCAAGTATATTTTTTCCCGGATTTCAAAACAGTTCCTCCATAAGGCACATGCACAGATTGATCCGACATAACTTTTCCACTTTTCCATGCGGCGACTTTTCCACTGCTCACTATTATTTCATAAGCCGTTTGAGAAATATTTCTTTGCTCTCCCTCTAATTGCCAACTAAAACGTGGCTGCTGCACATCAAGACCGATTGGATTTGATTGATTTTCTGTCAACAGTTTCACAACTTTTATCTGAGCCGAGATCGATGTTCCCACAAAAAAGAAAATGAAAAAGAGATAATTATTTTTTCGCATGTAATTCAGTTTTGTGCGGTTTTGAAATTGCCGGAATAAGATTCCAATATAAATAAAGTTAATAGTTATTGAATCAAAAAAGTGAATTAGGCTTTTTCTTATTTACCTAAATAGACTTTGATTTTTCAAAATGATAAGGAAATAATACGAGTAAACACTACCTGGTAATTATGATATGAATTAAATTATTTTTACTATTATTTTAAACTTGACCACTAACGAAACCATAGCGATCCCGTATACAAAACTAAAAGTGCGAATTGCTGTATCAGTTTTTTTCTTTTGCCAGGGCTTATCTTTTGCCAGTTGGGCAAGCCGGATACCCGACATAAAAACATCACTTCATTTAAGCGAAGCGGGATTGGGAAGTATTTTACTGGCATTACCTGTTGGCCAATTACTCACAATGTTTTTCAGCGGCCGTGCAGTTACAAGATTTGGCAGTAAGTATGTATTAAGAGTTGCTGTTGTTGGTTATGTGCTTTCACTTACTAATATCGGTTTGGTGGAAAAGCCATGGCAACTTGCGTTGTCCTTATTTGCATTTGGAATATTTGGAAACCTTTGTAATATTTCAGTTAATACACAAGCTGTGCATGCAGAAGCCCTTTATCAACGACCGATCATGGCTTCTTTTCATGGTATATGGAGTACGGCAGGATTTACCGGCGCACTGATAGGTTCGCAGATGATGAAGCTTGAGATAAAGCCTTATTATCATTTTTGGATAATCGCCTTGTTTGCGGTTATCATGATGCTCATCTTTAATAAATATCTTTTGCTCACACCTACAAGCAAGCTGGCGTCATCATTCAGAAAATTAAAATGGCCACATGGATCATTACTTCTTTTAGGGGTGATCGCATTTTGCTGTCTTAGCGCCGAAGGGTGTATGTTCGATTGGAGCGGTGTTTATTTTAAACAGGTTGTAAAAGCAGAAGGCTCACTTATATCTCTTGGCTATGCTTCATTTATGATCATGATGGCGGCGGGACGGTTTATGGGTGATGGACTTGCCTTGAAATTTGGCCGTAAGAAAATGGTACAGCTAAGTGGCGTGTTGATCTTTACCGGGATGATGATCGCCGTTTTGTTTCCAACATTAATAACAGCAACAATTGGCTTTTTGATCGTAGGTTTTGGTGTAAGCAGTATCATTCCGCTGATGTATAGCACTGCGGGGAAAGTAAAAGAAGTTGCCAGTGGAATTGCTATTGCTACTGTTTCCGGCATCGGCTTCTTTGGATTTTTAATGGGGCCACCGCTGATCGGTTATATCGCTCAACTTGCAGGATTGCAATATTCATTTGCTGTAATTGCCGTATTAGGGATAGGTATTACTCTGATGATAAACCGAATTAAGGAAATTGCTTAGTCGGATTTAGCCTGCGAATATTTATAATGATAATTTGAAACCACCCATCCACCAGCGGCCCGGTAACTGGGATCCAAGAAGATCGCCACAGGTATTATCAAACAGGTTGTCAACTTCTGTGTATACAGCTAGGTTTTGTTTCAAGACCAACAGACTTGCTTTTGCATTCATCATAAAACAGTTTTCATCTACTTCAGCATTGATAGCAGTGGCTTTTTGTGGGTTGCGATTTTTATAAATGCCACTTATACTAAATGAAAAACCCTTGTGGATATATTCTGCACTGAAGTTGGTAAGAAACTTTGCGTGAGAAGAAATATAAAAAGATGGCACTGCGTTGCTGCTTGTGCTTTTCAGCCAGACGAAACCAAGGACAGAAAAGAATTGAGTATTACTGCTAAATGATTTGCTGAATTGGAAATCTGCTTCGGCTCCGTTGGTTGTTACTTTTGAAATATTCCTGGCAAGTGCATATGTACCAGTTGGAGAAAGATTGGTTTTTCTAGGCATATCATTGTAAGGAGTCGGGACCCAATCAATCAATTCTGATTGCAGTCGCTGAAAACCCGTTATAGAAAGTTTGAAATTGTCACCAGCAAAATAATCTGCCCCAGCTTCATAACTGAATGAACTTTCTGCTTTCAGATCAGGGTTGCCTATACTTCCCCCGGGTACAAATGTCTTATTATAATTATTGTATCGTTCTGTAAAGTCAGCGTCACGAATAGTTTTCCCGGCGCTTGCTCTTAGCTGGAATTTATGCAAATGATATGACAGATTGATTTGAGGAATTAATTCAGTACCTCTTATTTCACTATAGTCAAGCCGGATGGATGGACTAAAAGAGAATTCATTTAATTTTTGATTGAGGATAATAAATCCAGCCACCTGGTTAAGCGAATGATTGCCGCGGTCGTTAGACGAGATCCTCCTGTCCTGGTACTGTAGCCCCGTGCTGATTATTGTTTTTGCGGTAACCTGGTAATGATCGGTCAATAATAATTGTAAAAGATTTGATCGGTTGTTATTTGGAACTGATTGCGGATTGTATTGATAGATATCCTTCACTGATTTATATCCAGCATCCAATCTCAACGTGTGTTTGGCTTTTTGAAAATTTATCCGGGCCTGGTTCCAGTTGCCCGTTACTGTTTCAATTGCCGTATCCGAAACAAAAGTGGTATAGAAATTTTGTGCAGAAAATTTTCTTTGATCATAGGAAGAACGAACAGAAATGCTCCAGTAATCATTAATGAATTGTTTCAATGAAAGTGAAGCAGTATGGTTATTAAAAAAACCTCTGGTGCCTCTTTGAGGCTGGCCATCGGAATTATTTGTTAAGATACCACCACCAATTGCAGTATTATTTTTTTGCCAATATCCACCAACTGCGGCGTTGAATAATTCATATTCGCCAGCAGTAGCTGCAAGACTTAACTGTTTTTTCGATTGGTTCCTTTTTGCGGCGAATGATTTAGTAATAATATTAATTACTCCACCGACAGCTTCAGAACCATAGATAGCAGATGAAGCTCCTTTCAAAACTTCTATTCTCTCGATCTCCGTCGTTGCTATTGGAATATAGCTATTAAAATGACCTGTAGTGGGATCATTAAGTCTTATTCCATCGAGAATGATTAATACTTGCTGAAATGTGCCGCCTCTAAGTACAATGTCACTTTGAGAACCTGCTGGACCCCGCTGTTGTACTTCCACTCCGGGAACGTAACGTAATAATTCGTCAATTGAATGAACAGGAAGTTTATCAAAATAATTACCAGAAATAGTTGTTATGTTTCTACCAGTCCTTGAAACAGGGAGTGGTTGCAGTGTCGCCGTAATCGTTACGGGATCGAGATTGATTTCTGATTGTTGAGCATTTGAAAGAAAAGATAAAAGGATTAACGATGCAGACAATGTTGATTTCATAATGAAGGATTTTGGTTAAAGCCGCAAAGATGTTTATGCAAATAATATAACCTGTCATTCATTGGTCAAAAACCAGAAAACCATTCAAGGATCGCAGGCCCCCAATAAAGCCTGGTAAAATAATAAGTGCCCAATAATAGAAAAGTCGTTATCAACAAAAGGAAGATGGTGGAAAGCAGGTTGAGCCATGGAGGAGTTTTATAATGACATGAGCGGATAAATACTTCAGCCACCAATAAATTGGGGATATAAAAGAAGAATGACATTATCCTGTCAAATAAGCCTTCAAAATTATGCTGATGCCCCAACCCATCTGTCAATTGCAACCAAAAACCATAATCCATTCTATATAGCCATGAGCCAATTGCCAAAGAATAAAGACGCAATGCCCATTCACTATGCTTATTTATCCTACGAGCAACAGCATGACGGTAGGCCTCTATGGCAGATACAAGCATCAATAACCCATAGAGCGAAAAACCAATGTTCATGACCATACCGCCAATCGTTCCTTTCATGAGAATGAACATCAATCCGCCGATGGCGGCAAGCAACGAAGAGAAAATATAAATTCTGCCAACCCAACGATGAAATACAGGGTATCGTTCCCGTATTGACTTAACCAACTGAATACTTCCAAGAATGAGAATAATTGCTCCGGCAGCAAAATGTATTCCAATACCAGTTGTTGAGGTCACGTACCCTTTTTCATATAAACCATGCAAAATGTTGTTCCATCGATCCAAATTGCCTGAAAACAATGATGAGAAATAGAATGCAAGTATATATAATCCGAATAATCCCGCACTGGTCCATACTGTTACTATCAATAATAAGCCAGCCCAGCGGGCCGTAATTGCAACAACTTTTTCGAGACTCCAATTTTTAGCTTGTGACATTAAATCTTATTTTGAAAATTGTCATTGATAAGGATGATTGACCGGCTATGTGGATATAACCGGAACAATTCTATTTTGATTTCCTTTTAAAGATCCATTGAATGCTATCTCGTTCCTGGGTACCTGAAATTGTGAGACTATCGGAGTCAATCAGGTTATATTTTCCTATGATTGGTTTGCTTGCATTACTGTCTTCCGGAGTAAAGATCACATCGGTTGATTTATCTTTTGGGCCCAGCTTTATTTGATAATAAGCTTGAGTATAAGGCCCCTTTATTGATGCATAATTTCTCTCTATATACAGATCGACAAAATTTTTATACTTACCCGTCGTATCGGAGTAATTTGTTGTTTTTACTGAATGCCATGCCCCATCTAAATCAGAAACTGGTGGTAGCTTTAAAATTTTCACATAGTTAAATCCAATTGTATATATTATAAGCAATACCGCTGCGGCAATTTTTGTGAAAATATTCCACCGCAAATGTGAGGGATAATTTATTGACACACTGGATTCCTGCTTA
>DASTZB010000288.1:0-3649 GCA_035764525.1 Chitinophagaceae bacterium | reverse complement strand
CGTTGGTCGATCCAGGCAATAGTGAATTGGAACCAGCCTGATCGCTTACCTGGTATTGTTCATTTGCATGGATCAAATGATCGTATGCTGCCATTAAAATATACTCATCCCGATTTTATAATTAAAGGCGGTGGACACCTTATGATATTTAATAAAGCAGATGAAGTGAATAAGATATTGAATCAAGTTCTTGGAGCAAATTAAAAAGCAATATCTCTTTCATTAAAGCGCTGTCAAGTGTTGTGCTGATTTTGTCTCGTAATAAAAATCAAAATTTTTAAACAGGAAAAAGTTCATCGATATATAAAAGACATTAGCTTTTAACCCGGCATAAGGTTTTATATTGGCATTAGTTCTATAATCCTGGTTATGGAATTCACTCAGGTAATATTTAAATTTCAAATTAACGCCACGGGGAAACTGGACGCCGGCAAGGAATCCATGTTGAAATAATTCATTCCTGTCACTGAACCATCCTGTTATCTTATCTATTTTATCACCACCATCATAGGTTTTTTCTTTGTAAGAGAAGGCTAATTCAACTTCATACCCTCCGTAAAAAAAAGTTTTGTCAAGATCTCCCACTTTAAAGCCAAGTGGAAGCCCAAGGTTATAAGTCCGGAATTTTTTCTTATACTCAAGAGAGTTGGACGGATCTATGTAGTCATGTGTTATATAACCCACATTCCTTACTGCCAAACCAGTAAAGAGCCCAAAATTTTTGTTCAGATCCTGGTTAAGCATTACCTGCAAGTTGAAAACTGGAGAAAACCGAACCGCAGTGCTCAAGCTATTTCCATTTTGGTCAGCATTTGCAAATGAAAAAATAAGCTCACCGCCTGTAGTTACATAGGCTTTTGATTTGTTTTCTTTTGTCTGGCTGAATACTTGTGCTGTGAAAGACAAGCTGAATAAACTCAGGATAATTATTGGTTTCATGATTTAAATGGTTTGGTTTTTGCCGTTGCTGGTATTCAAAATTCGGGTTTTTTATTGTAATAAAGCCTGTACTGTATCATTAGTCCTTTGTTGAAGCAGCATCTTTTTTCCTGTTGTAAGTTTTTCGTAAGTATCTTTTGTATAATGCCGGATCGTAAGTAAGGTTAATCCTTTGGTCACATTGATATCAAAAAACTCAGAAGCAGCCAATGCCAGCTTTTCAATTTTATCCGGACGGTCATCCAATACGCAGATCATACTGATAGCTGCGTTTTGTGTAAGGTTGGGCTTTATTTTTAATTTTTCAAAAAGATGAAACAGGTCGGCTATTGGTTTTTCTTCTACAAATGAAAAATCCTTTGAGCTTAGTTCTATCATTACCTGGTTCGTTTTCACAACAATTATTGGGGGCAAACCTTTTAATGTTTTATTGTGAATGACAGTCCCGGGGAGAGAAGGGTCTAAAAAACATTTTACATAGAGTGGAATGTTTTTATTCTGGAGTGGTTTTATCGTTTTTGGATGAATGACCTGCGCGCCGTAATAAGCCATTTCGATCACCTCATTATAATTCAGTTCATGTATTTCAGCAGCATCAGGAAATTGCTTTGGATCGGCATTCATGACACTGTTCACGTCTTTCCAGATCGTTTGGTTTGTCGCATTTAATAGATTGGCAAAAACGGCGGCGGTATAATCACTTCCTTCTCTTCCAAGTGTCGTGCTTTCATTTTCATCAGTGGCGCCGATAAATCCTTGCGTTAAAACGATATTAGTTTCATTGAACAATGGTATTATTGAATGTTGGACCTGTGCATTTGTAAATTCCCAATCAATTACCGCATCGCGAAAATTGTCATCTGTTCTGAAAATATCCCTTACGTCGACCCATTTATTTTTGATCCCGATCTCATTTAAATAATAGCTGACGATAGAAGTGGAAAGTAATTCGCCGACGCAAACGATCTGGTCGTAATAATAATCGTATTCTCTTACTGGCTTATCGTGCAACAGCCATTCAGCTTCGGTAAAAAAATTATTTAGTTGTTCCTCGCAGGCTACAGCATCCGTTACAAGAAGGAATTTGGCCGTATTGAGATGTTGTTGTTTGACATGTTGAAAGAGTTGGAGGGCTTCCTCTTTTTTGCCTTCATAAAATGCATTAACTACTTTTTCAAGTGCATTGGTTGTTTTGCCCATGGCAGAAATAACCACTAAAATTTTTTCATTTGGGTAAAGTCTTAGGATGTCGCCAACATTTTTAACTCTTTCCACGCTGTTTACTGAGGCACCACCAAACTTAAAAACCTGCATTCTTATGTAAGATTTTATATTTACTATTTAAGATTGCAAAGATAGTGGCAATTGAATCTCGCACATGACACGGATTTTCACAGATTAATTTTCTGTGTGAATCTGTGAAATCAGTGAGAGATAAATAGATGAATGGAATTAATAAAAGTACAAGAGTGCGACCCTTCGCTTTACTCGGAGTAAACTGCGACGCACTGTGCAATAGCGAAAAGGGATTTGAACGGAGCGTCGCAAGAAAAGATGAAGTGAATTGCTATTGCCGGGCACATAATAATATATCTTATTTTTGTTCACTCCCATTTCACAAATAGCATTTTATGATTATAAACAGGCAGGTACTCACATTAGATGAATTTACAATTCAGCAATACCGGAATTATCCGGGGGCCACTGGTGAATTAAGTAGTTTATTGCGCGACATTGGTCTTGCTGCAAAAAGAGTGAATGTAGAAGTGAATAAAGCGGGATTGGTGGATATATTGGGTGATGCCGGTTCCATAAATGTGCAGGGCGAGGAAGTGAAGAAGCTGGATGTGTTTGCAAATGATCAGTTCACGGGTGTACTGAAACATGGTATCAGTTGCGCCGGTATTGCAAGTGAGGAGCTGGATGATATTATCGTGTTCGATGATGAAGTGAGTAATAATTCGAAGTACGTCTGCATGTATGACCCGCTTGATGGGAGTGCTAATATTGATGTGAATGTTTCTATCGGAACCATCTTTGCTATTTTTCGTCGTGTAACTGCAAAGGGATCGCCGTGCGGTCTTGAAGACTTTTTACAAAAAGGAATTAACATGATGGCAGCAGGTTATGTGATCTATGGGTCAAGTACAATGCTTGTGTATGCAACAAGACGTGGTGTAAATGGTTTTACATTGGATCCTTCTATTGGTGAATTCACGTTGAGCCATCCCGATATTAAATGTCCTGACCAGGGAAAAATTTATTCGGTGAATCATGGTCATTTTTTCCGGTATGACCAGGGAGTAAGGGATTATATTCATAAATGCCAGGCAAAAACAAAAGAAGATGGCGGACCCTATACTCAACGCTATATCGGAAGCATGGTGGCCGATGTCCATCGAAATTTGATAAAGGGTGGAATTTTTATGTATCCCGGCACTACGGATAAGCCAAAAGGAAAATTGAGATTGTTGTATGAGTGTAACCCTTTTGCGTTTATTGTTGAGATGGCTGGTGGAAAAGCAACCAATGGAAAAGAAAGAGTGCTGGATGTACAGCCAACCGGGCTTCATCAACGGACACCATTTTTTGTTGGGAGTAAATTGATGATGGAAGAGCTGGAACAATGTTTAGAACCATGATTAACAGGATTTTTAATGATTAGGAGGAAATAATGGATACAGTTGTTGAGATAATTGAATACAATGAA
>DASTZB010000287.1:0-15092 GCA_035764525.1 Chitinophagaceae bacterium | reverse complement strand
TGCTGCCATATTAACTGCCCCTAATTCCAACTCCCTTTTATTTACATTTTCAAATACATCATTTCTTGCATGATGATAATCGAAATATCGTTGCGAGTCGGGGCTTAATTCTGCTACCGGGGTGTTAAATGTTCTATTCAGCGGACCAATATCCGCACCGCCGCCGCCATTGGTAATCTCATAAACACCATAAGGATGAAGAAGAGGAACCCACTTTTGTAATTTTTGTAATTGTTCAGGAGTTCCGCCAAAACTAAATCCGCGGGGCGTAAAGCCACCGGCATCGCTTTCTAAAGCGAAAATATGTTTTTCATTTTTTTCTTTTGCCTCTTGTGCATATTTAGCGCCTCCGCGCAAACCATTTTCTTCATTCATGAACAAAACGAATCGTATAGTATGCTTTGGTTTATATCCCAATGCTTTGAATGCTCTTAATATTTCAATCGTATGAACAACGCCTGCACCATCATCGTGAGCTCCTTCTGCAGGATCCCATGAATCGAGATGCCCCCCGATGGTAATTATTTCATCAGGAAATTCTGAGCCGGTCAATTCACCGATCACATTGTGACCGATCGTATCAGGAAGGAAACGGCCTCCGGTTTTCATATATATTGACACACTGGTAAATTCTAATTGCTTACTTAACCAATCTGCATCTTTTAAACCGATTGCCACAGCAGGAATTCTTGGCAATGTTGTATCATAGCGCAATGCACCGGTGTGAGGATTATTATCAGTGCTATGCGTCATACTTCTTACGATCACGGCCACGGCACCATATTTTGCTGCACGGCTTGCTCCTGCACCACGATAACCAACAGCATCGCCGTATGATTGAAAAGTTGAAATGAATGTTGGGTTGAATTTATAATTATAAAAAACGATCATGCCTTTTAATGAATCTTTTTTTGATTCAAGATCATTAAAGTCTTTTACTTCAATTACTCTATTGTTTATAGGTGTAATTGTGCCTATTGAATTTCCTAAAGCCAATACATCTAAATGTCTGATCAATATAGGATCACCTCCATAAAAAGCGTCAGCCTTATCTTTTCCGCCCCTTACCCAATGTGGCACCATGCATTCCTGCAGCCATGCTTTATCAGCACCGCTTTGTTTCATTAGCTCTACCCCCCATTTTTCCGCCTTTACCATTTGAGGAGAACCAGATAGTCTTCCGCCAATTTTTTTAGTGAGATAATGCAGGTTGTCGTAAGCTTTTCCATTCATTAATATCTCATCAGATATTTTTTTTATCATCAAAGAATCTTCGTTCTGGGAAAAGCTGTTTGTAACAAATAAAAATGCAAAGGCAATAAATAAGATATTCTTCATGTGTTGTGTTTTGTGTATCAAAAGGATTTTCCGGAGGCTGAAAATAAAGAATGCCGCGTTTTGTAACAAATTATTGATATAAGCGGCAATAGCTGATAAAATTTAAGTATTTATCTTCGGGGACTATGACGATCACTAAAACCATGAGAATAGGAATTGTTTGCTATCCCACATTCGGAGGATCAGGAGTATTAGCAACTGAATTAGGAAAAGCATTGGCACAGAAAGGGCACCAGGTGCATTTCATAACTTACCAGCAACCGGTACGGCTGGGTTCTTTTACTCCAAATATCTTTTACCACGAAGTACATGTTCCCACATACCCGTTGTTTGATTATCCTCCTTACGAAACTGCTCTTGCAAGCACCATGGTGGATGTTATTAAAAACAATAATCTTGATCTGCTGCATGTACATTATGCCATACCACATGCTTCTGCAGCATACATGGCAAAACAAATTTTAAAAAAAGAAGGAAAGAATATTCCTGTTATTACAACCTTACATGGCACAGATATTACTCTTGTAGGAAGAGATAAAACCTATGCGCCTGTTGTAACCTTCTCTATTAATGAAAGTGATGCCATTACGGCTGTATCAGATAATCTTCGGGATGAAACGTATAAGCATTTCAAAATTCAAAAAGATATTGATGTGATCAAGAATTTTGTAGATGTAAGTCGTTTTAACCGAAAACCAATCGATGCATTTAAAAAGATGATCGCCCCAAATGGAGAAAGAGTGATCATGCATGCATCAAACTTCAGAAAATTAAAACGCATACCTGATGTGATTAAAATCTTTAAAGAGGTGAATGATAAAATACCCAGCCGCTTAATGCTTGTTGGCGATGGTCCTGAAAGACCCGCCGCTGAAGACCTCTGTCGGGAATTGAATCTTTGTGATGAAATACGATTTGTAGGTAAGCAGGAACAAATGGAGGACATTTTAGCAATAGCAGACCTTTTTTTATTACCATCCGAATATGAAAGTTTTGGTTTGGCAGCATTAGAAGCGATGGCGGCCGGCGTCCCTATCGTTACAACAAATGCAGGTGGTTTGAGCGAAATAAATATTCCGGGTGAAACTGGATACATGGGCGATGTGGGTGATGTAAAAACTATGGGACAGCAAGCCATAAAAATTTTACGTGATAATGAGGTGTTGAAAAAATTTAAGGTAAGAGCGGCTGCACATGCACAGGAATATGATATCAGCAAAATCATTCCTCTTTATGAAAATCTATATGAAAGATTTCTTTAAAGCAAAAAGTCACCCGTTATCGGATGACCTTTATTTATTGACAACGGCTCAGTAACTTTATTTATTCAACCACTGTTCAGGATTCAATTTTTTATTTTCGTTCATTAATAGAAATTCAAGTTTGCCGCCTTCTCCATCCTCCTCATCAACTGCTACTTTTCCGATCGATTGATTTCTTTTCACTTCTGTCCCTTTCGATACGCTTACAGAAGAAAGATTACTATACACGGTAAAATATTTTCCATGCCGGATCATCACTGATTTTGTGTCACCAATATTAAATACGCTTACAACTTCTCCATCAAATACTGATTTTACATTGGTACCCGGCTGCGGAGTACAGATAGTAATACCCGGGTTATCTCCTCTCAATTTTGTTCCTTCGATAGTATAAGAACCATAATGAATACATACATAACCCTGGTCAACCGGCCATGGAAGTTTATTCTTATTGTTTTCAAAACTTGCTCCTAGTGCTTTTGCTTCAGCATTTAACTCAAGATAACTTTCCGTCCTTACAGGCTTTGCTCCTGTTGATGGATTCGTGGTAGGATTAGCGGGATTTGTATTTTTTGGCGCCAATGCGGCTAGCCTGTCCTGTTCTTCCTTGATCAATCTTTTAACGATCGCATCAACAGCTGTATTTATTTCCCTTACTCTTTTTTTCTTTGTGTTAAGTTTCTTTTCAAGATCCTTTTCCTGTGATTTTAATTGGGAGATCACAACATCCTTTTCTTTCTTCTGTCCTTCCAATGCTTTGGCTTGTTCTGTTTGATTTTGCAGGGCATTATCTTTTTGTTTCTTCTTATTTAACTGGTCATTCTTCCTTCTTGCAATTAAAGCCTGCGTTTCTTTAATTGTATTTACCTGTTGTTCACGATAAGCACGGTAACTTTTAAGATAGGTAACACGTTTGATCGCATCATTAAAACTGCTTGCAGAAAAAATAAAATTCAGGAAATCATAATTACTCCTGTTCTTATAGGCGTACACAACACTGCGTGAATATTGAGCTCTTAAAGTGTCCAATAATTTTGAAAGACGATAGATCTCAACATTACTCAGGTAAATATCATCATCGATCATGCGGAGTTCTTTGCTGATATTGCTGATATATTTATTCTGCAATTTTATTTTCCTGTCAATAAGATTGTATTGCCCGACAATTTGTTTGGTTTTGCCTTTTAGTTTATCATACTCACCCTGGATCTCTTTGATCTCCTTTTGAATCTCCTGCCTTTCTCTTTCCAGCTGAGCCTTATCTTCTGTTTGGGCAAAAAGAAAACAGGAAGAAAAAACAAAGGAGAAGATGAGATAGATACTTTTTTTCATGGTTACCTGCTGTTTTGTGCTAAATCAAAAAGGGTTGGGATCAATTTAAAACGATAAGCTGCAAATTAAATTTTATTTGTTATTTCCTTTTATAGTTTTTGGGCACTGAAAACGGATAACTTAACGTTTCATTAAAAGCATATTGCTTGAATTTAAGTTTTACATCAAGTTTATTTTTCTCTGTAACCGATATAGTACGGCTGGTCGAAAATTTCGCTCCCTTGTCAGTTTCGTAGTCAGAGTAGGCGAGAAAACAGGTCCTGTTTCTTAATATGTCAACATCATCAAGTTTACTATGCAAGACAAGATGATCATTATTATTCATTGAGATCAGGTGCCTGAACCAATGCCCCTCGCTTAATAAGGAAATCTTATTCCCTTCCGTGGAATAAGAAACAATATTTGTATCAAGGAAAACCGGGTTGCCTATAATTAATTCCTGTACTGCGCGCAGGTCAAGTGGTAATGCTGCAACTTCTGTGAGGTATTCCAGCGATCGTACCTGGTATTCCTTATCCAGTTTATTTAAAATGCGTACAGAATCTTTATCAATTAATACCCGCATACCTTCGATTCCTAATGCACCATTTACTGATATCCAGATGAGGCTATCTTTTTTCATCCTGATAAAAACATTTACATCATATTTTTTTCCATCACCTCCTTCGTAATCTGTATTGACCTTTGCAGAAAAAGTCTCAAACTCGATCTTGTTTGAAAGGAGTTGATAATAATTATCTTTTATAAACTTAATGGAATCCTGATGCGGGTCAGATGTCGGCTTCACTACTTCTACTGAATCTTTTTTTACCGAGATAGCCGATTGAATTTTCCGGGTAGACCGGCATGATGATACCAGCAATGCCCCTGTAATTAATATTAGAATAAACCTGAACATTCTTATTGTTTTCCTGTATGACCAAAACCACCTGCGGCCCTTTCAGTTTCATTTAAAAATTCTACTTGCTCAAACTCTGCTCTTTCTATTTTCTGAATTATCATTTGCGCTATCCTGTCACCCTGATTAATAACCTGCTCTTCTGCAGAAAGATTTATCAATATGATCTTAATTTCTCCACGATAGTCTGAATCTATTGTGCCGGGTGAATTCAGACATGTGATCCCTTGTTTACTAGCCAGGCCACTTCTTGGTCTTATTTGAATTTCGTATCCATTAGGTATTTCAACAAACAATCCCGTTGGTATCAAAGCTCTTTCAAGTGGCTGAAGTGTTACTGGTATGTCTAATGATGCCCTTATATCCATTCCTGATGACCCTTTGGTTGCATACTGGGGCAATGGGTTCGCAGATGTATTAACGATCTTTATATTGATTGGCGACATTCTGGCAAAGTTAAAGTTTCAAAGGCATAAAGGAGACTCGGTGCTACGAATAGCCAGTTAAACTTTTTGAAGCAACACTGTAGCATATGCCATGATGCCTTTTCCTTTTCCTATAAATCCCATCTCTTCAGTTGTTGTTGCTTTTATTGAAACATCATTTTCTGAAACGTTGGTGGCCTCTGCAATTATCTTTCGCATTTCTGAAGTGTATTGTTTCAGTTTTGGCTCCTCTAAACAAATTGTGCTGTCAATATTTACAACTGAATACCCTTTTTGCTTAACCAGGTCCATTGCTCGTTGTAATAATATAATGCTCTGAATATTTTTAAATTCGTCAGCGGTATTAGGAAAATGAACACCTATATCTCCCAGTGCAAGAGCGCCGAGTAAAGCGTCGCAAATAGCATGAAGCAATACATCGGCATCGCTATGTCCTAAAGCTCCCTTCTTAAATGGAATATTCACCCCGCCGAGCCATAGTTCTCTTCCTTTTTGTAGTTGGTGAAAATCAACCCCGCTTCCAATCCGATAAGACATGTAATTCTTTATTTATTCAAATATAAAAAAAGACGTCTCGCCTAAGGCGAGACGTCACTATAAATTATTTATCATTCTTAGTTACCAGTTGAGTTTGAAGCCCCTGACCCATCAAAACTAAAATGTAATGAGAATCGTAATGTGTTTGACAAAGGATTGCGATCAACACCACTTCCCGAAGGAAGCAGGTATGAGAAATCAAGACCAAAACTTTGATACTTTATACCGACACCCATTGTAAAATACCTGCGATTTCCTTTCGTTTTATCTTCATAGAAATAACCTGTACGCAGTGCAAACTGGTTGTTATACCAGTACTCAGCACCAATTGATAGCTGGAATTCTTTAATTTCTTCACTGAATCCACCAGGAGCATCACCAAAAGAACTGAACCAACTGCTAATTACACTTTTACTGCGATATTCTTCCAATTGCTGTGCTGTAGCTGGATCTGCCGGAGGAGTGGGAACAAGTAATTTATTCACATCAACACCAAAAGTTAATGAATTAGCAGCGTTAAAAACTCTTGAATAAGTAGTACCTAGTCCCAAGTTGGCTGGAATATAATCTTTTTGATCAGCATTATCAGTATAAGAGATCTTTGAACCAAGATTGCTCAAAACTGCGCCGAATGCCCAACCTTGCCCAAGGTCATTATGCCCATTGTAATAATAAGCAAGGTCACCGGCAACAGCGCTCGCTGCTTTATAATTATTACCAGCCGCAGGTCCTTGAGCAAGATTTGAATAAATATATTTTAAACCGACTCCGATACCTGACTTTTCAGAAAGCTTCCTTGAATAACCAACATCAACTCCAAATTCACGAGGACGGAAAGTATTGAGATCATTACCAAGGTTATCAGTAAATTGAATATTCCCAAGGCTGAAATAACGTAAGGATCCGGATATAGCTTGTTGATCATCGAATTTATAAAATCCCGCTACTGATGCAAGATAAACGTCACTAAGAATATCTTTTAACCATGGTGTATATGATAAAGAAATGCCGCCTTTAGTCGTGTTATAAGGAACTTTTGCAAGATTCCAGAATGATGCATTGGCGTCTGGCGAAGTAGCTAATCCCAGGTCACCCATACCAGCCGCGCGGGCATCAGGCGATATACGTAAAAAAGGAACGGCGGTAGTAACCACATTAATTGGATCTACACCCTGAGCCTTGGTCTTATGGTGAATTCCGGAAAGGAGCAGTATTGCAGCAGTTAATTTAAGCACAGTTGGTCTCATTAGTAAGAGTTTATGTTAGTTGTAAATATAGAAAATTTCAAAAATCACAGGTCTAAATGTTCATTTTATGTTCGGTTATCCGTCTTAAAAAATAACCAGTTTTTCGGTGACTATCCGGGGTTTAGAACCAGAACAAAATACTTTGAGGCGATACACATATACCCCCCGCCCAATTTTGTCTCCAAAATCGTCTCTGCCATCCCAATCCACTTCACAAGAACGATTTCCCTCGGTGTTTATTGTTTTTTCGATCGTTTTTACTACCCTGCCGGCAAGCGAAAATATATGAACCTGGACAACCAATTCCTGGCCCGGTTTATTATGTTCAAACCAGAATTGTGTTTTGGTTGTAAAGGGGTTAGGATAATTAAGAACATGATCGATGACAAGTTCATCATCATTCATCACGGAAAAATCAAGTATAAACTCTGAAGAGTTATTGAGTACATCCCATGCTTTTATTTTTAGCGAATGAATGCCAGGCTCTAATTCGGGTAATTGAAACCGGGCATAACCTTGCCCATATTTATCAAGATCAGCCTCGTAATAATTATTCAGGCTAAATGTTTGATTGCTTTTGTTATCCAGCATCGCTGTAATATCATGCCCGATGCCGGTACCCGACGTATTAATACCCGATGAATCAGCCAGTTTCAAGATCAATAGTGGCCTTTGATTGACAATACTTCCATTGACGAATTTTTCATCATTTAACCATGCATTTATTACCGGGCCGCTTTTATCATCATCAACAGTTGTTGCCGAGCCGCCGATGATAAAGCCGTTAAAGAAGTCGCTTCCATCCCTGGTACCGTCCTCTGCATAATAGCTTATTTTACCCTGGCCATATTGATAATTAATGTCTTTAGGAACTTTAAAAGAAAAACTGAACCTGCCATTAGCAACAGTAGCTTTTCCTTTAAATAAAATATTTGATTGCTGTTGAAATGATGTTTGTTGACTACCCGGATCATTTGCTTTTGTTGTTATGATTTGTGGCTTGTCAAAGACCACTGGGTAAACTGTTCCATTTAAAGTTGAAAGAATCAAACCATTGTTATCTGTTACTTCTCCTTCTATTACCACTTTTTCTCCGGCAGATAATGTATCTGTTCTTGATATGGGATCAAACGAATTTAGGCGTGTCGTTTTTATTTTAAATTGCGGAAATGCAAGCGTTAATGCCGGATCGCCAAGCAATGTAAACTTCCTGTTATTGATCAAATCGCCTGATGTTTGATAAGTATAGTTTTTAGCCTCCATTACTGCTTCGCCAAGACTTCTGTATTTACCATTTGCATCAGGTTGCATTGCATATTGCATGTAATTATTATTCATGATCCGGTTGCTAAATGAAAACACAAGTCGTGTTGTGGTCATCAATGCAATTCCTCCGGTCTTTGGTCTTAGTAAAATATTTTCCCCGAGTGAATTGGTAAATGGATTATCATAAGGAGCAAAATCGCAGGTGGCAGTAACAAACAATGGGAGATAATTAGTATTGCTCCACCCATTTACCATTGGCTGATCAAGTATTACCTCTTCGGCAAGTCTTGCGGAGCCACCGTGGCCAATAAAATTAAAAACCAATATGCCGCTAGCAATATGATTGTTGATCGTTTCATTCACAGTTGGATACCTGCTACCAGCAGATCCGCTTTCTTGTTGAAAGGCATCCAGATAAATTTTCTGAATATTGAAAACTTGATTGACAGATACAGTACCAGTTATTAATTCTGCATCCTGCAAGTGAAGATTGTTATCTTCATCATCTGCAATAAATGAAACATTGTTTCGCCAATTACCAAAACTTTCTTTGCTGTGATAAGCAATTACCTTATCAACATAATTTTTTGCTTCCTCCACATTTTTCGCTGGTATTCTGCCAATGCCAACATCCAGAAGATTTGTCACTAATCCTGAATTAATATCTTCATTGTCATCTAAAAACCCAAAAAAATCATCGCTGGTATAAGTGCTAAGCGGGTCAAGAAAAATTTTACTTTGATATGCCGGAACTAAGTTTGTATTATTTAAAATCCTGTTTTTATAATCGAAAGAAGCATCACCGAAAAGCAGCAAATACTTTGGCCGACTAGAAGGGACACCCGCATATCGGTCAAAATACATTTTTACAAAATCACGAATGGCAACAGGGTCTTGCGTGCCTGAAGAAAACTCGTTGAAAATTTTATCAATAGTTACGACGGCCACTTTCAGATTTCTTTGTCGGTGAAAAGTAGCTAATCGCTCTGCCTGCGAAAGCAATAAACTATTCGTGACAATTAGGTAATCTGTTTGTTGCGAATTGTGCAGATCCTGGTTTTGTATACGGCCGGCAAATCCCGGAATCAATGCGCTTGTTGGATTAAAAGCAATGTACTCCCTTAATCGTACCGCATCATTAACAAACCGAAATTCATTTGCCGAAAAATTTCCCTGCATTCTTACAGGATTTGCAGCATCAGTAACATCCCAAACCTGTGTGTTATTGGTGGTATTGCTTACTACAAAATCACAAATATTGCTTCCCACACTATTCCAATCACGAAAGGACAATTGTCCGCTATTATTTAAAACAAGATTCCTTCTTGCATGGATCTCAAAAAAATTTAACCATCCCTGTGAATTAAAACCTCCTGGAACATAGGTATAATTGACCTGTAAAGATTCCTGCGGCAATAAAATATCCGATAGCTGTTGTGATTGTTGTGCAAACAGGTCATATAATCCGGCACCCGTCGATGGAAGATTGATCTGTTGCACCAATTGATTATTGATGCGAATATCAAAATGACTTGGAACATTTATAGACCTGGCTACACAATTCGAGATCAATATTGAAGGGGAACTGGTGATAAGATTTGGTAGACTTATAGAAAAAGATCTTGAAAGGGTTTTACCCGGTGCATCTGCAAACTCTTCACCAAGCCATTCTTTTCCGCTTGATAAAAGATTGATACTATCCAGCTCATGAAAAATTCTTTCGTTAAATGAACTAACGGTTAATGTCGGTGGAGCATTTACTTGTAATGATGTAATTCGTTTACCTGTACCACCGATTGTTATAAAGTAATAAGCAGAATCTGAGTAAATGTTTTTCTGATGCGTAAATCTTTTATTCAATGAATCCTTTAACCATTTGTCGGCTACCACGGCAAAAAATAGAAAATAATCGCTCCCGTTGAATAAGCCATCCCCTCCGTCTACTACCATAATCGCATTTTCAGCAAGGTCATCAATAGGTGTATCTGTATTTGCTTCACTGAGCATATTACCTCCATTCCCAAAAAGCCTAATTGAAGAGGATGAAATACCTGAGGTATTAAAACCAAGAGTGGCCAAAAATGAAACATCTATTTTATAAACGCCGCTTTCTTTTACAGCAATTTTACTCCAAATTCCTGATGCCAAAATGGAATTGCTTTTGTATACCCTTTGAGCACCCAGATTGACTGCAAAAAAGCATATTAACGATAAGATTATAACTGTAAATCTCCTCATGATTTGCTAACAAAATTCAGGGACTTTAACTAGGCCTAAAAAAGTATTTCTGCTTAATAAAATCATTATAATCTGCCTATATTCGCAGACGCGGGAGATAAAATCTTATCAAGGTGCAATAATTTTATCCCAACCGGCGTTAAATTTATTCCAATTCAAAGGTTTATACAAAAAACTATGAAACTGAAAAACTTAATTATCCTGTTATCCTGCGCCGTTCTGATAGCTTCATGTAAAGGCAAAGGGCTATTTGGCAAAAAGAAATACGACAAGTCGGATGTAACCGGCTGGAATTACAACGACAAAAATATGGGTGGATACCAGGTATCCAAAGAAAAAGAACAGGCAACTGGCCCCGGTCTTGTGTTTGTACCCGGCGGTACCTTCACAATGGGGCAGACTGATGAGGATGTGATAGGTGAATTTAATAATATCCCCCGTCGTCAAACAGTTCCTTCGTTTTATATTGATAAAACTGAGGTGGCCAATGTTCACTATCGTGAATATCTTTATTGGCTTGGCCGTGTTTTTGACGCTGCAAATGACCCTAGTTATCAAAAAATTCTTGATGCAGCATTGCCTGACACTCTTGTCTGGCGCAGTGAGTTAGCATACAATGAACCGTTGGTTGAATATTATTTACGTCACCCAAGTTTCAACAATTATCCGGTTGTTGGGGTTAGCTGGAAACAGGCTTACGACTTCTGTTTATGGAGAAGTGATCGTGTAAATGAAGGTGCACTTATCGAAAAAGGCATGGCATCAAAACAGGGTCTGCAGGCACAACAAGGCGAAGATAATTTTACAACAAAATCATACTTATTAGGTTTTTATGCTCCTCAGCCTGGCAGAACAGGCAAGAAAAGCACTTTAAAAACTGCTCAAGGGACACCTCGTACTCAAGTAACGATGGAAGATGGTATTCTTCAACCAGATTATCGTCTGCCAACCGAAGCTGAGTGGGAATATGCAGCTCTCGCATATATTGGTCAAAACCCAAGACCAAGTACTAAAGAAGGCAAACGTGGTGAAGAGTTAACGATGAACAAACAAATTTATCCCTGGAGCCATAATCCGAATGGTATGCGTGATACACGTCATGGCAGCTGGCAGGGTATGATGCTTGCAAACTTTAAAAGAGGTAATGGTGACTATGCAGGTGTTGCAGGTGGTTTAAACGACGATGCGATCTATACAGCTGATGTAAAATCATTTTATCCAAACGCATTTGGTTTATATAATATGGCAGGTAATGTAAGCGAATGGGTAGCCGATGTATACAGACCTCTGACTTTACTTGATGCAGATGATGTTGCCCCATATCGTGGTAACAAATATCAGAAGATGCTTGTTGTAGATTCTACATCAGCTGATCCTACTACCCGTTTTGCAAGAGATAGTGCTGGCCGGGTAAAATATACAGACGTAACTGATAAGGAAAGTATGATGCGCAGAAACTATCAGCGTGGTAATGTTATCAACTTTATTGATGGTGACTCCTTATCACAATCAAATTATGGTTATGGCATCACTACCCTTGTAAGTGATAAATCAAGAGTGTATAAAGGTGGTAGCTGGGCTGATTATGCTTACTGGCTTAGCCCGGGTACTCGCCGCTATATGGAAGAAGATCAGTCAAGTGCTACAATTGGATTCCGTTGTGCCATGAGCCGCATGGGTAGTACAGAAGGTAATAAAAGGAAAACAGGTAACTGGTGGAAGAGCAAACGTCAAAAACGCTAAGTTTTTCATTTCATGATATTAAAAAGCCCCGTCATCATTGGCGGGGTTTTTTAATTAGCCTTTACATTTGCTTATAATGATCGAAGCGCTTTATAAAATTTACCAGCAATATCCATCAGTACAAACAGATACCAGGAAACTAAAATCCGGTGATATTTTTTTTGCATTAAAAGGGCCTAATTTTAATGGTAATTCATTTGCAAAACAAGCAATAGATAATGGCGCCGTTTATGTTGTCATAGATGAAAAAGAATATGAGATAGAAGGAAAGACCCTTTTAGTACCTGATGTTCTAGGGACCTTACAGCAATTGGCCCTTCATCATCGTAAGCAATTCAATATTCCTTTTCTTGCAATTACCGGGAGCAATGGAAAGACAACAACTAAGGAATTGATACATGCAGTCCTTTCTTCTTCATTCAACACATATACAACAGAAGGCAATTTTAATAATCATATCGGCATCCCCCTGACGATCTTAAAAATTAGACCCGATGCAGAAATGGCAGTGATCGAAATGGGTGCCAATCATCTAAGAGAAATTGCCGGATATTGTCAAATTGCGTTGCCTACACATGGCCTAATTACAAATTGTGGGAAAGCTCATCTTGAAGGATTTGGCAGCGAAGAAGGTGTAAGAAAAGGTAAAGGTGAATTGTTTGATTATCTGCGTACACTGACACATGGCTTTGCTTTTGTAATGTGGGATTATGATTACCTGCGGCAGATGAGTAAAGGCATCAGTGGCATTATAAAATACGGAACAAAAGACAATGATCATGTGATCGGGAATATTCTTCCGAGTGAAACCTTCCTGAAGGTTGAGATAACGCAAGGTCTCGATGATGGCATCATCAAAACCCAATTAGTTGGCGAATACAATTTACCGAATGTGCTGGCCGCCGTAACAGTTGGAAAATTCTTTGAGGTGCCCGAAAACAATATTAAATCAGCCATTGAAAACTATACTCCTTCCAACAGCCGTTCCCAATTGATCGGAAAAGATTCCAATAAAATAATCCTCGATGCCTACAATGCAAACCCCAGCAGTATGAAACTGGCAATTGAGAACTTTGCAAATAAAAATTCAGAAAATAAAATCCTGATGCTTGGTGCTATGGCAGAATTAGGGAAAGAAAGTTTGCAGGAACACCAGGGAATAATTGATCTCATAAAAAAATCTTCGTGGAAAGAAGTAGTGCTTGTTGGCGGAGATTTTCTAAAGCTCTCACACCCTTTTCTTGCCTTTGAGAATTCTTTACAGGCAAAAGAATGGTTTAGTAAACAACATTTCAAAAACAGCTATATACTTGTAAAAGGAAGTCGAAGCATGCAGATGGAAAAAGTTTTAGAAGATTAAATATATAAAATGGAAATAGCCGGCTATATCGCTGCGGTTTTTATTGGTATTGTACTTGGCATGATGGGCGGCGGTGGCTCTATTCTCACCGTTCCGGTTTTGGTTTACCTGCTTCACCTGGATGCAGTAACAGCAACCACTTATTCATTATTTATTGTTGGAGTTACCAGCCTGACAGGGGGTACAAGGGCTTATGTAAAAAAACAAGTTGATTTTAAAACAGTTTCTGAATTTGGTATACCTTCTATTTTTTCAATTTTTATAGCACGACATTTTATTCTACCGGCCATTCCCGATAAAAAATTATTTTCTATTGGAAATATTGAATTTACCCGTGATATAATGCTGATGATCCTATTTGCATTTTTGATGTTCGCAGCATCTGCGTTTATGATATTTAACGGCGATGATGAAGATAAAGATCGGCCAATATCGCAAGAACGAAACAGTACAATATTACCATTGGCTTTATGGGGCTTAGCAATTGGCTTTATTACGGGTTTATTGGGTGCTGGCGGTGGTTTTCTTATCATTCCTGCATTAGTGTTATTTGTAAAACTTCCAATGAAAACTGCGATCGGCACTTCATTAGTTATTATTGCTATCAATTCAATTTTTGGATTTCTATTTAGCTTAAAACAAACTCCGCTTGACTGGAAGATCCTTGTACTTTTCACTGGTCTTGCGATCATTGGTATTTATTTGGGAAGTCTTTGGGCAGAAAAGATCCCAGGCAAGGTCTTAAAAAAACTATTTGGTTGGTTTGTATTGTTAATGGCTATTTACATACTTATAAAAGAATTATTTTTAAACCAATAGACACGGAATTTAACTGAACCCATTTGATACCTTTGTATAGAAAAGATTAAAATCATGAATTTTATTGAATGGATAAAACAACCATGGCAATGGTATATTGCTGGCCCGTTGATCGGGCTTACAGTTCCTGCACTGTTAATATTAGGAAATAAATCTTTTGGTGTTTCTTCCTCTTTGCGTCATATATGCGCTGCTTGTGCACCAATGAATGTGTCATTTTTCAAATATGATTGGAAAAAAGAAATATGGAATCTTTTCTTCGTCGGGGGTATTTTATTGGGCGGAGCGATCACGGTATTCTTTTTATCGAATTCGAATCCTGTTGTGATCGATCCAAAATTGGCCACTGAACTTGCCAGCTATGGTGTCACTAATACAGAAGGATTAGTGCCAAAGGACCTTTTTAGCTGGGAAAATTTGCTTACAGTAAAAGGACTTATTCTCATGGTGGGTGGTGGTTTTCTGGTTGGCTTTGGCACCCGCTACGCAGGTGGTTGCACAAGTGGTCATGCAATCATGGGGATCAGCAATTTGCAATTACCTTCATTGATCGCCACTTGCTGTTTTATGTTAGGTGGTTTTTTCTTTGCGAACATTGTTCTCCCT
>DASTZB010000286.1:0-10267 GCA_035764525.1 Chitinophagaceae bacterium | reverse complement strand
GATTTCTGACTTTCGTAAACAAGTTGCTGATAACTCAAATCCAACTGTGCCTGCTTTATGAGGCGGTTGGTATTTCGGTAATTTAAAATCGGAATGGTGGCAGAGAAACCATAGTTATAACCCCTATTCCGGTTGTACAATGGCAGGGCAGCATTTAATGTAACATCATTATTGGTGCGGTTGTAGTTATAAGCTGAATTAAAAGATACCAGTGGGAACTGGTCTGCTTTTCTTGATTTTATTGTAAGCTCGGCCAGGTCAATATTTTTTTTCTGTATCTGCAACGTGGGATTGGTTTGTTCAAAATTATTCTGGATTTGCGACAGCGTTAAGTTGTTGTTGAAAGGAATGGAATCGCTGACCTCATAATTGGTACCGACAGCAGCATTCATTGTTTGATTCAGTCTTTCTTTTAACTCCTCAATTAATGTAAGCTGGCGATACCGGGAAGCGATCTGTGCATTCAGATCCACCTTACTCTGCAACACATCTGGTTTGGCACCGACTCCGATCTCAAGCCGGCGTTGCGTAAGATCTACACGTGTTTGACTGATGCTCATTTGCTCTTCAATTGCTATCAACTGTTGTTTTTGACGCACAATAACATAATAGGAATTGATCACCTGCGCCACAGTATTGACCACCTGGTCTTTTATACCCAGTTCACCCAGGCGAATAAGCTCCTGGGCCTGATTGCGGGTTACAAACATTTTCCCTCCGTCAAATAATAACCAGTTTAAGGTAACCGAGCCTGCGAGGTTATTCGTTTTTACATCACCTTCTCTTTTGGTGCCATTGGAAAATTCCTGGTTCTGGTGGTTATTGTTCCAAACACTGCTGGTGGAAGCATTCAACCTCGGGGCGAATAGCCAATTGCGATAGGAATAATCCAGCGCTGCTATTGCTGAATCGTTTCTTGATAGCTGAATGTCATAATTATTCTTAAGCGCAAGGCCAATAGCATCTTCAAGTGTCAGCAGTCTTTGGGCTTGTAAAGAATATATCGCCAGGGTGAAAGCTGAATATAGAACAGAACGTACAAGAGTGCGACGCAACATAAGTTTAATAGAATTCATTAGTTGATTACCAAAATTTAATCATGGGCTTCCTTCAAATCTGCAACTGCCAGCTCGGTGTCAAGATTACTGGCTTTCTTTTTTGAAGAAAGATATGAGTACAATGCCGGCACCACATATAAAGTAAGCACAAGGGCAAACAGCATACCACCAACAATAACAATACCAAGCGGCACTCGGCTTTTACCTGCGGAACCAAATGCCAATGCAATTGGCAATGCTCCCAATGTAGTGGCAAGTGTTGTCATAAGGATCGGACGCAAACGGGCAACAGATGCATCAATGGCAGCAGGAATTTTCTTTTCACCTCTTCTTCTCTTTTGGTTGGCGAATTCAACGATCAAAATTCCATTCTTGGTTACAAGCCCAATTAACATGATGATACCGATCTGTGAAAAGATATTGATCGTTTGTCCAAATACCCACAAACTTAAGACCGCACCGGCCAATGCTAGTGGTACAGTGATCATGATTATAAATGGATCTACGAAACTTTCAAACTGTGCAGCAAGCACTAAAAAGATAAGTACTAAAGCAAGTATGAATGCAAACGAGGTATTGGAAGAACTTTCTTTGAAATCTCTTGAAGCCCCTGCTAATGAAGTTTCAAATGATTCATCCAAAACTTTGTCGGCGATCTTTTCCATCTCGGCAATTCCATCACCGATTGTTTTACCCGGAGCAAGCGCAGCCTGTACCGTCGCACTTTTGAAACGATTGAAATGGTAGATCTGTGGCGGGTTTGCCATTTCTTCCATTTTAACCACATTATCAAGTTGAATCAACTCACCCCGGGAGTTTCTTACAAAAAATCCTTTAAGGTCTAATGGATCATCACGGTCGCTTCTATCTACTTGTGCTATTACCTGGTATTGTTTTCCATTCATGATAAAATACCCAAAACGACGACCACTTAATGCTAACTGCAGGGTTGTAGAAATATCCTGTACCGAAACACCAAGTTCATTTGCTTTTAACCTGTCAATTGTTATTTGAAGCTCGGGCTGATTAAATTTCAAATTAATATCCGTGTTCATAAATGTTGGGTTCTTGCGAACTTCTTCCATGAACAGTGGAATTTTTTCTTTAAGCTTATCAAAATTGAGGTTTTGAAGTACGAACTGTACAGGGTTTGCGCCACGACCACCAAGACCTACAGATATTGTTTGTTCCTGCGTAGCAAAAACCCGAAGATTATTATAACGCCTGAACATGCGGTTCATTTGTTGCGCAATTTCATCTTGTGATCTTTTTCTTTCAGATGCTTTTAATAAGCCCATGCTTACAAATGCTGCATTGCTTCCACCGCTTCCGCTAAACCCGGGAGCAAAAGTGAGAACCACATCTTTTTCAGGAATTGAATCAAGCAGTTGCTGTGTTATTTCATAAGAGACTCTGTCGGTAAAATCAAAGTCAGCACCTTCGGGGCCAGTAATGCTTGTACGTACACGGTTACGATCTTCCATTGGCGCTAATTCAGAAGGCAACTGCTTACCGATAAGTATAATGATCGCAATACAACCGCCAAGCACAGAAACTAATCCCACCAAGCGAATTCGCATAAAACCCTGCAAAGAAGATTTGTATAAATTTTCAAGACCGGTAAAGAATGGTTCTGTTTTCCTGTAAAACCAGGAATGTTTATGCGGATTCTTTTTCGCCATGTAAATATTCAGTACCGGTGTAAGAGATAAAGAAACAAATGCTGAGATAAGTACAGCGCCAGCCAGTACAATACCGAATTCACGAAATAATCTTCCTACAAATCCTTCTAAGAAAATGATGGGGAGGAAAACGATAGCTAGTGTTATTGATGTTGCGATTACCGCGAAGTAAATTTCTTTTGATCCTTCAAGGGCAGCTTTATGTTTATTCATACCCTGCTCCATTTTCTTGAAAATGTTTTCCGTTACAACAATACCATCGTCCACCACAAGACCGGTGGCAAGAACGATAGCAAGCAACGTAAGTACATTGATAGAAAAACCCATCAGGTACATAATAAAGAAAGCGCCGATCAATGAAACGGGGATATCGATCAATGGACGAAGAGCCAATGTCCATTCGCGGAAGAAAAGAAAGATGATAATAACAACTAAAAGGATTGCTATCACAAGTGTTTCTTTTACCTCCTTGATCGCATTGCGAACAAAAGTTGTACGATCATAGCCCACCTCGAAAATAATATCGGGGGGCATATCTTTTTTTATCTCTTTAATTCTTTTATAAACCTCATCCGCGATCTCGATCTGGTTACTTCCCGGCTGTGCTACCACACCAAGATTTACCGAAGGCACGTTATTTTTTCTTGAAACTGATTCTTCATTATCCGCACCCAATTCCGCATAGCCAACATCTTTATACCGAACAACACCATTGTTATCTTCACGAAGTATGAGATCATTAAAATCTGTTTCAGTGGTTAGCTTACCAAATGTTTTTACAATAAGCTGTGTAGTGTTGCCACGGATCTTTCCACCGGGCAACTCTATATTTTCCCGGTCCAATGCGACCCGGATATCATTGATGGTAAGTTTATAGGCAGAGAGTTTTGATGGATCGATCCAGAGACGCATAGAATATCTTTTTCCAAATACACTCACACCACTCACCCCGGAAATAGTTTGTAATCGTTCCTGGACCACATTCTCAGCATAGTCAGTTAATTCAAGTAAACCCTTACTCTGGCTTTGTATCTGTAAAAAAAGAATGGGGTCAGAATCGGAGTCGGCCTTGCTTACGGTTGGTGGCGCATCAATATCCTGTGGCAGGTTTCCAAGTGCCTGCGAAACTTTATCTCTAACATCATTAGCGGCTCTTTCAAGATCTACATTCAATTCAAATTCAACGGTAATATTGCTGCTACCGGTTGAACTGCTTGAAGTGATATTTTTTACTCCCGGTACACCGTTAATGGCTTTTTCAAGAGGCTCGGTTATTTGTTGTTCGATGATATCAGCATTGGCGCCAACATAAGATGTGCGGACATTCACCACCGCCGGGTCGATCGCCGGATATTCACGAATGCCCAAATATTTATAGCCGATACCACCAAAAATGATAATAACAATAGAACAAACCATTGCAAGTACCGGTCGCCTTAAACTTAATTCTGAAAGATTCATAACCCTTAAAGGGATTTAATATTTATAATCCCCGGATCAAAATCCGGGGCAATTCATTTATTGTATCTTTTTCAGCTTTACATCTGCCCCAGGTCTTAAAAACAAAAGGCCTGTTGTTATAACTGTATCACCAATACTTAGACCTGTTAATACCTGTACGTTAGAGCTATCCCTGATTCCTGTTGTGATATCTGCAGGCATTGATTTCCCTCCCTTATATAAGTACACTAATTTTTTTCTTCCCAAGGGTTGCACAACAATCGTAGGGATCATGATCGCATTCAGGTTTTGACCTAATACAATTTTTACTTTGGCAAAAACTCCGGGGATCAAGGAGGCATCTCCATTTTTTACAAGTCCCCTGATTGCAAGACTTCTTGTGTTCTCATCCATTTTTACTTCAGCTGCAATGATGTTTGCTGTGTAAGTTTTATTAGAACCATCAATTGTGAAGTTGATGCTTTGCCCGGTCCTCAATTGTGAGCCATATTTTTCCGGCACATTAAATTGAATTTTTAATTGGCTTACCTGGCTTATTGTAGTAACAATTATTGCAGGAGTAACATAAGCTCCTTCGCTGATGTTTTTCAATCCGAGCTTGCCGCTGAATGGCGCCAGGATCTGGGTTTTGCGTACAGCTTCCTTCACAATATCTATATCAGCTTTCAGGTTGCTTACCTGCAAAAGACTGAGGTCATATTCCTGCTGACTGATACCCTGGATCTTTATAAGTTGTGCCTGCCTTTCTTCTGTCTGCTCAGCGATCTTTAATTGCACTTCTAACTTTCTTAATTGTGCTTGCAGGTCACCGTCATACAATTTGGCAAGCAATGCTCCTTTGCTTACAAATGTTCCTTCGCGCACATTTAATTGTACCACACGTCCGGAAACTTCAGGGTGGATTTCTGTGGTTTCGTTCGCCAGTATAGTTCCGGGAATTTCAATATCAGCACTCAACGCACGAGTAGCCACTATTAATGCATCTGCAATTATTGCTTGTTGCTGCATTTGAGCTCCAGCTGGTGGATCGGCATCTTTCTTTTTGTCGCCGCAGGAAATAATTACCGAACTTAAAATCAAAAAAAATATTAAGAAAAGTAGTTTAAAATTGTTCACGATGGTTCAGTTGTGATTAAAGCTTAAAAATAAGTACTTCTTAGCGTTAAAATTTGACGCTGCAAACTTATAAATCCTTTGGGAGGCAAAAAATTAATTATCTGCCTGTTACGAAAGGTTTCTCCAAGTGATAAGAGGAATGTTTCAGGCTTTTGGAAACAAAGTATGTTTCACTTTGTTCGATTTATGCAAAAGGTCTTGCTTTTCTTTGCTCAGAATGGTAACGTGGCCCATTTTTCTTCCCGGTTTGGTTTGCTTTTTTCCATAAATATGAACAAAGGCATTGTCGATCTTCATCACGTCTTCGAGCCCTTCATATTTCGCTTCGCCATTACATCCTTCAGCACCGATAATATTGACCATGATAGAAGGAAGAATTGCATCGGTATTACCTAAAGGATAATTAAGCATTACCCGCCAAAGCATATCGAACTGGCTGCTGTAATGGGCTTCGATAGTATGGTGACCGCTGTTATGGACCCTTGGCGCCGTTTCATTTACAAATACATCGCCCTTTTTATCAACAAACATTTCTACCGCAAAAATGCCGGGTGATCTGAAATTGCGAACTACCGTTGAAGCAATTGCTTCAACCTTGTAGAGAGTTTGAAGACTTAGTTCGGCGGGACAAAGCTGGTAATCTAGCAAATTAAGATCCGGATCAAAAAGCATTTCAACGGGAGGGTAGAGGGCAGTTTCTCCTTTTTCATTTACAGCAACCATTTGGGCAATCTCTTTATCGATGGGAATGAGTTTTTCTAAAACACTTGGAGCATTAAACGCCTTGCCCAAATCGTCTTTATTCTTTAAGATCTGAACACCGCGACCATCATAACCACCTTCACCAAGCTTGTGAACGCCTGGAAGAAAACCAATATGACCTTCCATTTCCGCAAGACTATTAGTTAAAACAAAATCTGCAGTAGGAATGCTATGTTGATGATAATATTGTTTTTGTAAGATCTTATTCTTGATTATGCGAAGCACTGATGGTCTTGGATAAACTCTCACTCCTTCACTTTCTAATTTTTCAAGTGCTTCGACATTTACATTTTCAATTTCAATTGTAATGGCATCAAGGCCCTTACCGAAATTATAGACGGCATCAAAATCTTTTTTATCGCTTTTTGTAAAATGATGACAGAGATGGGCGGCGGGACATTCATCATCGTTCTCCATTAAAAAAGTATTTACAGGATAATTCGCAGCTGCCTGTAACAGCATTCTTCCTAATTGGCCGCCACCGAGGATACCGATTTTATGCATGGCGCAAAGATAAGAGAAGCCTTTTTGAGAGTAATTGAAAATAAAACGATGTCGATAATCAAAAAGGAATCCGGAATACATATGCAACAGCAAGTTTTTTTCCAGTTCGTCCCTTGTTTTTACAAATTGGTCCAATACTTCAATAACTCCGGAAAAGTTGGGCTTAATTTTACATCAGGTTAAGGCAAATATTTTTTGATTAAATAGTTTTCTCATAAGCAGTTAGTTTTGGTTTACCTCCTGTTTCCACAGGAGGTATTTTTTTATAAAATTGACTAAAGGATTTTCTAATTTTGTTTCATGCTTCCTGACTATCCCCACAAGGTATTTGCTGATAAACGCAATCACTTCGAACTGCTGATGGAAACGCTGGCAATGCAAAGATGAAACCTCAAACTCCTAAGGAGGCTTAATGTGGCACTCTGATTTAGTTGAATTAAATTACTGAACGTACAAGTGGGTGACACAATCGGAGATGAACAAAATTACTATTGCTGACTTCAAAAAAATAATAATGGCAACTACTACAGCTTCAGATAAAAAACAAAATGTCCAGGCAGATTTTCTTCCATTGCAGGGAACTGACTATGTTGAATTTTATGTTGGCAATGCAAAACAGGCAGCACATTATTATATGAGTGCTTTTGGTTTTCAGCCATTGGCCTATGCAGGTCCCGAAACCGGTGTAAAGGATCGGGCCAGTTATGCGATTCGGCAAAATAAGCTGACCCTTGCACTTACAACCCCAATCAGACCTAATAATGAAATGGCAGATCATATTTACAAGCATGGTGATGGTGTGAAAGCATTGGCGTTGCGTGTGGACGATGCCACAGGCGCATGGGAAGAAACTACAAAACGTGGTGCAAGATCTTATATGCCGCCGCAGCGATTGAAAGATGATAATGGTGAAATGGTGGTCAGCGGTATTCATACTTACGGTGATACTGTGCATTTATTTATTGAGAGGAAAAATTATAATGGGCAGTTCATGCCCGGTTATCGTGAATGGAGCAATCCGTATTATCAGCCAACAGAAACGGGTTTATTATATGTTGATCATTGTGTTGGTAATGTTGGCTGGAATCAAATGAACCCGTGGGTGAATTTTTACCAGGATGTAATGGGCTTCAGAAATATTTTATCGTTTGATGATAAGGACATTTCTACAGAATATTCAGCGCTAATGAGTAAAGTGATGAGTAATGGAAATGGGTTTGTAAAATTCCCGATCAATGAACCTGCAGAAGGAAAAAAGAAGAGCCAGGTGGAAGAATATCTTGAGTTTTATAATGGCGAAGGGGTACAGCATGTCGCAATGGCAACCAATGATATTGTGCAAACAGTAACTGAATTAAGAAACCGCGGTGTCGAGTTTTTAAGAGTGCCTACTTCTTATTACGACGATCTGCTTGATCGGGTGGGTCATATTGATGAAGACCTTGAACCGTTAAAAGAGTTGGGTGTTCTTGTTGACCGCGATGACGAAGGGTACCTACTTCAAATATTTACAAAGCCTGTTGAAGACAGGCCTACTTTATTTTTTGAGATCATTCAAAGAAAAGGGGCAAAGAGCTTTGGCAAGGGAAATTTCAAAGCCTTGTTTGAAGCTATTGAAAGAGAACAGGGGGAGAGAGGGAATTTGTAGTTCAGAGTCTATAGTTCAGAGTCGGGAATCAACCGTAGTTAATAGTCGTTAGTTCTGAGTCGGCTTGGTGATGAGCTGGAGGGAGAGATATAATTAACGCCGTATAATTTCCTGTGAAAACATGAGGTATTGCTTCTTTGTCTTTGCTTTTTATGCTTATTTTTACATATAGTTATAAACATACGAGTAATAAAGCTTTTGAACTCAACGTTTCTTAACCTAATGAACCGTCAATGAAAAACCTCTTATTCTGTATCGCAACATGCTGTATTGCCATTACATTATCGGCACAAAATGGTTCCGGAGGAAACTCTGTTTCGGCCGTGTCCTCATTTATTGATTTTCAGAAAACAATGCAGCGTCCTTCAGATGCGCTTAGTAAAAATGAAGCAGCGCTAAAAAAACAATTTGAGGAAAAGAAATTAGTATGGCCCGCCAAATACGTTTATATCCGTTCTTTTAAATATGACAGCCAATTGGAGATATGGGTAAAGAATGACAGGAAAGATCCTTATAAACTTTTTAAGACTTATAAAGTTTGTGCATTGGCGGGTACGCTTGGCCCAAAAAGAATGGGAGGGGACTACCAGGTACCGGAAGGATTTTATTATATCAACGAGTTTAATCCAAAAAGTAATTATCATTTATCGTTAGGACTTAATTATCCGAATATCTCTGATAGAATATTAAGTGATGCGGTAAATCCCGGTGGAGATATTTATATTCACGGAAGTTGTGTGACGGTTGGTTGCATTCCATTGACGGATCCAATGATCGAAGAAGTTTATATTATTACGGCACTTGCAAAAAACGAGGGGCAGGACTTTATCCCGGTTCATATTTTCCCGATACGTTTTAATGTTAAAAGGAGTGTTGATTATCTTGGCAGGCTTACAAAAGATGATGAGCAGCTGAAAGATTTTGCTTCACATCTTGAAGATGCTTTTAATTATTTTGAAAAGCATAAACAAATTCCCATCGTTGCAGTATCCGATAAAGGAGAGTATTATGTAAATGATGCTCCTGATAAAAAATGGAATGTAGCTCCCGATGCAAAGCCAATTCCAAAAAGAAAAAATGTACAGCATAGAACAAGGACCATCACCGGTCTTGTTGAAGCGGTTCATCAGTGGCCAAAATACCCCGGTGGTGGTGACGAATTTTTAAAATACTTGGATAAGCTCGGCAAAGAAATGAGAGAGTATTTGCCCAGAAGCACAAGAAAAGCATTTGTACAATTAGAGTTTATTGTTGATAAGGATGGAGTGCCGGTAAATTTTAAAGTGATAAGAGGTGGTGTGAATGAAGATTTTAATGATGAATTAATATCAAGGCTGGAAGCAACTATGGCGACATGGGAACCTGCTATGTTAAACGATAAACCAGTACCAAAGAAAATGGTGCAAACAGTTACGATCGAGATACCTGAACCAATGGAGATGTAATCAAGTTTGAAAGCATATTTTATAAGTGGGTTAGGGGCCGATAAAAAGGCTTTTCAAAAGATAAAACTTCCCGTTGCATACGAACCTGTTTTCCTCGACTGGATACCTCCGCAAGAAAATGAATCACTCAGCAATTATGCACTACGATTTTCTTCACTGATCAAAAAAGATGATGCATTTATTTTGATCGGTCTTTCCTTTGGCGGTATGCTCGTTTCAGAAATTGCAAGACTGCGCAGTCCCATGAAGACGATAATTATTTCAAGTCTTGCTTCATCAACTGAATTACCCTGGTATTTTAAAAGTGCAGGAAGAGTGGGCTTGCATAAGGCAATACCGATTAAATTTTTAAAAGCAGGTTCGATGCTCAAAAATTTCATGGGAGTCAGATCCAAAGAAGATAAAGCGATCATTTATAATTATGCAAAGTCTGCCGATCCTGACCTGGTTCGTTGGTCGATCCAGGCAATAGTGAATTGGAACCAGCCTGATCGCTTACCTGGTATTGTTCATTTGCATGGATCAAATGATCGTATGCTGCCATTAAAATATACTCATCCCGATTTTATAATTAAAGGCGGTGGACACCTT
>DASTZB010000285.1:0-7564 GCA_035764525.1 Chitinophagaceae bacterium | reverse complement strand
TTTTTTCTTCCCAATATTCACCAAGGTCAGCTACTTTATGCAATCCTTTTTGCTGGTATGTAAAACGATTTTCATGAATGATGACACCAAGATCTGTTTGTTCATTTAATACTGATTCCTCAATTGCTGAAAATATCATATGTTTTCTATTCTTGGCGTCAGGGTATGCAAAGGAAAATAAAAGGTTAGCAGTTGTATTCTTTCCGGGTAAAGCAATTGTGGCTTGTTGAAAATTGAAAGTTGAAAGTTGAGAGTCATGTTTTGAAATTAACAATGGGCCAACTCCCTTACCCAACGCAGCGCCGGAGTTTAGTAAAACATAGTTATCAAGATTTTGAAAAAAGGCGGGGTAACTTAGTTTTGTTATACCAAGTTTCTTTTCAAATGACCATTGATTGAGCGTTTCGACATCTTCAAGCACTACATCAAACTCTAATCCTCCTGCATCAATTTTTTTATTTACTAATGCATCAAAGATGAATGTGTCATTGGGACAGGGGCTATATCCAAGGGTGAGTTTCATTTCAATAAAGTAATTATTAATTAATAATTATTAATTAATGTTATTAGTGACACATTCAGGTTGGCGATCGATTCATTCATATCCCATTTCTTTTTATTTCTTTCGCCAATATAATTTGAAATGCTCCTGATCTGTATAAATGGAATCTTTTCCATCAGACAGACATAATGAAGCGCTGCACCTTCCATTGATTCTGTTGCCGGGTCAAACACATCACGATAAAACCTTATCATTTGTTTGGAAGTGCTGATTTGGTTGACTGAAATTCCCTTTACAATTCTTAGTTTGGTTTTTTTTAAGATGTCTTTATTCGGATTTATCAACCATCCTTTTTTATATGGATATTGATCTTGCGGCACCAGTTTCAGATCAAAAAGAGTTTTGAGTTTTTCTAATTCAATTACACTTTGATCTGCAATTGTATCTTGTTTTACTGCTACTACTGAACCGAGAGGGATTTTCAAATCAAAAGATCCGGCAACTCCGGCTTGAATTACGAGTCCATATTTTTTTAAAGCAAGTTGTTTGGCTAAATGATAAGTGCTTGCCGTAAGCCCGATCCCGGAAATAAGTATATCAACATTATTTTTGAAACCGACTGTTCTCGTCAATTCGATAAAAGGATTAATTTCTTTTGCTGTAGCGGCAACTACCAGTATATTTTTTCCCATTTTGGCAAATATCGTACATCATTGGTAAAGCTGATGGCCTTACCTTTGCCGCTCATTATTTCCTCCGCCCTATGCTGTGAGGAAAACAAAAAGTAAAGCATGGTTTACTTAACAAGAATAGAACATTTTAACGCCGCACATAAGCTCTATAATCCCAACTGGAGTAAGGAAAAAAATGATGAAGTATTTGGCAAATGCGCCAACGAGAACTGGCATGGTCATAATTTTGAATTATATGTGACCATTAAAGGTGATCCTGATCCTGATAGTGGTTTCATTTTTGATGCAAAAAAATTAGGTGAATTGGTCAATGAAAAGGTAATTGAAAAGCTTGATCACAGGAATTTGAATGTTGATGTAGATTTTATGAAGGGAAAGCTCTGTTCTATTGAAAATCTTGTTACGGGCATTTGGAAGGAATTGGAACCACATCTTCCGCCGCCGATTCAATTACATTGTTTGAAACTTGTAGAAACGGCTAAAATATTTGTTGAATATTATGGTGGTAAATAAATTCTCTGAACAATATCCTTTGACATCTGTTATTAATTAATATATGGGTAAAAAAGTAGCCATATTCAGAAAAGAACATTTCAATGCAGCGCATCGACTATTTAATGCTGATTGGGATGATAAAAAAAATATGGAAGTATTCGGGAAATGTGCTTTGCCCAATTATCATGGGCATAACTATGAGCTGATAGTAAAAATTGTGGGAGAGCCGGATCAAAAAACTGGTTATGTAATGGATCTGAAAAAACTGAGCGATTTGATTGAAGAGAAGATCATTGAAAGATTCGATCATAAAAACCTGAATCTGGATACGGAAGAATTCAAAACCCTGAACCCTACAGCAGAAAATATTGCGGTCGTTATTTATGATCTGTTGCGCCCGCATATAAGTCAGGACAAAGATTTGCAGATACGATTGTATGAGACGCCCAGGAATTTTGTGGAGTATCCTGTGTAATTAGCAAATTTGAAAATGTGCCAATAAATATACAGAGATGCTCGATAAATGCTAAATGAGAATAGGAAGTACAAGAGTGCCCCTCGCTTTGCTCTGGGTAAACTGTGCAAGGGACGAAAAATAGAATTACAAAGCCCGGTAACAAAAAAATATTTTCAAAATTGGTTTTATGGCATATAAAAAAACAGAACAATACGAAGACAAGATCACAAGTGGACTTGTAAAAAGCTATGGTGAAATTCTTGGACTGCTTGGTGAGGATCCTGAAAGGGAAGGATTGAAAAAAACGCCTGAGCGATTGGCAAAAGCTATGCAATACCTTACGCAGGGTTATCATTTGGATGCAAGAGCAATCATAAACTCAGCAAAATTTCATGAAGAGGTGAGTGAGATGATCGTGGTTAAGGACATCGAAATTTATAGTATGTGCGAGCATCATATGTTGCCTTTTATTGGCAAAGCACATGTGGCCTATATTCCAAATGGATGGATAACCGGTCTGAGTAAAATAGCAAGAGTCGTGGATGTTTTTGCCAGGCGATTGCAGGTACAGGAAAGGCTGACAATACAAATTAAAGATGCCATTAAAGAAACGTTGAATCCTTTGGGAGTGGCTGTAGTTATTGAGGCTAAACATTTATGCATGATGATGCGGGGCGTGCAAAAACAAAATTCAACAACGACCACTTCAGCATTTGACGGGGAGTTTCATAAAAATTCTACCCGTAGCGAATTCCTGAAACTTATCTCAGCCGATTTAAGCTAATCTGGTATATTTGCAATTCATTAAAAGGTTTGATACTATATAGTATTAAACCTTTTTTGTTTCCGGTTTTCACCAATATAAATCACCGGAAGGGTGGGGGGTAAACTATCGAACCATGAAACATGCATTTGTATTTCCGGGCCAGGGTTCACAGTTTCCGGGCATGGGTAAAGATCACTACAACAATAGTGTCTTCGCTAAAAAACTATTTGAACAATCGAACGAGGTTCTTGGTTTTCGTCTATCGGATATTATGTTCAATGGGACGGAAGAGGATCTGAAACAAACCAATGTAACACAGCCTGCCGTTTTTTTACACTCGATCGTTGCTTACAGAACTATTGAAAGCGCATCACCAGATATGGTCGCTGGTCATTCTTTGGGTGAGGTTTCTGCATTGGTTGCCAATGGTACGTTGAGTTTTGAAGATGCATTGCAATTGGTGGCTGTTCGTGCAAGAGCTATGCAAAAGGCTTGCGAAAAGAATCCATCTACAATGGCTGCTGTTTTAAATCTTGCAGATGATAAAGTAGAAGCCATTTGTGCTGGAGTAAAAAAGGAAACCGGTGAAGTGGTAGTGCCTGCGAATTATAATTGTCCCGGTCAATTAGTAATAAGCGGCTCAATAAAAGGAATTGATATTGCTTGTGAAAGAATGAAAGCAGCCGGTGCTAAAAGGGCTTTGGTTCTTCCCGTTGGCGGAGCGTTTCACTCTCCATTAATGGAGCCAGCAAAAAAAGAATTGAAAGAAGCGATTGAGGCTACAAAATTTCACAACCCTACTTGCGCAGTTTATCAAAACGTAGTTGCTAAAGCGGTGATGGATAAAGATGAGATAAAACAAAACCTGATCGATCAGCTTACAGGACCTGTTCGGTGGACTCAAAGTGTGCAGGCAATGATCGCTGACGGAGCTTCTAAGTTTACAGAATCTGGCCCGGGTAAAGTGCTACAGGGATTGATCTTAAAAATTGACAAATCGATGGAGGTTGATGGTGTGAGTTAAAAAAAATTATACCTTTAAAATAGAAAGCCGGGCCACTTTTAGGGCCCGGCTTTTTTTATTAGCAGTTCTACTATTGGCAGATGTTTTTGATTAAGTTAAATTGTAAACGCTAAAACTTAGATTATGAGAAAACTTTTACTTCCGTTCATTTTCATTTTTATTTTTATTTCAGGGTATGGTCAAAAAAATATACGATGCGGAACTGATGAAATTATCCGTCAGCAAATGGCTGCTGATCCTGCTTTTGCAAAAAAGGTAAATGAAACCAGGAAAAAGCAAATCCCCGCCAAGGATCTTGATCAAAATAAAGGAAATCCCATTTCCATTACTATTCCTGTGGTTGTACATGTTGTGTATTATTCAGCAGAGCAAAATATTTCTGACGAGCAAGTCCGTTCTCAAATAGTTGTTATGAATGAAGATTTTACAGCAACTAATAAAGATTACAATAATTATGATGCTGGCTACAGGTCTGTTAAAGGGGATTTTGATATGCAGTTCTGTCTTGCCCAGGTAATACACAAACAGACATCTCATAAAACTTTTCCACTGAATGACGCGATGAAGTTCACGCAAAGAGGGGGCAGTGATGCAGTAGACCCTCTGCATTATCTTAACATATGGGTTTGTGATATTGGTGATAAATATCTTGGCTATGCCTACCTGCCTGGTACTATAAGTGCAGAAAGATTTGGTGTGGTTTGTCATTATAAAGCATTTGGAAAAGGATCCCAGTACAATCTTTTTTCTGAATATAATCTTGGACGCACAGTTACACACGAAGTGGGACATTGTTTCGGACTTGAGCATATCTGGGGTGATGCCGTATGCGGTAATGATCTTGTAGATGACACACCCTTGCATGATTCTCCCAACTTTGGCTGTCCGGGCGAAGGCCATCTAAGCACTTGTACCGGAACACCATTGGAAATGTGGATGAATTATATGGATTATACGGCAGACAGGTGCATGTATTTTTTTAGTGACGGACAGGCAACAAGAGCAGGTTTCTTTATTGAAGCTGATCCGCAATTAAACAGCATTATTAATTCTACCTGCACGAATGCACGGACAAATAATAGCGATATTACAATTACATCAAATAATACTTTCAAATCCTTAAGAACTATAGCCGGTAATATTTCATTATATCCAACTATAACTTCAGGACAACTTACTTTATATGTTAATAATTCAACAGAGGGAAAAGCTGAAATAAATATTTATAATCAAGCTGGAGCTTTGATGATGAAGCAGCAAATATTTATTTCAAATGGAAAAAGATATGATCAGATTGATGTGAGCAGGCTTCCTAACGGAATTTATTTCCTGGAATTTTCACAGGCCACTATTAAGCAAACAAATAAATTTATTGTTCACCATTGAGAGTAACAATAGAGGCGATCCCCCGCTTCGGTGGGGGATTTTTTATATAATTCTTCCTTTTATTGCCTTTGCTACTGCTTCGGATTTTGAATGAACCTGCAATTTTTTATAAATGTTTTTAATATGCCCGCTTACGGTTTCTAAAGAAATAAAACAGGCATCGGCGATCATCTTATAACTCATGCCTTCCACAAGGCATTTAAGGATTTCCTTTTCACGGATTGAAAGATGAAATGAATCATCTCTATTGGCTGAAAGGTTCTGCTTGAACATTCTCATTACTTTCAGTGCTATGGCGGGTGTCATTGGCGCTCCGCCTTCATGAATTTCCATGATGGCTTCCAGTATCTCATCCGGTGGAGTGTTTTTTAAAATGTATCCTTCTGCCCCGTTACAGATGGATTGAAAAACCTTTTCGTCATCTTCAAAGATCGTTTCCATCAGGATCTTTATTTCCGGGTGCTTTTCTTTTACGAGGCGTACGGCATCAATACCGCTGATGCCGGGCAATTCAATATCCATCAGGACAACATCCGGCTTGACGGAAGATATTTTTCCCAGGACATCGTCACAATTGGCAAATGCGCCAACACACACAAACCCTTCACTGGCATCCACCAGGTTGAACAGGCTTTCACGCAGTTGTGTGTTGTCTTCAAATATGCAAACACGAATGTCTTTCATAATCTTTATCTTAAGAGTGGGTTTTTACTTTGTTTTTATTTTGTAGCAGGTTGATACTAACGCTCAACCTGAAATTAACCGGCTCACCAAGTGTATATCTCCAATCGCCAGCATCTCTGCTATAATATCCAATGGCAGCGTAATTAATATTGGTAATATTATAAACGTTTAAATTCAGAGTGAATCTTTCGATAGAGTATCCGATTGATACATCAAATAAATTATGCGCCGGTAGGAATCTTGTGGCGGGATCGGGATTATAATAATCCACAGCACTCCGTTTGCCCATGAACTGGTATCCAGCAGCAAATGACATTCCTTTTAGTCGCCCCTTCTGCAGGTTGTATTTTAGCCAGAGATTCGCAGAATGGTTGGGTGTTCCAAAATTTTTTACTCCTATACTTGAGGTGTCTGTATCCTTCGTAACTTTTGCATCGACGTATTCATAATTCGCATTGATCACGATAGCAGATGTGAGGTTACCTGTTAAATCAAAATCAAATCCATTACTTACTACCTGGCCTTTTTGAATATAACAATTCCGATGGTCAGGATCACGAGTGGCCAGGTTGTTTCTGACCGTATGAAATATAGAAGAGTTGAATCCCAATTTCCTATTAAAGAAAAGACCTTTCACACCTGTTTCAAGGTCATAGCCGGTCATTGGTTTGAATGGTTTATGTTCAAAATTTGGCAGGTTCTGTTGATTAAAGAATTGGTCGTACAAAGTATACACAGAAAGATGGTCCTTAAACAACCAGGTTAATCCTCCACGCGGGGTAAATCTATCCACCGGCAACTTCTCCATGTAATCGGGGATGTTATATCCAAATAACGAAAGTTTAGCGTGTGTAAAACGGCCACCGACGGTTATTATTAGCTTACCAGCAATTTTGATATTGTCCTGTACATAGATTGTCGTTTCAGTGAGGCGAAATTTTGTTGAGCGAGTGTCGGTATAATTTTTCAGCGAATCAGGATCGACGTGGTAATCGGGCATGGGAATATATAATCCAAACTTAGGCTCGCCGTCCCAGGTATTGGCAGCTGTATCATTATTACCCCATTGACTAAGACTTGGTGCAAACAAAACTTTATGTTCAATTTTTTTACCAGAGTAAAATTTTCCATCAACAAGAGCCAGCACCGTTTTAGAAAAATTTCTCCAATCTTCATAAGAAGCATACCTGTATAAGGTGTCGTTGGAGACCGGAACATCATCTTCGGTATTCATAAAGTGACCACCCCATTTTCCATTTACATATGCAAGCTGCATATTTAAATGCCAGTTGTTGCTGAAATTATGTTTTAAGTTCAGTTTATAAAGGTGGTCTGCCACAACGAGCTGGTCTGATTTATCATCAGCTGCTGCAAAATTTCTCGGGAGTGCAAACATTTTTCCATTTATAGAAGGCAGATCATCATTGTTTCCCGAAGTTTTCCCCCACATGTAATTATATTCTGCTGTTACGGATGTTTTTGCATTGATATCATATTTCAGGATCGGGCAAATAAAATAGTGAAGCGCTTTACCAAATTGAAATGCTCTTTCCTGGTT
>DASTZB010000284.1:0-2246 GCA_035764525.1 Chitinophagaceae bacterium | reverse complement strand
CTTTCTATTCTGCAAATGCCAAATGGAGTTCCTGTAGCAACTGTTGCGTTAAACGCTGCGAAAAATGCTGGCATATTAGCTGCAGAGATCATTGGTGCATTTGATCCAAACGTTTCTAGGAAAGTAACTACTTTCAAAAATTCTCTCAGCGCCGATGTGATAAAAAAAGTAGAAAAGATGAAGAAGGCTGGCTGGGAGAATAAGTTTGATTGAGAAGCCCGATTCACATGATTTAAAGGACTATGAGGAAAATTAATAAAACCTACTCCTTCGCTTTTATTTTCATCATTATTCTTTCTTGTGGCAGAAAAAATATGTCAGATCTCCAAATCAAAAAACTTGATTATCCTTCTGCCTCTTCGATCGAATATTATGATGGGAAATTATATCTAATGGGTGATGATGCAACGAAACTACTGGTGCTTGACACTAACCTTAATATAGTTGATTCAATCCCTATCATTTCATATTCTGGAAACCGGATCCCCAAAAATATCAAACCTGATTTAGAGGCATCTGCCCTGGATACTGACAACCTATTTCTATTTGGTTCTGGCTCTTTGTCACCTTATAGAAATTTCGGGCGGAAGCTCAATTTGAAAACAAAAGACAGCGACAGTATCAACCTTGAGCCACTATTTATAAAAGCAAAACATCTGGGTGTTGAACAAATAAATATTGAGGGTGCTTGTTTTGTGTCAGGAAAATTACTCTTTGCAAACAGAGGGAATAAAGGCTATCCACATAATCATCTCATCATCACTGATGAAAAATCCCTGAATAATGACAGCAGCTTTCAAGCTTTTATTATCCCTTTTGCACCTCAAAAAGATACTGCTTCATTCAAAGGGATTTCTGGCTTATGCTATGCAAAAGAAAGCGATAAGTTGATTCTGACTGTCTCTACTGAGGATACAAGAAACAGCCATGAAGATGGTGCAATCGGCAAAAGTTATTTATGGGTAATTAGTAATATCTCAACTAAGATAAATGATAGAGTGCTTGGCACTAAAAGAGTCATCGACCTTGAATACATCGACTCCCGCTTTAAGGGTCAAAAGATCGAATCCGCAACTGTAATTAAGGAAACCGAAAATTTAATTCATCTCGCATTGGTCGCCGAAAATGATGATGGAAAAAGTACAGTTTTTAAGATGAGCATAGCAAAGACTATTTCTCTTGCAGAATAACAAACTCTTGTTCCAGGTTTAATGACTGTTGATAAAGTAAGTGAATAAAGTCTCTCCCCCACTTGGCATAATAATAGCTGAAATTATCATATCGTTCCTGTAAGCCGTTTCCCGGAAATAAATGTTCCTTGATAGTATTGATCTGTCGTTGCTGGTCAGCAAATTTCCTTTTCTCCGCCCGCAACATTTTCTTTTCCAATTCCTGCAACCGTTGAACAGTTTTTAGTTTCAAAGCTTCTACATGTTTTTCCAAACTACTGTCCACCGCTGAGGCCTGTCTCTTAAAGCTTTCATATAACTGTTCAAGTTCAGATAATGAACCATTTAATTTTACTTCGTTCTTAGTTTCATTCATTACAGTTCTGTTCAGCAATTCTTCAGAAGACAAAAAGAAATCTTCGATTGTAAATCCTAGTTTTGAAATTCTTTCCTGCCACTTCTTTTCAACTATCAAAAAAGAATTACGCAACAGTAGCATTGGAAATGGAACTTTATAATGTTTGAACAGGTCTTTTAGTTGCAACCAATAGGCTGTCTCCCCACCACCACCAATAAAAGCAAGATTTGGAAGGATTGTTTCCTGGTAAAGTCCACGAAGGATAACATTCGGACTAAAGCGATTTGGATGTTCATTCAATTCCCGAAGCAGGTCATTCTCTGAAAATTTTTCTTTTGTATTCACAACGCTCCATTCACCCTTTACCATTTCAATTCTCTCACGAATTTCATCTTTCAAATAAAACAAGTTGATCTCTCTCGGGTTTGCCTGCACTTTATACCCAGCATTACTTAGCCTTTCAGCCGTTTTTTCTACAATACCTGATGCATTTTGATTCAACAGGTCATCCTTGAATACCGGGACCATTTGTCTTTTTAATTCAGCATTATCAGGTAACAACACTACCAAGCCATATTCACCAAATAAGGCATTTACAATTTTAAATGTTGAAGATTGAATTGTATCACCTTCTTTATAGCATTCCTTCATCAAACCGACGATCTCTTTTCCTGATGGTAAAACAGCAAGCTGGCCTTCCATCAAGCCGATCAGTTTAA
>DASTZB010000283.1:0-12310 GCA_035764525.1 Chitinophagaceae bacterium | reverse complement strand
GGACTTTCTTTCGATAACTCTGCCCAGGTTGTCATACACAGTCAGTCGTATGTTGTCTGCTTTACCCAGAAGTTGAATATCAAAGTAGTTGGGTGAAGGATTGCCAAGTACTCTTATTGTAAAATCTGTTAGATCTGTTTCTCTGACACCGATAGGTTGTGCTCTAACGGAAACAGGGTCACAGTTACCCAGCATATCACCGTGTCCAAGGTGATCGGCTACACCCGAATTCCCAATCGTCAGCGAATTTCCGCGATGACAAACAACAATCTTATCACCGTTTTTGCCGCCTGAAATACTTACCACATTTACACTTTTTGAAGCCGAGCCAGGGCAACCTTTTTGGTCCTGCACCGCAAGAGAATAGGTGGTTGTAGCAGTAGGACTCACGGTGATAGAAGAAGTAGTAGCACCGTTTGACCAGTTATAGATGTAAGATCCTATGCCGCCACTAACATTTGCCTGGAGCGTTAAGGATGATGCCGGTGCATAAGCAGGATATACTGTGTTGCCGAGAACACCACTCGGTGATGCAAATGCATCCGGGATCGAAACATTTATAGTCGGGCATGGATTTAGAAAACCCCTGATCTCACCACCCATAAAAGTCGTTGAATGAATATTGAGATAAGCCTTGCCAGCACTAATGCCCGCTCTCAATGCTGTCCAGGCCGAAGCAGGCGTTCCACCATTAGCTGTAACAAAGGAAGGATTATAGCTTGAAGCCAAAAGCATATTGAATGTTTGGTCATAGGTTCCGGCAGTTACTCCAGATGGAAAGCCGGTAAAAGTTGGTGTAGTGGTTGCAACGCCGGCCGTTCCTGTGCCGGCAACTGCGGTTGGAGTATGAATGTGGCTTGCTGTCACACCAGCCACTAGTCCTGAGAAGGTTACTTGCACTCTCATGGTGTTGGCAACAGCATCAATTGTAACAAGGGCCTTGCCTGTTCCCGGGGAGTTATTAGGAGGTGCTTCGGCTGGACCCGACAGGGTGGCCCAATAGATCTGTCCGTTAGAAAAATTAGTTGCTCCAAAAAAAACCATGAGAAGCAAAACAGTTTTTCTCATTGCCTGGAGCAAACGACGTGAATAGAATTGTTTCATAATTGTATTGTTTAGGTTGATTAAGAAAGATTTTTTGCCCGGGAAGAAACAGAACAGGAGAGACAGCTCTGACAATTGAAGAGACAATATGGATCAGATAGCAAAGCAACTGTTATACTTATTGTTGGTTATCGGAAAACAACATACAAGGCAGGACTAAAATGATTGAAGATGGGATATTAGATTAATAGTGAAGAGAATTCAAAAGTAACGAAACAAATGTAGAAGAAGTTGCTTTTATGCAAAAGCAAATCAAATTTAAATATCATAGTATTTTTACTGTAGGACCCCCGACCAAAACAATGACTTTTCTTTTATGCAGAGTAGAATACGGCGGGAAAACTTTTTACTTCAGCAGTTGGAAACAAGCTTGCCCACGTTAGCAGGAAAAAATAGAGTGAGAAAATGTTTGGCAAATTATCAGTAGGTTTAGATAACCATTATTAACCTTAATGCATGAAAACAATTATTGCTCCCGTAGATTTTTCTGATGCATCGGCTAATGCGCTTTTATTTGCAGCGGAATTGTCGAAGCGGGCCTCTGCTCGTTTTGTTATAATAAACATATTGCAGAAAGGTGAAAGTGAGTTGGAAACAAAAAGCAAATTGCGATCTATCGAGTCAGATCTGAAAAGATCTTTCGGTTCCGATCTAAACTGTGAATCATCTCTTGTACAAGGCGACTTTATCAACACAATAAAAAAAATAATTGAAGCTCAACAACCCGACCTTATTGTAATGGGTACAAAAGGAGCAAGTGGGTTGAAAAAATTTTTAATGGGGAGCAATACCGTGAACGTGATAGCGAATACTAAAGTACCGGTGCTTGTGATCCCGGAGGTAGCCAGGTTTGAAAATTTTCTAATGCAAGGAAAAAACAAAATTGTCCTGGCCACTGATCTTGATCTTTTGGAAAATGAACAGTCCCTTTATATTCTTAAGGAGATAGCCATGTTGATCATTGAACCCAAAATAAGTGTATTAAGTGTCAGACCGCAAAACACAACTCTTGCCGATATGAAAAGAATGGAACGTGACTTTCTCCTTTCCTTTTTCACTCCTGAGCTTGAAACTGAAAAGATCACTGTCTTCGGTAGTAACGTGATTAATGGGATCAATTATTATCTTAACAAAAACGAAGACTCTGGGCTGATAGCGATGATTGCCCGCGATTCGGGACATCTTATTCAAAAGCATTATACAAGAGAGATGGCTTCACATACACATTATCCTCTGTTGGTTTTGCATGAAACCTAAATATAATTCCGCCGATCATATAACCAAAGACCGGCTTTATTCAACATGTTTTTAACTAGTAGTTACAAGCCCTTCTGGCTTTCTTTTGTTGTAACGCTTATCGTTTGCTTTACACTTTCGCCAGGAATATACTGAATGCACTATGAATTTGTTATTCAACCCATTTAATGATTGGGCTTATTTTTTTATCTTCATGAGTTCAGAAACGAACACCTATGCCTCTTTATATGGATATTCACAATGTGCCAGGAGTAAAAGCCAGGGATGTTGCTGAAGCGCATCGTAAAGATCTTCTTCACCAGCTTGAATTTGGATGCAATTGCATGACGTATTGGATAGACGAAGAAAGAGAAAAGATTTTTTGTTTAATAGACGCCGTTAACAAAGATGCTGTAAAGGAAATGCATAGCAAGGCGCATGGAATGATCCCAAATAAAATCATTGAAGTAAGTAGTTCATTGGTAGAATCTTTTTTGGGCCGCATTTATGATCCTGAAGATATCCCAACTTCAAAAGATGGATTAAAAATATTTAGTGATCCTTCCTTCCGGACCTTGTTGATAATTAAAATGACCGATCATGTTTTATTGGAGCATCAACTGGGTGTGGAAAAAACAAATGAATTAATGAACAGACAGCACGAAGCGATCCGTAAAAATCTTCTATTGCATGGAGGAAGTGAAGTGGAGCATGGGGGAGAGGGATTTATTATTTCTTTTACTGCCGCAGCTAACGCAGTTTCATACGCCTTAGCTTTATTAAAAGATATACCTGTGCCTAATGCCGACTTGCTTGGTATTAAAATGGGGATCAATGGCGGGGAGCCAATTGAAAAAAGCAATAAACTTTTTGGTGACACGATACAGTTTGCCAACTATCTCTGCGAAATTGCAAATCCATCGCGGGTCGTTATTTCTTCCGGTATTAAAGACCTGGTATCAAAAGATATCTTATATCATAAGAGAGATCATTTGTTATCCTTATTCCCGCAGGATGAGGAATTGCTGCAGCTTCTCTTTACTAAACTGGAAGAGAACTGGCAGGATCCGGATTTTGATATTCCCGAATATTGCCAGGCAATGGCCATGAGTCAATCACAGCTTTACAGGAAAACAACTGCGCTCACAGGAGTTTCATGCAATGTGTTACTAAAAGAGTTTAGACTGAAGAAAGCAAAAGAGTTGATGAGGGAAAAACGTTACACGGTCTCGCAAATAACTTTTGAGTCAGGATTCACAAGTCCTTCCTATTTCACTAAATGTTTCAAGAAGAAATATGGTCTTCTTCCGATGGAATACATTGATATGCTTCACTGAGCTGACTGAATTTTCCCTTTTTTTGAATGATTTCTTCTAAGTCATTTGCCATCTATTGAATGAATTGTTATAGTTCGTTGGCTGTTGACGAAAGTATTTTTGTTTCATCATTAACCAATAAAACAATTGAAATGAAAACCTATCTCATCCAAAGAAATGTCCCCGGCGCAGGTAAATTCACCGCGACGCAACGTAAATCATTAGCACAAAGATCATGTCAGGTACTTGACAAAATGGGTCCTGACCAAATTCAATGGCAGCATAGTTATATAACAAGCGATAATCTATGGTGCATTTACAAAGCACAGAATGAAGAACTCCTTCGTGAACATGGAAGGAGAGGAAATTTCCCTGTAAACTCCATACATGAAGTAGTTGGAATTTTTAGCCCTGCTACTGCAGAGTTGGCCGTTTAATTAATACGCGTTTAGGATCGACTCTTTAAGTTGAGTTGAAAAAGTTTATTTCTTAACCATAAACCACATAAAAATGAAACGATTATTTTTTGGCGCATTGCGCCACCGGCGATCCTTTGTTTTCTTTTTTGCCTCCGTATTGTTTATCGACTTCTTAATGATAGGATGTAAGAAAGAAACCTCGAATACCGACGCAGTAGAAAAAGAAATACAAAGTAAAAGCAACTCACAAAATGGATCGAATGGATTTGGGAATTACACCGGTCTTGCTCCCCAAACTGTTTCAGAACTACAACAAGCAAAAATTGCCACTGCTAAATACAATGACTTTGCCCAGGCAATTGCGGATGGTTATGTTGATATTAATGTGATCGTTCCTGAAATGGGTTATCATTTTTTAAGAATGGATAATCTTAATGCAACATTTGAATATGATAAACCTGAAATACTGGTGTATAATAAAGAAGAAAACGGAAGAATGAAATTGGTGGCCCTGGAATATGCGGTTCCTATTTCATTATCAACAAATGCACCATCAGGCTTTACGGGGGATAAAGATCATTGGTCTGTATACCAGGGTGTGCTATGGACCTTACATGCATGGCTATGGGAATATAATCCAGATGGAGTTTTTAATGCAACCAATCCATTGATACATGTCCACTAAACCTTTCCTGATTAGAATAGAGCTTGCCCTTATATTCAGGGCAGGCTTCTTTAGTCATGATTTGATTATATATCTATCTGAGGTTTCAACAATTTAAAGGATCAAAGAAATTCTGATGTCGCCTTGCCATCATCACACTTTCAACTATTGACTTAATTATCCAATTATGATATTTGCTGTGCTGCTTATAACTGGAATTGTGGTGATTATTAAACTAATAATTCACATCGTAATAATATACGGATATCCCCAAACGTTATAAAGACTTTATAAATCCTAAGAAAAATTGTAAGTTAGATATCATTAAACTGACACTTATGAAAATGACCTTCCGTAACACTGCTTATTTTTTACTGTTTCTTGTTGTACTGACCAATTATCAATGTCAAAAAAATCCACAAGATACTCCCCAGCCAATTGATCCATTGGCAGAAAAAGTGACTGCTTCGGTGAAGGGTCGTGTAACAGATGAGAATGGAAGGCCCGTAAATAATGCGTCGGTAGTTTCAGGTGGTTCCTCTACTACTACAGATATTAATGGCTTCTTTCGTTTTGATAATATTCAGCTTGCAAAAAATGCAGGTTTTGTTCTTGTAGAAAAAACCGGCTACCTGAAAGGTTGCCGTACCATTTTTACAAACGCAGGAATTATAAATAATATAGAGATTCAACTTATACCGAAAATAAACCGTGGTAGTTTTTCTGCCAGTGCGGGAGGCAATATTGTTATTCAAAGTGGAAGCAGCGTTAATTTTCCTGCTGGGGGGATTATTAATACTTCCACGAATTCTGTCTATACAGGAACTGTAAATGTTATAGGGGCCTATCTGGATCCAACAGATCCGAAACTTTCTTTGATCATGCCCGGAAACCTTATCGGGCTTACAACGGGTAACGAGCAAAGACTTTTGCAAACATTTGGAATGATCGCTGTAGAATTAGAAGGAAACAATGGTGAAAAATTGAACCTGGCAAATGGCAAATCAGCAGCGATTACAATGCCTATTCCGGCAACCTTACTAGCGGGTTCGCCAGCCACTATTCCATTATGGTATTTCGATGAAACAAAAGGTTTATGGAAGGAAGAAGGAACCGCTACTAAACAGGGAAGTAATTACGTGGGTACAGTTACACATTTTTCTTTCTGGAATTGTGATGTACCAAATAATTTTGTTACGCTTAAATTGACAATAAAAGACCAGAATGGTAAGGTGGCCTCCGGTTACCGTGTCGAGTTAAGAAATACTCAAAACAATTCCACTGCTTATGCGACCACAGATTCTGCAGGCAGTGCCAGTGGTGCAGTACCTCCAAATGTCAGCATGGAAATGAAAGTGTATAATAAGTGTAACACTCTTGTACATTCCCAAACTATTGGTCCGTTTAATACAAACACTGACCTGGGTGTTGTCACTATCACTATTCCTGCTCCTGCAACTATTACCGTTTCAGGAACTGTAAAAAACTGTAGTCTTTCAGCTGTGACCAATGGTTATGTTGATGTCATCGTGGATGCATCGGCTCACCGAACCGCTATCAGTAACGGAAATTTTTCTATCACTATCGAACGATGCAGTAATATTACATCTACCGCACAAATTATTGCAACCGACCTGCAGGCAAATCAGCAAAGCACCAGTATGACGCTCAATGTTACTTCGGGCAATTATTCAACAGGGAATATTACTGCTTGTGGTGTGTCTGTTCTTCAATTTATTAATTTTACTATTGCAGGGAGTCCGCAAAATTTCTTACCTCCGGCTGATTCAATATTTACATACAGACAGGGCTTTAGCACAAACATTCAGGGTTTTTGTATTCATTGTGATTCTGTAAATTATCAATATACTTCCTTTAATATTGATAGTGTTACTGCTCCCGGAACTTATAGTATTGGCAGCTCATTTATTGTAACAAAAGGAATCTATCCTGCGTTGGGCAGTCGTCAGTATAATCTCCAGTCGCCGGGTACATTAACAATTACTGAGTTTGGCAGCACCGGGCAGTATATAGCAGGAAGTTTCAGCGGAACAATGAGAGAGTTTTATACCAATGCTACTGTAACCGGAACCTGCAACTTTAGAGTGCGACGAGGATTTTAAAAGCCACGTTATAGGTTGCCTGATCGACAACGCTGATTTGAATATATATGTGCATAATGTCTCAGCAATTGAAAGGGATCATTTCTATTGTAAAAAAACTTAACTGAATTATAAAACTATGCAATTGCTGAAATGAAAAACTTAATCGCTTTGTTATCCTATTAAATATTTATATCAGGTTTTGATTGCTTTTGATTTTTCTTATTTTTAAATTGAGGCCACTAACCCACACTTTATGCGGAAACTGTTTGTTCTTTTATTATTCTTCTGCTCAATAAATGTATTCGCGAAAACACTCCATGTAAAAACAACATTCTCCGGTCTTAATAATGGTACGTCCTGGGTAAATGCATTTTTTAATTTGCAGGCGGCTATTGATTCTGCGAAGAATGGGGATACAATAAAAGTAGCAGCGGGGCTTTACAGACCTAGTGCTGGCTTTTTTGAGTTAAAAAATGGTGTCATTTTTCTTGCAGGTTATTCACCTTCCACAGGCGATACAACTGATGCAGCACGTAACTGGATAAATTTTCCCGTGATACTCACTGCTACACTGATGAATGGATCATCAATTGATAGTCTCGTCGTTGCAAAGAACGTGTCAGCACTAACCGTAATGGATGGATTCTTTATCCGAGATGCCAGGACATATGGATTACGCATTCTTAATTCAAGTAATGTTTTTCTCAGGAATATTATAGTGGAAGGTAATTTCCAGAATGCTGTCGGCATTTACAATAGCTCCGCCGATTTCAGAAACTGTGTATTTTCAAACAACTTTTACGGAAGAACATTGAACAATGAAGTTGGTTCGACCAGCAACTTCTATAATTGTGTATTTACGGGAAACACCGCTGCCAGTACCAATGAGCCGATCATTTTAAATACAAGTGCAACCGTCACACTTATTAATTGCACGGTGGTTAGTAATGTCGGCATAGCATTCAATGGAGTTGGAACCGGTTCGGCCACGATCCGTAATTGTATTTTCTGGAACAATAAGAATAACAATCGTATAGAAAACTGCGATATTGTAAGTCCTCTTCAACCTCTCCAGGTCAGTCATAGTATTACGCAGACTTATTACGACACCTCTGTAAATTCTTTATTGGTTTCGATACATCCACGCTTTGTAAACATTTTAAACCCGGCGGGACCCGATAATAAATATTTTACAGCTGACGACGGTTTACAGCTTTCGATTCCTTGTTCACCAGCATTGAACGTTGGTGATAATATAGCGGCTTCAATACTAACAACAGACATTCTCGGTCAACCACGTTTTTTTAACACAGGCATTGTTGATATAGGTGCTTATGAAAGACAAAATGTACCGGGCAGCTTTTTAAGAATTGCATATGTAAAGAACAGCAATAATACTGGGAACAATGACGGAAGTTCATGGCAAAATGCATTTAAAACATTGCAGGAGGCTTTATTGTATTGCGCAGATACGATAAAAGTTGCAGTAGGCACTTATCTCACTTCAAATTCATTTGTTGACAGTATTTTTTTTGTAGAAAATAAAAAGGTGTTGCTTGGCGGCTATCCTGCTTCAGGAAATCCCGTAGATGCTGACAGGAATCCAAATACTAACCTTACTATTTTAAAGGGCAATTATTCCGGAACAAGCACTGGAATATTTTCTCCTGTAGTAAAATCATATTATAATGATTCTACAACGATCGTCGATGGTTTTGCGTTTACTAACGATGCGGCGTCGCCAGGTGGTTCACCAAATGTGAATGCATTAAGAATTGATTATCGTTCGGGAATTAAAATACGCAATTGCAATTTTACTGTGAACGCTGCACAGGGGCTCAATAGTGCTGGTATATCGATCGAGAATAGTTATCCGACTATTTTCCGAACAGCTTTCAACTGCTACATGACAAGTGGAGGCGGTATAGCCATTAGTTGCGGAAACTCCAATCCGAACATAAGCTTTTGCAGTTTTACAGCAGAATTCTCCAATACTCTCCGATCGGGGACCGCTATTTCAGCTGGAAATAGCACGCTTAACATCGACAGTTGTATATTCTGGAAACTTTCCCATAGTGTTGGTGGCAGCTTTATAAGCAGCAATAATTGTAGTTTAAATATCAGCCGCTGTCTTTTCAGAAATAACGGGAATGATGGCGTACCTATGATGAACACGAACAACACAGGAACTATCAGTAAAAGTGTTTTCAGAAATTTTGGAAATTTTAGCACGATGTCCGCTTCGATCTATAACAATAATAGCAATCCCGTCATTGCGCATTGTTTGTTCGATAGCCTGGCCAATATCGTTACTGCTGTACATATTGAAAATATAAACAGGTCTGCACCGGTATTCAATAATTGTGTGGCCATTAATGGAAGGTTTATGAAAAATAAATTGAGTTCTCCGGTTGTAAATAACTCAACTATTATTAATACTTATATAGGAAACATCGTAGGGACAAATCCCAGTGAAGAAGAGTTAATCAACAATGATGACAGCACTACGTTGCGGGCTAACAATACAATTTTCTGGACCAATAAACCGGCACCGGGTAAACAGGAAATACTTAATCAGAATTTATCGGGTATTTCTTCACACACATCCACATCTGTTTTGACCAACTGCCTGACGAGAGTTTATGGCACAGATGGTGTGAATGGAAACAGAGTGGGACAGCTTCCGCGATTTTATCAATTGGACGATATAAATGGCCCCGATAATTTGATGTTCACAGCCGATGATGGTATCAGGTTGGCCAGATGTTCACCCGCCATCAATGCAGGAAATAATTCGATCGGCTCATTATTATCAACAGATATCCTTGAACAACCACGTATTTTTAGTTCGGTGGTGGATATAGGCGCATATGAATTGCAGGAAGCCCCAGATGCTGCCAACAGTTTTTATGTAAATTCAACAGCAACAGGAACAAACTCAGGGAGAAACTGGCAAAATGCTTATAAAGATCTTCAATCAGCAGTGTGTAATGCATGTGCAGATACAATAAGAGTTGCAATGGGTGTATACAAACCTGCTGTATCAAGTCGCGACAGCACATTTTATATCGATCGACCAATCACATTGCTCGGTGGTTATCCCAATTCGGGTGATCCAATCGATCAACAAAGAAACCCCGAAGATCTCCCGACCATTATCAGTGGAAATATTGGAAATCCACTTGATTCGTTAGATAATTCGGGAAACCTCTTTGTGATAGTTGGAACAAAAGACAGCGTCATAATTGATGGGTTTACCATACGTGATGGAAACAATGCCCACGGAGGCATTACATTCAATGGAGCAGGTGGCGCAGGTATTTATAGTTACTATAATCATACGGTGATCAACAGGTGTCAGTTCCTGAACAACGTGGCCACTCCTTATGGCGGAGCCATTTATACAGCGCCCAGAACAACATGCCGTATTACACGTTCGATATTTATTAATAATTCAAGTACTAATTCCGGCGGTGCAATACGGAATGCTGATGCCCTCAATATTTCGGATTGTGTTTTTGAAGGTAATAATTCATGGGGTGAGGGAGGCGCCATAAGATTTGCCGGAGGAGAATTGCGCAATACTGTTTTTTACAACAACTACACTACTGCAACTAATTCAGCTGGTCAGGGTGGTGCTGTGTGGGCCATGCAGGCAGGTGTAAGTGAAATTATCAACTGTACATTTTTTGAAAATAAAACTAACTCCAATGTTGCGGGGGGTGGGGGACTTGCTGCTCCTGATTTGAGCTTAAGAGTTCGCAACTGCATTTTCAAAGGCAATTCAGTAAACGGTTCACTAACGTCGTCGCAGTCAGATATGATCTGGGCCGGTTATAATACAGTATTCAAAACAATGCTTCAAGTTCCCAGGATGTTTACACAACCCTCAAATATTATTTATGATCCACCTGCTTTCAAAGATTCGCTAAACCCAAAAGGACCTGATGGAAAATGGATGACAGCTGATGACGGTCTTCAATTGAATTATTATTCAGCAGCGATAAATTTTGGAGACAACAACGTTGTCGCAAGCGTGCCCCTGGATATTCTTCTCAACACAAGAATAATAAATGGCACGGTTGACCTTGGCCCGTATGAATACCAAGACCTTCCGGTTGCAAATGCAGGAGTTGATACTGCGATTTGCCCTGGTTCAACTATCCAAATAGGTAAAGCCGGTAACAATCCTGCTCATACCTATAGTTGGACGTCAGCACCCTCAGGATTTACTTCTAACTCCATGACACCAACAGTTAACCCAACAGTAATTACCAGTTATTATCTTGAGGTCAGCAATGGCACATCTATCGCCAGGGATACAATTATTGTTAAGCCTTCGGCGACTGTAACACCTGCTGTTTCTATTACAACTCCTTTAACCACTATTTGCCAGGGAATCAGTGTGACATTTTCAGCAACTCCATTACATGGCGGTACTACTCCATCTTATCAATGGCAGGTAAATGGGGTGAATGCCGGAACCAATCAATCTACATTTACTACATCAACATTAGTTAATAATGATCAGGTAAAAGTTATTCTTACCAGCAATGCCGGTTGTGCAAACCCTGTAACAGTTACCAGCAATTTTGTTACGGTGACGATAACTCCATCTGTTACTCCATCGGTGACAATTACATCAGTACCCGCCAACACATTCTGTCCAAATGAGACCGTAACCTTTACGGCAACTGCTTTGAATGGTGGTCCGGTCACTTACTACAGATGGATTCATGGTACGATAAATTTCGGCTCGGTATTACAAAATGGTGTATCCAATACTTATAGTACTAACTATGCACCCTATCTGGACGGGATTTTGGTGCAGATCACTAGTACGGCTGCTTGTGCAACACCGCTGACAGCGATCAGCAATTCTATCGTAATGACGCCAGCTCCATCAGTAACGCCTTTTGTTAGTATCGTTGCCTCAAAAAATAATATTTGTCCTGGTGAGAATGTAACATTTACTGCAACCCCTGTTAATGGAGGAACAACCCCTTCATATCAATGGAAAGTAAACGGCGTTAATGTAGGCACAAACAGCAATACTTACAGTACCAATACACTCGTGAACAATGACCAGGTTTCTGTTGTGATGACAACCAGCTTGACTTGTGTTACAGCAACAACGTACAACAGTAGCGTAATTTTCATGACGGTGCGACCTTCTATTACACCTTCTATTAGCATTAACGGTACCGTGGTTGTGAATGCAGGTAATGCAACTAATATAACATCAGCAATAAATAATGGCGGCGGCAACCCTGGTTATCAATGGCAGGATAGTACAGATACACATAGTTGGCAAAATATCCCAGGTGCCACAAGTGCACAACTTAATTATACTCCCGCAGCTACTGGCAATAAATTGCGCTGCATGCTAGCCAGCAGTGTCGCATGTGCATCACCGGCTATTGTAACAAGCAATGCACTCACCTTTACTGTAAACCTTACAACTGC
>DASTZB010000282.1:0-3758 GCA_035764525.1 Chitinophagaceae bacterium | reverse complement strand
TGCAGCAGCAGTGGAAGAAAAAACTGCATTCAATGTTGTATTGAAAAGCGGTGGTGCATCCAAACTTAACGTAGTTAAGATCGTTAAAGAACTTACTGGTTTAGGTTTGAAAGAAGCAAAGGACCTGGTTGACGGTGCACCCAAGAACATCAAAGAAGGAATTTCTAAAGTTGAAGCAGAAGAAATTGCAAACAAGCTGAAAGAAGCTGGTGCAGATGTAGAGATCGCTTAATACTATCTCGGTTGAAAATTATAGTCCCGGCCTTGTGCCGGGATTTTTTTATAACACCAATCTAACAAAGCAATTTTTATCTTAGTAGTTATGAGAACTGCTTTTATCTTGTTGTTAATGTTATTTTCGAATTTGCTTTTTAGTCAAAATAGTTTTGCTAGGCAGTTGAATGACATCATAAGCGACACGACAAATCATTTTCAAAAATTTAAAGGATCGGCTCAAGAATTTAAAATTCCGGATTCAGCAAGTTATAATTCTACAATTATCTTAGAGGGCACGATAGAGAATTGGATTCATATTGATCGAACAACGTGTATGTATAACGCTGATATCATTAACTCCTTAAAAAAAAATGAGGGAAAGAAAATCCTTGCCGAGTGGAAACTAAAATTGACGACGGCTTTGGGTAGCGAATATAAAATCCAGCAAAATAAAACCAGAATGATGAATAGCCGCATTGTAGATGGGTGGTATTTTGATCACGGCAATCTTACTATATCCCTTTATTTATTTCAGTCAATCTGGGATAAATCACTTTATGGCGTCAGCCTTTATATAGCGAATACCCATCTATAGACGAATGAATTATAGGCTGAGATAGGGAGCAATCTTCTTGAAAATTTCCTCTGTTATAACTATCACTTTCTTGATGTCTTCTATTTTAGAAAATGATCCGTGTTCATTTCTATAAGCAACAATTGGATTTGCAATACTGAATTTGATATAAGGATGAGCCTTTAGCTCATCAATTGTTGCAGTATTAATATTTATTTTTTTCACCGAAGGATTATCAAGCTTGAAGTATTGTTTTATTTTTTGAAAAGTAGAATCAGGCAAACCATAAGTTTCTCCAATTTGATCAATTGAATAAAATCCTCCAAGTTTTTCTCTGAATGTTACAATTCTTGATGCGAGTTTGCTACCGATACCAGGCAAAGAAATAAAAGCGGTTGTGTCAGCAGTGTTTACATCAATTATCGAATAGCGTGCGGCATAAGTTTTAACCGGTTGCATTTCATCTTTTAATTTTGATGAAACAAAATCATCATTAGTTTTTGAAGTATTCGATTCGATTTTTATATAAGGCCTCAGTCTTTCATATTCATTTTCATGAAGTCCGTAAATCTTTTGGAGATCCTCTGGTTTATAAAAATGCCCGCCTTTGCTTAGGTAGTTTTCAATTGTTTTAATTGTCTTATCTTTTAATCCCAATTTTTTCCAATCAGTAGTTGAGATGGCGTTAGGATTAAAATAAAATAATTCTCCTTTTATAATGGCGTTTTCATTATGACTGTTTTTTCTTTTGTCAAACTGATAAGCATATGCATTTTCATCCTCATTTTTTTGATCATAATCGGTAGAAGAATCAGGCACTTTTATTTCTAATTTTTTAACAGCCGACATCCATGCAGTATCGATTTGAATTGGTCGGCTCCTAGATGTTTTTGAGAGAATGTCCGGCAAAAAAAGAGTAAACAGAATAACGCCTACAATTACAAGAATTCCTATCCTTTCTTTTCGGGTAAAGGTCAAGTAATCTCTTATGAATTCACGCCACTTCAATCGGAGAAATTTGATTTAAGGTAAAAGAACTTTAAGGGGCTGGAAATCCCCATTTGGAGGTATTCCGGCGGGGTTTTTGTTGGCAAACTTTTCTTGGTTAGAAAGTTTAAATCGTTACCTTTGCCATCCTTTTTATTTAGCGCTAATATTTTGACGGCCCAAATCATGATTAAATAGCTGATTGTCACGGGATTTTCTTTTAAAACAGAAAATGCCCGAATGTGATTTGTGTCCCCCGTCGAAAACTAAAAAACCGGTTTTACAGATATGTCTTCAACAAAAATGAATCACAGGGTAGATTTCGGTAAAATCAAACATCTCGCAGATGCCCCTGACCTGCTCGACATCCAGATTGCATCTTTCAAAGATTTTTTCCAGTTGGAAACAACACCGGATAAAAGAAACATTGAAGGTTTGTTCAGGGTGTTCAAAGAAAATTTTCCTATCACGGATACCCGCAACATTTTCGTGCTGGAATTCCTTGATTATTTTATCGATCCTCCCCGTTACACCATCGAAGAGTGTATGGAACGAGGGTTGACTTATGCTGTTCCTCTCAAAGCCAAACTTCGTTTGAGCTGTAATGATGAGGAACACGTCGATTTCCAAACAATCGTTCAGGATGTGTTCCTGGGTAATATTCCTTACATGACGCCAAGAGGTACGTTTGTGATCAATGGCGCTGAAAGGGTTGTTGTTTCCCAGTTGCATCGTTCACCTGGTGTATTCTTTGGTCAGTCTATTCACCCGAATGGAACCAAGATCTACTCTGCAAGGGTAATTCCTTTCAAAGGTGCGTGGATGGAATTTGCAACAGACATCAACAACGTGATGTATGCATACATTGATCGCAAGAAAAAGTTCCCTGTAACTACACTTCTTCGTTCTATCGGTTATGAAACGGATAAAGACATTCTCGAATTATTCGGAATGGCTGATGAAGTAAAAGCCGATAAAAAGACCTTATCAAAATATGTGGGTCGTCGTTTGGCCGCCCGTGTATTGAGAAGCTGGGTGGAAGATTTCGTGGATGAGGATACCGGTGAAGTGGTTTCAATTGAAAGAAATGAGATTGTTCTTGAACGTGACTCAGTGCTTGATGAAGAAGCTATCAACATGATCACTGAAATGGATGTGAAGAGCGTCTTCATTCAGAAAGACGATGTTGGTGGCGACTTTGCGATCATTTATAATACACTGAACAAGGATACTTCGAATAGTGAGCTGGAGGCTGTGCAACATATCTACCGCCAATTGCGTGGTACTGATGCACCGGATAATGAAACTGCCCGTGGCATCATTGATAAATTATTCTTCAGCGATAAGCGTTATGATCTTGGTGAAGTTGGTCGTTATAAAATTAACCGCAAACTGAATCTTGATGTACAGCTTAAACAAAAGACATTAACAAAAGAAGATATAATCGAGATCATCAAATATCTCGTTCGCCTTACCAATGGTAAAGCAGAGATAGATGATATCGATCATCTGAGCAATCGTCGTGTACGTACTGTGGGTGAGCAATTGTATGCTCAGTTTGGCGTTGGTCTTGCACGTATGGCTCGTACCATTCGTGAAAGAATGAACGTAAGAGATAACGAGGTGTTTACACCGGTTGATTTGATCAATGCAAGAACTCTTTCCTCTGTTATCAATTCATTCTTTGGTACATCACAGTTGTCTCAGTTCCTTGACCAAACAAATCCATTAAGTGAGATCACTCACAAGCGTCGTATCTCAGCACTCGGGCCAGGTGGTTTAAGCCGGGAAAGAGCAGGTTTCGAGGTTCGTGACGTACACTATTCTCACTATGGACGTCTGTGTACTATTGAAACACCGGAAGGTCCAAACATCGGTCTTATCTCTACGCTTTGCGTACATGCTAAGATCAATGAGATGGGCTTTATTGAAACACCTTATCGCAAAGTTGAAAGTGGTAAAGTGAATATGAAGCACCTTA
>DASTZB010000281.1:0-2706 GCA_035764525.1 Chitinophagaceae bacterium | reverse complement strand
TAAACTGCAATGCCATTTCTTCTTTTACTGATCTAATATATAATGAAGTATCGTGAGCTTCAAAAAGCAAGTAGGTAAGCAATTCCTTATTCTCCTTTTTAAATCTTGCCAGGCGAAGACAAAGATCAACAAGTGTTGGGGCCGGTGTATTGACCAGTTCTTGTTTCAATTCATTTATAGTGGATGCTTTCATCTTTATTTAAAAAAGCTTGTAACAAAAAAAATTGAGAACAAGGTTATTAAATTGTTCTCAATAAAAATTATTTCCAGGCAAAAATGCTGATCAAAGCAAACTACCGGATATATTACCAATAAAAAGGTCCGGTGACCCTTTATTGCCGATTATTTGTAAAGCAAAATAGAACTGAGTTCTATCTCCCGATTACCATCTTTTATTATCGGTCTTTTTGGGTTTTGCAACCGAAACAGACATTGCCCTGCCTTCAACTTCTTTGTTGTTAAGACCTGCGATCGCTTTTTTTGCATCTTCATCAGAATCCATTTCAACAAAACCGAAACCACGGCTGCGACCAGTTTCACGGTCACTGATTACTTTGGCAGATGACACTGAACCAAATTGAGAAAATAATTTGTTCAAATCATCATCTGTTGTGTGAAAACTTAAGTTCGAAACGTACATGTTCATAAATCAAAAATTTTAAAATAAAAAAAAATAATACCGGTGAAGAAGTTTACAGAAAAAAGTAAAAAGGGGACTAACTGTTACTGAGGGGAAAAGTAAAAATTTGAACTGGCCAAATACTAAATGCAGTAAAACTTAAAATCACACGGTGAAGATAGGCTATTAAGCCCATAACGGAGCTTTTAAATATAGATACGGTTTTGCCGGGTAAAGCATTAACGCAATAGTCTTCTATTGCAGCATATTAGTTAATAAGCAATCTCAATTTTTCCAAACTGCTCCCACGCCGGCATCCCATAGTTTCTTATTAAATGCGGGAATACTTTTGTCCAATATCTCCACTCCCCTGCTTTTAAGTGTTGTCCATTCTGTATTCAGTTCGTTCATCCTGTCTAAAGAGGGTTTGTTGATCTTTGGAATATCACTTTCCGTTTGGTTAATAAGAAATAAATAGTTGGCCGTAAACTTTGCCGGGAAATTATCGGCATCATCATACACCTTTGTTTTTCGCTGTATCATATCCTCATCCCATGCTTTCATCTTTTTCACTAATGCAGCTCCTTCAGTTTTTAATACAGCATATTTTTCAGCGGCCAATGAAGCAAGCAAAGATTCCAACTGTTCTCTTTTTGCATTCATGTTGTTTACCATTTTATGCATTGTTGTCAACTCATTTTCCATGCTGCTCATAATACTGTTGTATTCTTTGTATGTGGCAGCATCTGTCGGGTATAATGGATTTACCAATACCTCTGCATCGGTAGCAGTTTTTTGTTGACCCATTTTTAGTGTAACTGTATACTTTGCCGGGATAGCTTTATGACCACGATAACTGCTCTCGATATATGCATCCGGTACCCCGGGCATAGTTGAATATCGCATATTCCATACGAAACGATTCAGTCCTTTCGTTTTTGACAATACTGGCTCTGCCGGTGGCCCGCCATCATACTTTTTATAAGTACTGTCTTTTTTTGAACTATATACATGTACAAGATTTCCTGCGGCATCCTTTATTTCCATTGTCAATACATCCGTTTCTTTCAATTGCGGGAGCTGGTAATAAATAACTATTCCTGTTGATGGATTAATTCCCCGCGAACTATTCAAGCCTGTGAAATCGGGGCTAGATTGATCCAATTCACTGGATCCATTTATTAGATATGCTGGCGAAGGATTAAAGATTGAGAATACAGTGTCCTTTTTATACTGGCGGATCAAACCCAGGTCATCCAATATCCAAAATGATCTGCCGGACGTAGCTGCTATTAAATTTCCCCGGTGAATACGAAGATCAGTAATCGGAGTGACCGGCATATTTAATTGAAACGGTTCCCAATTTTTTCCACCATTCCATGAAATATAAATACCTGTTTCAGTTCCCGCAAAAAGCAGGTCTTTCCTTTTATCATCTTCTCTTACAACTCTTGTAAAGGCACCATTGGGAATACCGTTGTTTATTTTTACCCATGTTTTACCATAGTCGGTCGTTTTATATAAACCGGGAGTATGGTCGTTGAATTTATATCTAGTTGTGGCGATATAAGCCGTGGCTTTATCAAAAGGAGATACTTCGATGGAATTGATCAAACATTCCTGTAAACCCGCAGGTGTTACATTTTCCCAATGTGCTCCGTTGTCATTTGTTAAATAAACATAACCATCATCACTGCCGGTATAGATCACGCCTTTTTCATGAGGAGATTCAATAACATAAGCAAGTGTTCCATAATTCTCGGCCCCCACAGCTTCGTTAGTATAAGGCACTCCCGGCTTACCTTGTTTTTCTTTTTCATTTCTTGTAAGATCGGGAGAAGCTTCTTTCCATGTTTTACCCATATCATCGGTACGTAATAAATATTGTGAACCATGATAAAAAACATTCGGTTCATGTTTACTCCATATAATGGGCGCATTCCAGTTGAAACGATACTTCATATCCTTTGCATCACGGGTTAGATACTGGATCGGCGCAGCCATGATATTTGTACCAGCTTTTGCTTTTGTATTCATCACTTCGATAGTTCCCTGGTAACTTCCTCCTAATACAAATTGCGGATCAT
>DASTZB010000280.1:0-2901 GCA_035764525.1 Chitinophagaceae bacterium | reverse complement strand
ACTGTTCTGTTTAAACATATCAAGACCCATCCTGGTTGTCATATACGGTGTTTTCTGTAATTGATGATTCATTTTACTGATACGGTACAAAATTCTCCAATGCTTTGTAATTTCTTTCCATGCCCAAAAAACGGAATGCCTGGGATCATAAATATGTGTTGGCTCGCTTCCTGAGCCGTTCAATTCTATAATAGAAAAGTTTTTCCCTTGCTTTAATTCTTCCCAGGATTTGAAACGTATATCAAGTCTACCAAAGTAAAACCCATTCACTTTTTTACAGATTGAATCTATCGTGTTAGTCAAATCCTCATCAATAAGGCGGCTATCATCCAAAAACTTTGCGCCCCTTACATGATTTCCATAAGGTACCAGAATTAATTCTTCACCATACTTTAAAATAATATTCATTTTATCTTTTTCCGATCTTCTCAATATGGGCAACTGCAAAACCGCTCTTTTGTTTTTTAAGAGCAATTGGCCTACCGTAGAAACACCATCGCCGACCACAGCAAGAAATTCTTTTTTTACAATCCCGGAAAGATGTCCTTTTTCCTCATTTGGATAACGATAATAAAATATTCCCACTTCATTCTGATAGGGAACAAATTCCTGTATAAGAAAATCTACCCTTGAATTCAATCCATATTCCTGCAGATCATTTATATTTTCTAATTTTTTTACCATCATCCCTTTCATGCCAATATCCGGCTTGCCTATTACTGGAAATTTCACCTCACTTAGCTCTATTTCTTTTAAGACATTTTCAATTGGTGTGTTCGCTTTAAAAAAAAGAGTAGTGGGATAGAGATCTGCAGGGATCAAATCATAGATCTCTTTTTTTGATTCCATAAGAAAACCACCATTCTTAATAGTTGGATTAGAAGTATTAAAGAAGAAAAATGACCGGGCTTTTAAACAAAGAAAGAACCAGTATAAGAAAAGTGGACCGTACACGACGTTAAAGGGCCAGTATTCCCAATTAAACAGTTTTATAAAAAAAGGGTGATATAATATTCTTCTCATTCTATTGTTTCAGATGAATGCAGCAATTCAATTTTTATTTCTGATAATGAATTATTCTGAATGTCCATATAAGTAATACAGCCGCGATCTCTTGTAAGCAAAATACTGGTAATACTCACGGTGGTATACATGCTGTCTCTTGTCATAAGCAGATCATTCTGTTTATCACCGTCGCCTGTAAATCGATGAAAGTTTAAGATATCTTGTTGTGTTGGTGTCGGATGATCATTTAAAAAAGATGCGAACCATTGTTCTCTCTTTTTTATTACAAACCCATCATATAATGTCGCCGATGACCAGATATAAGGTCGATTCACATTTAACTGTTTGCAATATTTTTCTGTGCCATCCCATCTGAATTCATATAAGCAATTGTTTTCAAGTAATATTATTGTGAATGGCTCTATATCCTGCAAGTTCATTTTTCTAAATGCAACTGAAGGCCTTTCAGAAGATATAACATCAAGTAGAATAATTCCTCGGCTTGATCTATAAGGAGGTTCGGCTTTATGACAAATAAATGCACCATTTAACAATACAGCAGCATCACCATTTTCCTTCATCACGATCCAGGTGCCCCCGGCATCAGCATCTTTTGGGAAAAATAGTTTTTGATCATTATATATAAACATACCTGGATTGATGGCATTTTTCCTTGTCAGTTTTTCATCACGATTAGAAGTGATGAAGAATTTATCTTTTACTGGTATAAAACTTACTGTGCACATTGTTTGCGGTATTTAACAGTAGAATAAGCCACTCCAAATTCATCCGGTAATTCTATAGACGAAACTTCATTTACTCCGACTCTTATCAATGCCATGTGATGAATAGCATGCTCCAAATTATACGCCAGTTCACGATAATAATTAGAAGGGATTGAAGCAACTTCCATTGTGTCACAGTAATCCTCAGCTTCAAGTATGATTTCCTTATTCGATCTTTCAATATTCTGGTAAACTTCTTTCAACAACGCAGATGCTAATTCTTTATTGGTCTCAATTTGATAGTCTCTCTTTCTTTTCTCATAGTTTACTACGCCTTCATCATATCCCTTTTCAAGGCATTGAAACAATTCAATAATATGTCGGACATGCTGACCGATAGTTGCATTGAGTAATATCCGGCTAGGCTGCACATATTCCTCATCGCTAAGTTGGTTAAGCGTTTCGCTCAGCTGGACAAAAACATGTTGAATGGGTTGTTTAAGCATCATAGTTTTCAGTTAATAGTTTATTTTAAATCAGCGCTTCCAAACAAATGATTATACTGTTGGCAATGAATCAGCGCATACTTATATTCTGAGAAACTTATATTTTCAGTAAGCTGGTATTGTTGATTTCCGCTTACTGCCTGCAGCTTTCCTAAATCAATATAATTAACCGGCTGCAGTTCTTTTGAAATATAAACATGCAAGTCAGGGCCATTAGAGCTACTAAAGTTTTCCAGGGCGAGAATGTATTGGTTGTTCTGAAAATAGATCTTAGCCGTTCCGTTCACTGCGCCGTAAGGGCCATTACCAAATGTACCATTAAAACGAATATTTGCCATTGACGTATCCACCGGGTTATTCACAGGGGCGGTCGGCGTATTCTCTTTAACACAAGAACTCAGCGTAAATAAAACAAATATGATGACAATAAATTTATACATATTATATAACCCTTTTAATAAGATTAATTCCATCGTTCCTGTAAATGACAGCAAGAGTGATAGATGAAACTAAAACCAATAAAGCGTAAATGAATAATTGGCCGCCATCGTCTTTAACAACAATACCAAGCTTAGTAAAATGAGCTCCAATAGCACCAAGCATTAATCCGATTGCCAGTAACGATCCAAAAAATGTTGTTCCTGGATAAAGTATAAGGATCGAGG
>DASTZB010000279.1:0-7155 GCA_035764525.1 Chitinophagaceae bacterium | reverse complement strand
GTGTTTATTATAAAAATAAAAGCCAATTGATTAAGACCCAATTCAGTTTATCAACCGGTTTTTCCTGGACCATAGCGAATAATAAACAAGCGCAATGGAGTCTCGGCCCTATCGCAAATTTTCATTTGAGCAAGCTTATTGATAGCCCTTTCGAAACGAAGAGGTATTTATTTTTTGTTGGTTTAAGAACGGGCATCCTTTTTAATTCAAAAAAATAGAGACCGTCCCAACACACTCAACCGAATATTAATGTCATTAAAATTTCTGTGCGGGCAGGCAACGGTTATTTACTTACTGTTGTCAACCTTAAAATTGCTTTTATGAGAATAAGATCTTTTTCAGCTTTGCTGACAAGCACAATTGCACTGCTTTTTGTTTTTAATAGTTGTGTAAAGGATAAGTGCACCCGTCGTTATGTATATTGGGAACCTGTATATCGTACAAAAGATCAAGTGCGGGCCAATATCAAAAACAATTCATCAAGGGAAATTGAAAGACCCGGGAAAATTTATATCCGCGGCAACTATATTTTTCTAAATGAGATCGATCGTGGCATTCATATTATTGACAATACAAACAGATCGGCTCCGAAGAATATTGCTTTTATTGATATTCCCGGTAATCTTGATATGGCGGTTAAGGGAAACATTCTTTATGCAGATCTTTATACTGATCTTGTTGCTATTGATATCACTGATCCGAATCAAATCATAGTAAAGAAATTCACAGAAAACATTTTTCCAGAAAGATATTATGGTAATGGATTTTCACAAAACCCAGCAATGATCATTCAAGATTGGGTAAGAAAGGATACTATTGTTCAAATTGATTGCGGAGGAAATGGTGGTTTTTTTGGCGGCTTGAGATCAGCCGATGTCTTTATGTCCCCACTTTCATCTGTTGCCGGGCAACCAGGAACCGTAACTGGTGCGGGTGGTTCTCCATTTGGTGTCGGCGGTTCAATGGCAAGATTTACAGTTGTCAATAACTATCTATATGCCGTTTCTAACTCAGCCTTAAATGTTGTTTCTATAGCAAATGGCGCGGATCCTGTTTTTAGCAACAAAGTTCAAATGAGTTGGGGCATTGAAACGCTTTATCCATTCAATAATCGTTTGTTTATTGGTTCTACTACAGGTATGTTCATATTTGATATTACAAATCCAACAAGCCCGGTCCAGTTAGGGACCTTTACACATGCCCGAAAATGTGATCCGGTGATCGCTGATAACACGAATGCATTTGTTACACTGCGCACCGGTACTACATGTCAGGGCACTGGTGAGCAACTTGACGTATTGGATATTTCCAACTTATCGAATCCAACACTTATAAAAACTTACCCTATGACCAATCCACATGGGCTTGCAAAAGATGGCAATACACTTATCATTTGTGATGGTCGTGATGGATTGAAGTTTTACAATGCATCCGATGTAAGAAATCTTTCATTGCAAAAACAAATCAAAGGATCAGATACGTATGATGTGATCGCTTTTAACGGATGGGCATTGGTTGTTGCAAAAGATGGGCTATATCAATATGACTATTCTTCTCTCAGCAACATCAATCTGATAAGCAAGATGAACGTTAAAAACTAATTTATGAAAATGAAATACTTTTTCCTGGCATTCTTGATACCTGTTGCACTGGTTTCTTTTGGACAAAAGAAAAATACGGCTTATAAATTTCATTCTATTAATAATATTTCGTTGATGAATGGAGATAACGAAGTGTCTGCGGGTTTGCAGTCAATCAATGGTTTTCTAAAAGGCAACCTTTTCGCCGGTGTGGGTCTCGGGTTGGATTATTATCTCTATCGGTCAGTTCCCCTATTTGCTGATTTCAGGTATGAGTTCGGAAAAACAAAGAATAAGTTTTTTGCTTATGCTGATGGCGGCGTCAACTTTGATTGGGTAGAGGAAAATTATGTTGATGGTCCAATTTTTATATGGGATGGAAATAATAATTCAAGTGAATTTCACAATGGTGCTTACACTGATCTTGGCTTAGGTTATATAGTTGGAACAAAGAAGGGAGGAGGGCTTGTTTTATCACTTGGTCATTCATACAAATCATTAGAAAAAACCATTAGTTACAGGGATTGGAGAACGCAAGAAACGATTACTGATGTTTATAATTATAATCTTAACAGGATCGTTTTAAAAGTTGGCTGGAAATTCTAAAATCATTCCGCTTGTAAGAATTTCAAATTTCTTTGAATACCCTTGAGTTTACTTCGACTTAATGGAGAATGATCGAATATTTTTCTAAAATTCTCTTCAGTCATCATTTCCCATTCTTTTGTTGAAAGATTTAGAATCTCAGGTAAAGGAGTAAACTCAATTTCAGTTGTTGGTTTTGAAAAACGATTCCATGGACAAACATCCTGGCAGATATCGCAACCAAATATCCAGTTTTCAAATTTGCCTTTCATTTCGGTTGGTATTAGGATATCTTTTAATTCAATTGTGAAATAAGAAATGCATTTGCTTCCATCTACAATTTTACCCGGTAAAATAGCATCGGTAGGGCAAGCATCAATACAACGAGTGCAAGTGCCACAGTAATCTTTGACAAAAGGTTCATCGGGTTGCAGGTCAAGATCGGTTATCAGTGTTGCAATAAAAAAGAAAGAGCCCATTTGCTTATTGATCAGGTTCCCGTTTTTACCAACCCATCCAAGTCCGCTGCGTTGAGCCCATGTCCTTTCCAATACAGGGGCACTATCTACAAACCCACGACCGTGAATTTGGCCAACCTGTTGTTTAAGCAATTCTATAAAATGGTTTAATTTTTCTCTTATCACTTCATGATAATCTTTGCCATAAGCATACTTAGAAATTTTTAATGCATCGTTGTCTTGCTTTTCATTGGGAAAATAATTTAATAATAAAGTAATGACTGACTGGGCACCCGGCACCAGTTTGCCCGGATCTATCCGCATGTCAAAATATCTTTCCATGTAATGCATGCTTCCTTGCATCCCTTTATTTAACCATGCCTCAAGCCTTCCTGCATCATCATTAAGCTTTGTTGCCTTTGCAATGCCACAAAAGTTGAATCCAAGTTCTGTCGCTAATTGTTTTACCAGTATCGTTTGTTTTTCTTTCAATCTTAACTATTATTAAGCGCTTAATTTTTTAAATTGGGTCAATAACTGCCGGCTATGCCAAAACTTTTTTTATTATTCATTGGCCTTTCATTTTTTCTTATTAGCCGGTCACAAGACAGGTCTCCTGTAAAATTCGGTAAAATATCGGCGGCGGACCTTAAAACAAAAATTTATAGCACAGATAGCGATGCATCTGCTATAGTAATCGCTGATATCGGTTCTTCAGAAATTGCGGGCAATCTCAAAGGATGGTATTCAATTGAGTTCAGGCATTTAAAGAATACACATTTTAAATAGAGAGGTTTGAAATAGTATGTAAAAGAAATGGAAAAAGACCTTCCTGCTGACGTAGAAGTAAAAAAATTCCCGGATTGACTTCATTGAAAAATTAAATGAACCGGTCCAGATCAATTACGATATCAAATTAGATCTATAAGATACTCCATGATTTTTTTAGTCTTGTGGTTAACAAGCAAATCGAACAGATCGGTTTTAAAAAATAGAAAAATTGAGATTATTTTTCTTCCTCCAGATGCAGGCGATGGTACATTCGATGAAGGGCCGGCGCCAGTATCACCCCGATATTGGTGATGAAAACGATTCCGCTAAACAAGGCATAAAAAGACGAAAAGATCTTTCCTGAAGAAGTATTGATCTCTATTACAGGTCCCATACCGCTTAATATCATAGAGGCATTATGAAGTGAGTCTAGCCAGTTTACACCTGCAGTATAATGATAACCTAAAATGCCAATAAGCAGGCAAATACCAAGAATAAAAAATGCAAGCAAAATATTTTTGAGTATTCTTTGGTAAAAGACACCCATTGGAGCTAATTTTTGTTTCTTATGTTCGTACATGTGTTCGCAATTTTAGGGTTGAAGGAAAGGTTGCAAGGTAATTTATACGAATTAAATATTTTGTCGGCCATTTTTCAATATTTTCATGGTTCAAACCAACTTGAATGAAACAGCTTGCTAACAGCGATATACTTGTATTCTTTATTTACTTCATCATAGTTGCTGGTTATGGATATTGGATCTATCAAAGGAAAAAAAAGCTGCAGACCACGTCCACCGATTTCTTTCTTGCTGAAGGACAACTTACCTGGTGGGCGATCGGTGCATCATTAATCGCATCAAATATCTCCGCTGAACAATTTATTGGAATGAGCGGAAACGGATTTCGTTTAGGTATTGCTATTTCCGCTTACGAATGGCTGGCAGCGGTATCATTAGTTATTGTTGCTGTTTTTTTTATGCCGATCTATTTAAAGAATCGCATATTCACCATGCCGCAGTTTTTAAAAACAAGATATAATGAGACTGTTGCAATGATCATGGCTGTATTTTGGTTGTTCCTCTACATTTTTGTGAACCTTACTTCGATCTTATATCTCGGAACAATTGCGATCAATAGCCTCACTGGTGGTGAAAATTTTCATTGGATAATGATCGGTCTTGCTGTTTTTGCGTTGGTGATTACCTTAGGGGGAATGAAGGTGATCGGCTATACTGATGTTATACAGGTATTAGTATTACTGGCAGGGGGCTTGATCACATCTTATATCGCCTTAACGGTCGTCAGCGAAAAATTTGGATATGGGAAAGATTTTCTCGCTGGCTTCAATCATTTACTAAAAACAGCTCCGGATCACTTTAAAATGATCTTTGATAAACCAACCTCCGCATCTTCGCAACAGGAAATAAATCATTATTCAAGTTTGCCAGGAATGGCAATGCTCGCCGCCGGTATGTGGGTTGCGAATTTGAATTATTGGGGTTGCAATCAATATATAACTCAGCGGGCACTAGGTGCCAATTTAAAAACAGCCAGAACGGGAATTTTATTTGCTGCCTTTCTAAAATTATTGATGCCTTTGTTAGTTGTATTGCCTGGTATTGCTGCTTTTGTGTTACATCAAAACGGTGACTTGCAACAACAGATGTTGACCAATGGAGAATTCAGAGAAGACAATGCCTATTCAGCAGTACTTGGGTTTTTGCCCGCAGGATTAAAAGGATTATCAATGGCAGCACTGACTGCTGCAATTGTCGCTTCTCTTGCAGGTAAAGCAAACAGCATTTCTACAATTTATACGCTGGATATTTACAAGAAATATATTAATAAAGGATCCTCTGAAAAGAATTTAGTTTGGATGGGGCGTTTAGTTGTGACAATAGCATTGATCATTGCAATCATGGTCAACTGGCAGGATTCATTGGGTATTGGCGGCAAAGGCGGATTTGAATTCATTCAAAAATATACCGGCTATATTTCTCCCGCTATCTTCCCGGTTTTCTTATTTGGATTTTTCTGGAAGAAGACAACCTCCAAAGCAGCCATAACAGGAATTGTAGGCGGTGTTTTATTAGCAGTACTATTTGATAAATTTTTACCCGGTCTTGCAGGCAATGAAACATTGATATATACAGCTTATCCAACGGGCACCGGGGCTTATGAGATACCATTCTTAATTCAGATGGGATGGGTTTTCTTTTTTACTTCGCTATTGATTATTGCAGTGAGTTTATTGGATGCAAAAGGGAGAGCACTAGGCAATGCATTACAAATTGATAAAAGCATGTATAAGGTAACGCCTGGAGTTATGGCGATGATTATAATTGTTTTGGGAATAATTGTTGCATTATATATACGTTTTTGGTAAACTATGAGATATTTATTAGGATTTGACATCGGTTCCTCGTCAGTAAAAGCAACCTTACTTGAAATTGCTTCAGGTAAAACTGTTGCGTCAGCATTTTCTCCCTCATCAGAAATGCCCATGCAATCACCACAGCCGCGTTTTGCAGAACAAGATCCTGAAATGTGGTGGAGAGAATTAGTGAATACAGTAAACAAATTGCATCAGCAGGTTTCATTCAATGGCGATGAAGTTGCTGCGATAGGTATTGCTTACCAGATGCATGGACTTGTTTGTGTTGATAAAGATCTAAAACCTCTCCGTCCTTCAATTATCTGGTGTGATAGTCGCGCGGTTAAGATCGGCGATAGGGCTTTCGAAGAATTGGGTGAGAAGTATTGCCTGAAAAATTTTCTCAACTCACCAGGAAACTTTACTGCATCTAAATTGAGATGGGTAAAGAAAAATGAACCTGATGTTTATAAGAATATTTACAAGATCATGTTACCGGGTGATTATATCGCAATGAAATTAACTGGTGAGCCGGCTACTACAATTTCCGGGTTAAGCGAAGGGATCATGTGGAATTTTAAAAAAGAAAAGGTTGCTGTTGATCTGTTGAAATATTATGGTATCGATAAAGAATTACTTTCTCAATTGGTTCCAACATTCGGTGAGCAGGGCAAACTTACTTCGGCAGTTGCAAGTGAATTAAAATTGAAAGCAGGGATTCCGGTTTCTTATCGTGCAGGTGACCAGCCAAACAATGCTTTCTCTTTGAATGTATCACAACCCGGAGAAGTTGCGGCTACTGCTGGTACGTCAGGAGTTGTCTACGGAATTATTGATAAACCGAATTATGACCCGAAATCAAGGGTGAATACATTTGTTCATGTCAATCATTCAAAAAAAGATCCCCGTTATGGTGTTTTGCTTTGTGTAAATGGTACAGGTATTCTGAATAGCTGGCTACGTAAAAACTTTTTTGGTGATTCATCTTACGAACAAATAAATAAAGAAGCATCAATGGCGCCGGCAGGTTCTGATGAGCTTTTGGTCTATCCATTTGGCAATGGCGCAGAAAGAGTTTTGGAAAATAAAGATCTCGGCGCAGTAATGAAAGTGGTTCAATTCAACCGTCACAATCGCGGACATATTGCCCGTGCTTCGCAGGAAGGGATCGTTTTTGCATTGCATTACGGTGTTGAAGTAATGAAAGATATGGGCATGGAAATAAAAACTGTAAGAGCAGGTAATGCAAATATGTTTTTAAGTGAAGTCTTTAGTTCTGTATTTGCAAACACTATCGGTTGCGAACTCGAATTGTACAATACCGATGGTGCTACTGGTGCGGCAAGAGGGGCAGGGATTGGTGTAGGGGTCTATAAAAATGTTAC